>DKPN01000009.1:128982-129190 GCA_002471195.1 Bacteroides sp. UBA7333
ACTATATTTCCAACCCTCATGTATGCCTATTATTTACAAAATTAATGGGGATACTTTAGCAAAAGCTTATGATGTGAACTTTGGAAAAAATAATACTCCAGCAAAGTTTTATGAGCAGAAATTCTCTACCATGAAGCATTTTTCAAATGAAGCAGATCGTTTAGGATACATATACTTGATCAATAATTATGGCATCAATTCGTCTACA
>DKPN01000009.1:129418-129614 GCA_002471195.1 Bacteroides sp. UBA7333
TATAGTCTTTATAATATTAATACTGGTGTAGTTAAAAGTGGTAATATTATTCATGACGATCTTAATGGGATGAATCCCATACAATTGATTGATCTAAATCAATTCTTTGCTTTTGACAATGATAATCTTTATTTCTTGATGACTACCGATCAATTTCGTATATCGTGTAATGATGATAAATGTTTGGAATTTATGA
>DKPN01000009.1:129860-130094 GCA_002471195.1 Bacteroides sp. UBA7333
GTCCTATCATCGTAAAATGTAAATTGAAAATGGAGTAGGGCTTGTTTTGCTTGAACAACGATACATATATAAAAAAGAAATATAAAGGTTGTCATTATATAAATATCCATGTCATTTTATAATACCTTATAAAGGTTGTAAGTAAATCTATGAACATGCCATGGTTTATTGCGAATTGTAAAAACTATTTTGAATTTTATTTAATCATTTCTCAATTAGATTTGTTTATTTTGT
>DKPN01000009.1:130340-156667 GCA_002471195.1 Bacteroides sp. UBA7333
TGTTTTAAAGTGGATAGGCTGGATCATCCTAACCCCGATATTAATCTTTACCACTATAATGATATTATTGTACGTGCCCCCCGTACAAAACTTTATGCGTAAACAAGTCAATAAGCATGTTTCTGCAGCGCTAGGTATGGATTTAAATGTAGGGCGTATTGATTTACGTTTTCCGTTAAATCTATTAGTTCGTAATGTTGATATTAGCCAGAAACAAGATACATTATTGCAACTTGGTAGTTTGAATGTTCGTGTACAGTTGATACCTTTGTTTAAAGGTCGCATTGATGTTGATAAAGTTGCTCTAGATGATGTAAAAGTTAATTCGGGCAATTTAATTGAAGGAATGAATTTTAAAGGTGAACTCGGGCATTTCATGCTCGAAAGTCATGGCATCTTGTTGGCAAAAGAGGAAGCACAAATAGATCAAGTGCTGCTTGAAAATACATTTATAGATTTGACACTGAATGATACTTCTACAGTTGAAAAGGTAGATACTACTTCCTCAAACTTCAAATGGAAATTTGACATTCGAAAAGTAAAGTTGCAAAATGTCGGTTTTCTAATGAATACACCTGTCGATTCGACCCAAATGCATACTTATCTTACTTCATTATCATTAAATGATATTTTAGTCGATTTAAATAAAGGGGCATATGGTGTACAAAATTTATTGTTGGATAAAGGGTCATTTAGTTTGAATAAAGGCACTTCAAAACCAATAGATGGTTTTGATCCTTCTCATCTTGTTTTAAAGGATATTCAATTAGGAATAGACTCCGTAAGATATGACGGAAAAGATGTGAATGCAATCATCAATGAGTGTTCGATGTATGAGCGTTCGGGATTTAATGTTTCATCTTTAACCGCCCGTGTATTGTCTGATAGCATTTTAATTAAAGTGCCTTATTTCAATTTAATTACTCCACATTCGAGTATTAATCTTACTGCACAAACCTATTGGAAATTAATAGATATGCCAACAACAGGCCGTTTGAATGCTCGTTTTGATGCACGAATAGGAAAACAAGATGTAATGTTGTTGGCGGGTTCTATGCCCCAATCTTTTAAAGATGCATATCCTTCTTATCCTTTGATTATACAAGCGGGCACAGATGGTAATTTAAAACAAATGCAAATATCACGTATGCGTGTTGATTTGCCAGGTGCTTTCAGCATAGATGGTGGTGGTGAGTTTTATAACCTGAACGATTCTATTCGTCGATCGGGCAATATGGATTTGCAAATGCGAACCTACAATCTTGATTTTCTTACTGCACTTACCGATTTGAAACCTAATGACCCTTTGGCAATTCCTGATAGTATGCAACTCAACATGAATGCAACATTAGAGGGCTCACAGATCGATGCCGACTTAATCTTAAAAGAAGCAATTGGTTCTTTGTCTCTTCAAGCCGGACTTAATATTGCAACAGAAGTTTACAAAGCAAATTTGAATATTACGGAGTTTCCGATACAAAACTTTTTGCCTAAAGATTCTATATATGATTTAACAGCCTCTATCAATGTGATAGGTAAGGGATTGAACCCTATTGCCCCCAAATCGATTGCTAATCTTAAAGCTTCAGTTGACAAATTGCAATATACTAATTTACATTTATCGGGGATTGATATTGATGCCGGAATAAAAAGCAGTATGGCACATGCTCATATTTCGATCGATAACTATTTGTTAAAAATGCGTGCAGAGGCACAATATAATTTAGGTGTTTCATATCCGGATGGGAATGCTGATATTGATGTAGGCTTTGTAGACTTATATAAACTAGGTGTACTTCCTACACCATTGGCAAAGGATATTGCATTTACATTTTCAGGTGCCATAATGAAAGATAGTATTGCCGTTGATTTTAATTCAGGAGATTTAAAACTTGATTTAACTTCAAACACAGGTCTGGATGAAGTGATAAAGCAAGGCTCTAAGTTGGGTAATGAAATTATCGATCAGCTATCTAATGGAGAGTTACAGATTAATGAATTGCGTCAAACACTTCCCGATGTATTTTTGAATATCACAGCCGGCAAAGATAATCCGATTTCATGGTATCTTAAAACCAAAAAAATGTCTTATCGTGACATTGATGTTAATCTAAGAGTAAATCCACACTCGGGCATTAATGGCGATTTGGCAATCTATAGTTTTAAAATTGATACATTACAGTTAGATACCATTTATTTTGATATTAAGCAAGATACGAGTTGTATTGCTTTTGATGGCGGCGTTATTAATGGGCCCACTAATCCACATATTGCTTTTAAATCGAATCTTGATCTGAAACTTTGTAATAATGATGCCCAATTAACATTGCATTTTATAGATGGCAAAGGCAACACAGGATTGCTTTTTGGTATTAATGCTCGTCCATTGCGCGATGGGAATACCAAAAGTAGTGGCCTGATGTTTACTTTAACTCCTGAGCATCCAATATTCGCATATCATAAATTTCAATATGTAGATAATAGTAACTGGATCTACTTGCATCATAACAAACGGGTATATGCGAATGTAAATATGCAAGATCCGCAAGGGGTAGGAGTTGTTATCAAATCATTATCAACCGATACCACATCACTTCAAAATATTGATGTTGAATTGCGACGTATACAATTGGCTGATGTATTTAGCATTATTCCCTATATGCCAGATATTACCGGTTTATTTAGTATAGAGTGTCATTATGTGCAAACAGAACATTCATTGCAATTATCTGCAGAGTCGACCATTGATTCTTTAACATATGAGAAGCAATCGGTAGGTAATATTTCTTTAGGTGCTTCATGGTTGCCCGGTGAAAATGGTAAACAATATGTTACAACCTATCTCGGACACAATGGGAATGAAGTATTAACGGCGGACGGATCATTGTATCCTACTGTTCATAAAAAAGACAGCATTACATTGAATGCAAGTTTTATGCATTTTCCAACTGATATTGCTAATGTATTTATACCTCAAGAACTAGTAAGCTTATCGGGAGATATTGATGGTCAAGTAAATGTTGGCGGCTATCTAGATGCACCTATTGTTGCGGGTAATATTGTGATGGATAGTGTTACTGTGAAATCGGTCCAATATGGTGCACAATTTAGATTAGGTAATAATCCTCTTGTTATTAAAGACAGTCGCTTACAGTTCGATAAATACTCTATTTATACCACATCAAATAATCCATTTACAATTAATGGATATATTGACTTTAGAGATTTAACTAAGCCCATGGCAAATTTGAAACTTCATGCAGCCAATTATGAGGTATTGAACGCAAAGAAGACCAAAGAAAGTATGGTGTATGGTAAAGCATATGTTGACTTAGATGCAACTATCAAAGGACCATTAAGTCATTTGCAGATGCGCGGTGGTATATCTTTGTTGAATAATACAAATATAACATACGTATTGAGCGATTCTCCTTTAACCGTTCAAGATCGTTTAAGTGGATTAGTAACCTTTACTAACTTCAATGATACAACAGCTATCATAAAAAGTGATGAACCTGCTGTGTCGTTTGGAGGGCTCGATTTGGTCATGGGAATTGAAATAGCTCCAGCCGTACAGTTTAATGTTGATTTGAGTGCAGATCAATCCAATAAAGTCGAAGTTCAGGGTGGTGGTAATTTATCATTTAAATATACACCTCAAGGTGTAATGACATTGACAGGTCGATATACTTTAACCAGTGGTTCTATACAAATGTCTTTACCTGTTATCCCATTAAAAGAATTCCAAATACAAAGTGGAAGTTATGTTGAGTGGATGGGAAATCCCATGGACCCATTGTTGAATATAACCGCGAATGAGAAAGTGAGATCGTCGGTTGCAATGGATAATGGTTCATCTCAAATGGTGAATTTTGTTGTTTCGATTGTTGTAAAAAATCGTCTCGAAAATCTATCTTTGGCTTTTGATCTTAGTGCTCCTGATAATGCTGAAGTGCAAAATCAACTTGCAATGATGGGACCCGACGAACGAGGAAAACAAGCTGTGGCAATGTTGGCTACTGGCATTTATTTGGCCGATTCGGGCTCGAGTGGTGGTTTTAATATGGGCAGTGCCTTGAATAGTGTATTGTCAAGTCAGCTAAACTCGTTAATGGGAAATATTAAAAATGCCAATTTGAGTGTAGGTGTCGAAAATAATACATCGGATGTGGGTGGAAAACAGACTGATTATAGCTTCAGTTATTCACAGCGCTTCTTTAATAATAGATTCCAAATTATTATCGGTGGCCAAGTATCTACAGGCGCAGACGTTACTTACAATGCAGAGTCATTCATTAATAATATATCATTAGAATATCGATTAGATGAATCGGCCACACGATATATTCGTGTATTCTATGATAAAAACTATGAATCGTTGCTAGAAGGAGAAATCACTGAGGGAGGTGTCGGTTTAGTGTTACGTAAAAAAATCGATAAATTGAGTGAGTTATTTATCTTTAAACGAAAGAAAAAAGTACAAAACGAAGTGAAGGAAAATGAGTAAAACGATTTTTACTAAAATAATAAGTATATTAATTACGGTAGTTTTAATGGGATTGACAGTTTCTTGTTCAACCACAAAAAATCTACCGGAAGGGGAAGTCTTGTATACCGGATATAAGGTGAATTATCAATCGAAACCAACAACTAAGATTGGTGTAACAGCCGAAAGCGAAATCAATTCAGCTTTAAATAAAGCTCCTTCAACAAAGATATTAGGATTTATACCTTTGCCTTTTGGTATGTGGGTTTATAATGATTTTGTAAAGTACAAAAAAGGATTTGGAAAGTGGATTTTCAATAAATTTGCTGCAAAACCGGTTTTTATTTCTACGGTCAATCCTGAAGTTCGTACTAAAATAGCCAAAAATCTATTGCAAGATTATGGCTATTTTAATGGTACTTCCGATTATCACGTTATTGTTGACCCAAAAGATTCTTTAAAAGCACAGATTACTTATGATATAGATTTAAAAAATCCATATTTTATCGACACCTTATATTATAAAGGCTTTACCCCTAATGTGATGAACATTATGGAACGGACGAAAAAACGTTCCTATATATATCCTGGTATACAATTTAATGTTCCGGACCTTGATCAGGAACGCAACCGTATCAGTACTATGTTGCGCAACTTAGGTTACTTTTATTTCCGCCCCGATTATTTAGTTTATCAGGCCGATACTACAATAGTAAGGGAAGGACATGTTATGATGCGTATGGTTCCTGCCGCCGGTATCCCGGCAGTAGCTCAAAAGCAATATTATGTAGGTGATGTTACTGTGGATATATTAGGCAAAGATGGTCAGATACCCAATAAAACAACTGAGTATAAGGGTATGAAAATCAATTATTATGATAAGTTGAAAGTCCGTCCTTCAATGATGTATCGATGGATTAACTATCAGGCATATATTAAAAATGATTCCATTCGCCTACTTCAAAGTAAGCGTTTATATAGTCAATATCGCCAGCAACGTATACAAGAAAAGATTGCACAAACAGGTATATTCTCATTCATGGATTTACAGTATATACCTCGAGATACGTTGGCTACTTGTGATACGTTGGATGTTAGTTTACAAGCGACTTTAGGAAAACCGTTGGATGCTGAGTTTGGTGTCAACGTATTAGTAAAAAGTACCGATCAAGCTGGTCCCGGTGCTGCTTTTTCGCTCACCAAAAATAATGTTTTTGGAGGAGGAGAAAGCTGGAATGTCACATTAAAAGGTTCTTATGAATGGCAGATTGGAAAAAGTAGAGGTGGAGGAGGATCTTCAATGAATAGCTGGGAAATGGGAGCATCTACCTCTCTATCCTTTCCACGTATATTATTTCCTACTTTCGGGAAACGAGAATATGATTTTCAAGCAACAACTACATTTAAAATATATGCCGAACAGTTGAATCGCGCTAAATATTATCGTTTATTGGCTTTTGGAGGAAATGCTACCTATGATTTTCAGCCCTCTAGTGTTAGAAAATTCAGCGTAACACCATTTCGTTTGACATTTAATGTTTTGCAAAAGCAGACCGATGAGTTTAAACAAATAGCGGAAACGAATCCGGCACTATATCTCAGTTTGGAAAATCAATTTATTCCTGCAATGGATTTTTCATATACTTATGATAACTCATCAAAAAGAGGTGTTAAAAACCCAATATGGTGGCAAACTAGTTTTACCTCGGCTGGTAATATTGTTTCTTGTTTTTATGCAATGTTTGGACATTCATTTAAGGAAAAAAATAAAGGGCTTCTTGGAACTCCTTTTGCTCAATTTGTGAAGTTGTCAACAGATTATCGTTACTTATGGAATATAGATTCTAAAAATGCTGTTGCAATGCGGGTAGCAGGAGGTGTTTTATGGGCTTATGGCAACAAAGATATTGCACCTTATACAGAACAATACTTTGTTGGTGGTGCAAACAGCATTAGAGCATTTCCTGTAAGAGGTTTAGGACCGGGTGGCACAAAACCGCACACTGGTAAATATGGGTATCTAGATCAAGTTGGTAATGTACGTTTAGAAGCTAATATCGAATATCGTTTTCCAATATGGGGTGATATACATGGAGCTGTGTTTCTAGATGCCGGTAATATTTGGAATATGCGTTATGACTCTACAAAGCCAGAAGCACAATTGAAACTGAAAACATTGCCGAAACAAATCGCATTGGGAACAGGTGTTGGTATCAGATACGATCTTGATTTTCTTGTATTCCGTCTAGATTGGGGTATCCCATTGCATGATCCATGGGAAACAGGCAAAAAGGGTTATTATAATATTGAAGGGAAATTTATAAAGCAAACAGCTCTTAACTTTGCCATTGGTTATCCATTCTAATAGTTTATCATTGATATTGTATCAAATTTTGCATGAGTTTTATATTTATACAATATTTAAAATACTAACTTTGCAACATAATATCACAAAATATTAATATAACTATATTTATATACACAACTATGAAACCAACTTTATTTGTGCTTGCTGCCGGTATGGGCAGTCGTTACGGAGGTTTAAAACAACTTGATGGACTAGGTCCAAATGGCGAAACAATTATGGATTACTCTATCTATGATGCTATTCGTGGTGGATTTGGCAAAGTTGTATTCGTTATTAGAAAAGATTTCGAACAAGATTTTCGCGATAAAATTCTAAGCAAATATGAAAACCATATTCCAGTAGAACTTGTATTTCAAGATTTGAATAATTTACCTGAAGGTTTTACTTGTCCAGCTGATCGTGTTAAACCTTGGGGGACAAATCATGCTGTTTTGATGGGTAAAGGTGTAATTAATGAACCATTTGCAGTAATCAATGCCGATGATTTTTACGGACGTGACAGTTTTGCTGTATTGGGTAAGGCGCTATCTGAAATGACAGGCAAAACGAATGACTATTGCATGATTGGTTATCGCGTAGGAAACACTTTGAGTGAAAGTGGTAGCGTAGCACGTGGTGTTTGTGGTACCGATGCTGATGGTTATTTGACAACTGTTGTTGAAAGAACAGCAATCGAACGCATTGACGGAAAAGTTTCATTTACAGATGAAAACGGTGTGATGCAAACGATTGAAGATAATACTCCTGTTTCAATGAATATGTGGGGATTCACACCAGATTATTTTGAATATTCTGAAGCTGATTTCAAACAATTCTTAACAGAAAATATGGACAATTTGAAAGCTGAATACTTTATTCCTTTATTGGTAAACAAGCTGGTAAATGAAGGTACTGCAAAAGTGAAAGTGTTAGATACAACTAGTAAATGGTTTGGTGTGACTTACGCTGCCGATCGTCAAGGTGTAGTTGATAAAATTGAAGCTTTGATTGCATCAGGTGAATATCCTCAGAAGTTATTTTAATTATATAATAACATATATACAAAAAAGGAAAAGTCATTGGCTTTTCCTTTTTTTGTATACATTTGTCTTTCTATTATTAACCTTTAATGAAAATTTATATGAAAAGATATCATTCTCCTATTTTTTTCGTATTTATAGTTTCGTTCTTATTATTGTCATGCAATGATGATTCTACTAAAAAAGATAACGACGTGCTATCAACCAACCAATGGATTGAAGCGAATATGCGTCATTGGTATTATTGGTATCATCAAATACCTTCATCAAGTAAATTAAACTTTAGTAATAATCCAGAGGCATTTTTCGAAACTTTATTGTCTCCTGAGGATGGTAAAAATACTTATCATTATTCTACTATAAATAAAAAAGTAGGTATCACCACTCGGAAATCAAATAGTGAACCTGTATTGGGTTTTGAATTTCAGGCATACATGTTTGAAAATTCGCATATTGCAATTAATGTGCTTTATGTATTGCCCAATTCGCCGGCAGATAAAAAAGGAATAAAACGCGGACAGTGGATACATCGTATAAATAATGTATTGATTCAGGCTAACGATATAAAACTTCTGCGATCGAATCAAACTTTGACATTGGGATTGAACGACACTTGGCAAAATAACACTCCATTAATGAATGTCAATATTGCTCCTGAAGTAATAGAAGATGATCCGGTTTTCTATTCATCGGTTATAACTGGTCAAGACACTGGCATGAGGAGGGTAGGATATCTAGTCTATAATCATTTCACGTCCGGTCCAAATGGTGATGATGATTTAACTTATAATAATAGGTTGAAAAGTGAATTCTCAAAATTTAAGGCTGCTGGTGTAAATGAGTTTATTTTAGATTTGCGTTACAATGGTGGTGGATTGGTAACGTGTGCTCAATTATTATCTCAAATGCTTTCTCCTCAAGCTTCATTAGGAGGGGTTTTTTGTGAAACGCATTACAATGATAAGGTTAACAAAAACGTGTTATATAATTTACAACCCAACAAAGAAAATCTCGATTTAACTCGTTTGTTTGTACTTACAACAAATCGTACAGCCTCTGCCTCAGAAGCTGTTATTAACGGTTTACGACCTTATTATGATGTTGTGTTGATTGGGGATCGTACCGAGGGAAAAAATGTCGGTTCAATAACCTTGAGCGATCATAAATACGAATATGAATTGCACCCGATTGTATGTAAGGTTTTTAATTCTAGAAGGGAGTCGAATTACGAAAATGGTTTTAGTCCAAATTGGCAAGCCAAAGGCAGACAATTGTTACTAGAATCGCCTGTTGAATTTGGCGATAGAACTAACGACTTGTTTTTGAATGTTGCTTTGCAAATGATTAGAGGCGAGGTTACACGGACAAGAAGTTTATCAACTGACACGTTGCAAATTAAATCTATTTATAACTCACTACTTGAACACCCAAATCGTGGAATGCGATTAGGTACTATATATATGGATACCGATTTATAGCATATCAAACATTTGTATATTGGCTTTTAATACAGGTTGTCATTATAATCAATATTATGAGTCTGATTCTCGATTCTATGAATATGATTATATAGTTTTTCATATTCTTTTCCTTATAACATCGAATTGCTACAAGTAATTTATCGCTATCTTTGTAGTCTTCAATAATTAAAGACGAATTTTATAGCGCAATATGATATCAGTTGAAAATCTGAAAGTAGAGTTTAATGCTACCCCCTTGTTCGAAGATGTTTCTTATGTAATAAATCGTAAAGATAGAATTGCATTGGTAGGTAAAAATGGTGCAGGAAAATCGACCATGCTAAAAATATTGGCAGGAATGCAAAATCCTACTGTAGGTAATGTTTCTATTCCTCGCGAAACAACAATAGGTTATCTTCCTCAAGTAATGAAGTTATCCGATAATCGTACCGTAATGGAAGAAGCCGAAATGGCTTTTGAACATATATTCGAAATACAAGCCAATGTGGAGCGTATGAATAACGAATTGGCACAGCGTACTGATTATGAATCGGACGATTATCATAAATTAATCGATCGTTTTACTCAAGAAAATGATCGATTTTTGATGATGGGTGGAACTAATTTTCAATCTGAAATAGAGCGTACACTAATGGGGTTGGGATTTAGTCGTACTGATTTTACTCGTTCTACATCGGAATTTTCGGGTGGATGGCGTATGCGAATTGAGTTGGCAAAACTATTGTTGCGCCGTCCTGATGTCTTATTACTAGATGAGCCCACCAATCATTTGGATATAGAAAGTATACAATGGCTTGAGAATTTCCTTTCAACACGTGCCAACGCGGTTGTGTTAGTAAGTCATGACCGTGCTTTTCTTAATAATGTCACCACTCGCACTATCGAAATTAGTTGTGGACAAATATACGATTATCGTGTTAAATATGATGATTTTATAGAATTAAGAAAAGAACGCCGCGAGCAGCAATTAAGGGCATACGAAAATCAAAAAAAACAAATCGAGGAAACGGAAGCATTTATTGAACGTTTTAGATATCAAGCCACAAAAGCCATACAAGTACAAAGTCGTATTAAGCAACTAGAAAAAATTGATCGAATTGAAGTCGATGAAGAAGATAATTCGGCACTTCGTTTGAAGTTTGTTTGCTCTAGTCGTAGTGGTAACTATCCCGTAATTTGTGAAGATGTCGCAAAGTCGTACGGCGATCATACGGTTTATAAAAATGTTAATTTAACGATTAATCGTGGTGAAAAAGTAGCTTTTGTCGGTAAAAATGGTGAAGGTAAATCTACTTTGGTAAAATGTATCATGGATGAGATTACAGATTTCACTGGAAAACTAACGTTGGGTCACAATGTACAAATAGGTTATTTTGCACAAAATCAGGCACAAATGTTGGATGGTGAGTTAACGGTATTCGATACGATAGATAGAGTTGCTGTAGGAGATATTCGCCTTAAAATTCGTGATATTTTAGGTGCATTTATGTTTGGTGGTGAAGCTTCCGACAAAAAAGTTAAAGTCTTATCAGGGGGCGAGCGCACTCGTTTAGCAATGATAAAACTCTTGTTGGAACCTGTTAATCTATTGATTCTCGATGAGCCAACCAACCATTTAGATATGCGTTCGAAAGATGTTTTAAAGGAGGCGATTCGAGAGTTTGATGGAACGGTAATTATTGTAAGTCACGATCGTGATTTTTTAGATGGTTTAGCGACTAAAGTATATGAGTTTGGCGGTGGTATTGTGAAAGAGCATCTCGCTGGTATATATGAGTTTTTGCAGAAAAAACAAATCGAACATCTTGGAGAGCTTTCTATGTCGCCTACTGTAGCCTTATCAAAAAATAGAGAGGCGCAGAATGTAGATATTCCATCCGATAATAAATTGTCTTATGAAGCTCAGAAAGAGATAAATAAAAAGGTGAAAAAACTTGAGAAGCAAATAATGGATGCAGAAACTTCTATTGAAAAAGTCGAAACAGAAATCGCTTCATTGGAAGATAAAATGACTACTCCTGAAGGTGCTGCTGATATGACGCTATATGAACAACATCAAAAAATGAAAAAACAGCTGGATGATATTGTTGAACAATGGGAAACTCTATCAATCGAATTAGAAGAGTTTAAATCTTGAAAAAGTAATGATAACTAATTATATATGAAAGTTTTAAAGTATTTACCAATAATTGCAATTTGCATGATGACAACAGGATGCAATAGTGGCAAGCAAACGACTATAGGTATTGATCTTGCCAATCTTGACACTACTGCAGTAGCAGGTGCCGATTTTTATCAATATGCGTGTGGCGGATGGATGAAAAATAATCCGATTAGTGATGAGTATTCACGTTTTGGGTCATTCGATCAATTACGAGAAAATAACCGTTTACAACTTCAAAATTTGATTGAAGGATTGGCAGAGACTCAACATCCTAATGGAAGCGTAGCTCAAAAGATTGGTGATTTTTATAATATGGCCATGGATAGTGTAAAGTTAAATGCCGATGGAGCAATGCCTATTTTGAATGAGTTGCAACAGTTGCAAAATATTCAGAATAAAGATCAGATATATACTGTAATCGCTGAAATGCAAAAACAGGGAATATCTCCATATTTTTATTTGTATATCGGTGCAGATGACATGAATAGTGATATGAATATAGCACATACCTATCAAGGTGGTTTAGCCATGGACGAAAGAGACTACTATCTTGAGGATAGTGAGCAAATGAAAGTGATCCGAGATGCATATAAAAAGCATTTGATAAAAATGTTTGAACTGTCTGGTTTAGACAAAACTCAAGCAGAAAAATCGATGAATGCTGTTATTGATATTGAAACTCGATTGGCCAAAGCCTCTCGCTCTAATGTAGAATTACGTGATCCTAATGCCAATTATAACAAACGTACACGTGAAGAGCTTATAGCTGAATATCCAAACTTTCAATGGAATTCTTATCTTGAAACAGCTGGTATGGGAAACTTGGATAATATAGATATCAGTCAACCTGGATTTATAAAAGAAGTAGAGACCATTATTAATGAAGTGCCTCTCGAAAATCAAATAGCTTATCTTCAATGGAATTTGATTAATCAAGCAGCAAACTATTTGAGTGATGACTTTGTAAATCAGAACTTTGATTTTTATGATAAAACAATGTCAGGTAAAAAAGAACTTCAACCACGATGGAAGCGTTCGGTAAGTACAGTTGACGATGCTTTAGGAGAAGCAGTTGGGCAAATGTATGTTGAACAATATTTTCCAGCTCAGGCCAAACAGCAAATGGTCGATTTAGTTGGTAATTTGCAAACCTCATTAGGACAGCGTATTCAAGGTTTAACTTGGATGAGTGATGAAACAAAGAAAAAAGCACAAGAAAAATTAGCAACCTTCCATGTAAAAGTAGGTTATCCTGATAAATGGAAGGATTATTCTAATCTAATGATAACTAACGATTCATATTGGGATAATATTAAACGTGCTAATCAATGGGCTTACAACGAAATGATTCAAAAAGCAGGTCAACCGGTCGATAAAGATGAATGGTTTATGACACCTCAAACAGTTAATGCATATTACAATCCTACCACCAATGAAATATGTTTCCCTGCCGGTATTTTACAATATCCTTTTTTTGATATGAATGCTGACGATGCCTTTAATTATGGTGCTATTGGTGTTGTAATAGGTCATGAAATGACTCACGGATTTGATGATATGGGACGTCAATACGATAAAGATGGTAATTTGAAAGATTGGTGGACAGAGCAAGATGCAAAAAACTTTAAAGAAAGATCACAAGTATTGGTTGACTATTTTGATAATATAGAAGTTGCGCCAGGTTTAAATGCCAACGGACAATTTACTTTAGGTGAAAATATTGCTGATCATGGAGGTTTACAGGTTTCTTATAATGCATTTAAAAATGCAACTGCAAATAATGCATTGACAAATGTTGATGGATTAACCCCCGATCAACGCTTTTTCTTGGCATACTCTAATGTTTGGGCAGGCAATATACGTCCTGAAGAAATATTGCGTAGAACGAAAACTGATGAACATTCTTTAGGGCGTTGGAGAGTAAATGGAGCACTACCTCATATCAATGCATGGTATGAAGCTTTCGATATTACTCCAAATGATCCAATGTACATCCCTTTAGAACAAAGAGCATCAATTTGGTAAAACAAAGTAAACGTTTCGAATAAAAATAAAAACGCTGATTCATAAACTTTTGAATCGGCGTTTTTTATTAATAATTCACCATGTATTTATTGTGTATAAATATAAGAATTTAGTAACTTTGCGATTCAAATACTAAATAAAGTCAATCCAATAAAATCAATTCATGTCTGAATTAAAAAAAATCAAAACCGCATTAGTATCGGTTTATCATAAAGAAGGTTTAGATGAAATTATAACTAAACTACATGAAGAAGGTGTAGAGTTTTTATCTACAGGTGGTACCCGTCAGTTCATCGAATCCTTAGGATATCCTTGTAAGGCTGTTGAAGATTTAACTTCATACCCTTCAATATTGGGTGGTAGAGTGAAAACTTTGCATCCGAAAGTGTTTGGTGGAATATTGTGTCGTAGAGATTTAGAGCAAGATAAGCAACAAATCGAAAAATACGAAATTCCTGAAATTGATTTGGTGATTGTTGACTTATATCCTTTTGAAGCTACCGTTGCATCAGGAGCTGATGAATCGTCAATTATTGAGAAAATCGATATTGGTGGTATCTCATTAATTCGTGCTGCGGCTAAAAATTTTAAAGATGTCATTATCGTTGCATCACAAGCTCAATATAAGCCTTTGTATGATATGTTGATGGAACATGGTGCTTCTTCTTCTATTGAAGAACGTAAATGGATGGCTAAAGAAGCTTTTGCTGTATCCTCTCATTATGATTCGTCAATATTCAATTATTTCGATGCTGAAGAAGGATCGGCTTTCCGTTGTACTTCAAATGATCAGAAAGCACTTCGTTATGGAGAAAATCCACATCAAAAAGGTTATTTCTATGGAAATCTTGATGGTATGTTCGATCAAATTCACGGCAAAGAAATTTCATATAACAATTTATTAGATATTAATGCTGCTGTAGAATTAATCGATGAATTTGAAGATATCACATTTGCAATTTTGAAACATAATAATGCATGTGGTTTGGCTTCACGTCCTACTGTTTTGGAAGCTTGGAAAGATGCTTTAGCGGGTGATCCTGTATCGGCATTTGGTGGCGTATTAGTGACAAATGCTATTATTGATAAGGCTACAGCTGAAGAGATTAATAAATTATTTTTTGAGGTAATTATTGCTCCCGACTATGATGTAGATGCATTGGAAATTTTAGGACAAAAGAAAAATCGTATCATTCTTGTTCGTAAAGAGGCTAAAATGCCTAAAAAGCAATTCCGCTCTTTATTGAATGGAGTTTTAGTTCAAGATAGAGATTTAAATATTGAAACCATTGCCGATTTAAGTATTGTTACTGACAAAGAACCAACTCCAGATCAAGCAGAAGATTTATTATTCGCTAATAAAATTGTAAAAAATAGTAAATCGAATGCAATCGTATTGGCTCGAAATAAACAATTATTGGCTAGTGGTGTTGGACAAACCTCACGCGTTGATGCGCTTAAACAAGCAATCGAAAAAGCAAAATCATTCGATTTTGATCTTCAAGATGCGGTGATGGCATCTGATGCATTTTTTCCTTTCCCCGACTGTGTGGAAATTGCAGGCAATGAAGGTGTGACTGCTGTTATTCAACCCGGAGGTTCTGTGAAAGACCAACTAACCTTCGATTATTGCAACGAGCATGGTATTGCTATGGTAACTACCGGTGTTCGTCACTTTAAACATTAATAAAATATTAATATGGGATTATTTTCATTTACTCAAGAAATAGCAATGGACTTAGGTACAGCCAACACTATTATCATTACCAATGGTAAAATAGTGGTTGACGAACCTTCTGTAGTTGCCCTTGATCGCCGCACAGACAAAATGATTGCTGTAGGTGAGAAAGCTAAATTAATGCACGAGAAAACTCACGAAAATATTCGTACTATTCGTCCACTTCGTGATGGTGTAATTGCCGACTTCTACGCTTGTGAGCAAATGATGCGTGGTTTAATTAAACGTGTAAACACTCGCAACCACCTATTCTCCCCATCGCTTCGGATGGTAATTGGTGTACCTTCAGGAAGTACCGAGGTTGAGTTGAGAGCCGTACGCGATTCTGCTGAACATGCTGGTGGACGTGATGTTTATTTGATTTTCGAACCTATGGCTGCTGCAATCGGTATTGGTATCGATGTTGAGGCTCCCGAAGGTAATATGATTGTAGATATAGGTGGTGGTTCTACCGAAATTGCCGTTATCTCTTTAGGTGGGATTGTTTCAAACAATTCTATTCGTATTGCTGGAGATGACTTAACTGCTGATATTCAGGAATACATGAGCCGCCAGCACAATGTTAAGGTCAGCGAACGTATGGCAGAACGTATTAAAATTCATGTAGGTGCTGCTTTAACAGAATTAACGGATGATGCGCCTGAAGATTATATTGTTCATGGTCCTAATCGTATCACTGCATTGCCAATGGAGGTTCCCGTATGTTATCAAGAGGTAGCACACTGTATCGAAAAATCAATTTCAAAAATTGAGACAGCTATTTTAAGTGCACTCGAAAACACTCCTCCAGAATTATATGCAGATATCGTTAAAAACGGAATTTATCTTGCCGGCGGTGGTGCTTTATTACGTGGTTTGGACAAGCGTTTGACAGATAAAATAAACATTCCTTTTCATATTGCTGATGATCCACTTCATGCAGTTGCTAAAGGAACGGGCATCGCCTTGAAGAATGTAGATCGTTTCTCATTCTTGATGAGATAATACAAAAGATAATTTAATGTACCAATACTGTGTTTCAACGGTATTGGTACGTTTATATTTAACACAACAAAGCATCAATAGGGCTTTATGCGTAATCTATTAAACTTCCTTATAAAATATAATTATTGGTTTCTATTTATATTTCTGGAGCTTATCAGTTTTGGATTGCTTTTTCGATTCAATAATTATCAGCAAAGTGCCTATTTTACTTCAGCCAATGTTATTGCAGGAAATTTATACGAGATATCGGGAGGAATCAGTTCATATTTTCATTTGAAATCGGT
The DNA here is from genome assembly GCA_002471195.1 of Bacteroides sp. UBA7333. GTDB lineage: Bacteria > Bacteroidota > Bacteroidia > Bacteroidales > Bacteroidaceae > Bacteroides. The sequence continues at coordinate 146,890 of DKPN01000009.1, forward strand.
TAATGATGATCTACTTGATCGCAATATGCTTTTAGAAAAACAGATTGCAAACCTCGAAAACACTTTGTATCAATTAAAATATGATACAACCCAAATTGCAAGCTTAAAAAGTTTATCGAGCAATCAATATTCGCTACATAAAGCAAACGTCATTAATAACTCTCTTAATCATGTTGATAATTATATCACCCTAGATCAAGGATCTACTGCCGGCATAAAACCAGATATGGGTGTAGTCGATCAAAATGGTGTGGTTGGTATTGTTTATAAAACATCACCTTCATACTCTCTCGTTATTTCGATTCTGAACAGTAAATCAAGTTTGAGTTGTAAAATTTTAGGGAGCGATTATTTTGGTTCCTTGAAATGGGAAGATGGTGACTCACGTTATGCTTATCTTCGTGATTTGCCTCGACACGCCGAATTTAAACTAGGCGATACCGTAGTAACAAGTGGATATTCATCTGTTTTTCCAGAAGGTATTGTAGTCGGAAGTGTGGATGATATTTACGATTCAAACGATGGTCTTTCCTATACATTGAAGGTTTTATTGGCTGCTGATTTTGGCAAACTAAACAATGTTCGTATTATTGATCGTATCAATCAACAAGAAAAAATAGAACTCGAAAGAAATAAAATCAGGTAATGATAACAAATACTTTATATAAAATACTCTGGTTTATTGGCTTGATTCTACTTCAAGTTCTCATTTTAAACCATATTCATATATTAGGCATTGCTACACCTTTTCTATATATTTACTTTATATTGAAGTTGTCGACCGGAACTTCACGTAATATATTAATGTTGTGGGCTTTTTCGATAGGACTTATTATTGATATATTTTCAAATACATTAGGAATGAATACTGCCGCTTGTGTGGCATTAGCATTTGCTCGTCCTACTTATTTACGTCTTTTTACTCCTCGAGATTTATTGGATAGCATAACTCCCTCATTTAAATCAATGGGAATCTTTTCATTTTTTAAATACATCGTAGCATGTGTTTTTACCCATCAAATGATTTTATTGACTATTGAATTCTTTTCATTCACAACAATATTAATGTTATTGGTGCGGATTATAGCATGTTCTATATTGACAATTGCATGTATTATGGCTGTCGAAGGTATAAGAAAATAATATGATAAAAGATTATATTTTAGAAAAACGCAAATTTGTAATAGGGGGGGTAGCTATTGTAATAGTTCTCATTTATCTTATTCGCCTTTTTGCTCTTCAAGTAACTACAGATGATTATAAAAAAAACGCTGATAGCAATGCGTTTTTAAATAAGATACAATACCCATCGCGTGGTGCTATTTACGATCGCAATGGTCAGTTGTTAGTGTTCAATCAACCTGCCTATGATATTATGGTGGTTCCTAAAGAGATGGTTGATCTTGATACATTAGATTTATGTCAAACATTAAATATAACCCAAGATCAGTTTAAAAAAATAATGACTGATATGCGCGATCGGAGACGAAATCCAGGATATTCGCGCTATACCAATCAAATGTTTTTATCTCAATTGTCGGCTGAGGAATGTGGTGTATTTCAAGAGAAACTGTTTAAATTTCCAGGTTTTTATATTCAGCGTCGTACCATCAGACAATATACTTATAATTCGGCCGCACACGCGTTGGGTGATATTGGCGAAGTATCAATGAAAGATATTGAAAATGATGATTATTATATTCGTGGTGATTATATAGGAAAACAGGGCGTTGAGAAATCTTATGAGCAATATCTTCGTGGAGAAAAAGGGGTAGAAATTTTACTTCGCGATGCCCATGGGCGCATTCAGGGACATTATATGGATGGTGCTTTAGACAAACCTTCTGTTCCTGGTAAAAATCTAACTTTAGGGCTTGATATTCAGTTGCAGATGCTAGGTGAGAAATTGCTTAAAAACAAAATAGGTAGTATTGTTGCTATTGAGCCAGCTACGGGAGAAATCTTATGTCTTGTTTCATCACCCGACTTCGATCCCCATTTAATGATCGGTCGTCAGCGTGGCAAAAACCATTTGATGTTGCAACGCGACAAAAAGAAACCATTGTTAAATCGTGCTATTATGGGTACTTATCCTCCAGGCTCTACTTTTAAAACAGCCCAAGCTTTGGTTTTTTTAGAAGAGGATATTATTCAAGAAAATACACCGAGCTTTCCATGTCATAATGCTTTTGTTTATGGAGGGTTACGGGTTGGTTGTCACTCACATGGCTCACCATTACCTTTGGTTCCAGCTATCGCGACTTCGTGTAACGCATATTTTTGTTGGGGCTTATATCGTATGTTTGGTGATAAAAAATATGGGTCACCACAAAATGCTATAACAGTGTGGAAAGACCATATGGTTTCTCAAGGGTTTGGATATAAATTGGGGCTCGATTTACCAGGCGAAAGTCGTGGGTTCATTCCTAATGCACAATTTTATGATAAACCTTATAATGGGCGTTGGAATGGTTTAACTGTTATAAGTATTTCTATTGGTCAGGGTGAAATAACCACTACGCCTTTGCAAATAGCCAATTTATCAGCTACTATAGCCAATCGGGGACATTTTATAACTCCACATGTTGTAAAGCAAATCGAAGATAACGAGTTGGATTCAATCTATACAACACCACATATACCTACTATTGAACGTAGCCATTATGAGGAAATTGCTAAGGGAATGCGAGCAGCTGTCACTGGTGGCACTTGTCGGGTAGCTGGCTACATATTTCCTGAAGGTGAAATATGTGGGAAAACAGGTACGGCACAAAATCGTGGTCATGACCATTCTGTATTTATGGGATTTGCACCGATGAATAATCCTAAAATAGCTGTAGCTGTTTATGTAGAGAATGGTGGTTTCGGTGCTACATATGGTGTGCCTATCGGCACATTAATAATGGAACAATATATGAATGGTAGTCTTTCTCCTCGAAGTGAGATTATGGCAGAAGAGTACAGCAAAAGAGTGATTTACTATGGTGAGGAGGAACGATAATCTATGGAAGACCCTTGATTGGGTAACAATTGGCATATATCTGCTTTTAATTATTGCAGGTTGGTTTAGTGTATGTGGTGCGAGCTATGATTACGGTGAACGCGATTTTTTAGACTTTTCAACTCGTGCTGGAAAACAGTTTATATGGATTATTTGCTCTTTCGGATTGGGTTTCGTTTTGTTAATGCTAGAAGATCGAATGTATGATATGTTTTCCTATATTATCTATGTAGGGATGATACTACTTCTTATCGTTACAATATTTATTGCACCCGATGTAAAGGGGTCTCGATCTTGGCTACAATTAGGTCCCGTGAGTCTACAACCCGCTGAATTTGCAAAGTTTGCTACAGCATTGGTTTTAGCGAAATATATGAACACATACCTTTTTAATATTAAAAGAGTAAAGAGTTTCGTAGTCGTATTGGCACTTGTATTATTACCTATGATGTTAATTATACTTCAAAAAGAAACGGGATCTGCATTGGTCTATCTTGCTTTTTTCTTAATGTTTTATCGTGAAGGGATGCCTGGTGTTGTCCTCTTTTCAGGGGTTTGTGCAGTTTTATATTTTGTCATAGCAATTCGTTTTGATCAGGTTTTTATTGCTGATACTCCAACTCCAATCGGTGAATTTGCTGTGTTGTGTATGATTATCTTATTTACTGGTATGATGCCGGGAATATATAATAAGAAATGGAATTATACACGAATAATATTAGGAAGCAGTGCGTTGTTGCTGATCCTATCTTTTATATTTTCGGAATATATTATACATTTTAATTTAGTCTGGTCGCAATGGGTTTTATCAGCATTACTGATCAGTTACCTAATTTATTTGAGTTTGGCAGAGCGCCAAAAGAGTTATATTCTTATCAGCCTTTTCGCTCTTGGCTCCATAGCCTTTATGTATTCAAGCGATTATGTTTTCGATAATATTCTTGAGCCACACCAGCAGATACGAATTAAAGTTGTATTAGGAATGGAGGATGATCCTACAGGAGCCGGATATAACGTCAATCAATCAAAAATCGCTATTGGTTCGGGGGGGCTTACTGGTAAAGGTTTTTTAAATGGAACACAAACTAAATTAAAGTATGTGCCCGAACAAGATACCGACTTTATATTTTGTACAATAGGTGAAGAGCAGGGTTTTATAGGCTCCTCAATCGTACTTTTACTCTTTTTGGCATTAATATTAAGACTTATTGCATTATCTGAACGTCAGGTATCTACTTTTGGAAGAGTTTATGGGTATAGTGTATTGAGTATTTTTTTATTCCACTTGTTTATCAATATTGGAATGGTATTAGGATTAACTCCGGTCATCGGTATCCCTTTACCTTTCTTTAGCTATGGAGGATCTTCGTTATGGGGATTTACCATTCTTCTATTTATATTCTTGCGAATAGATGCAGGTCGAAAACATAGACTTTAGTTCTATCTTTCAATCTTTATGCCGATATCATGTATCCCTAAAATTAGATCATCAGACATACCATGATAAATTTTGATCTGATAATGTCCCGAATCCCTAACAAAGATAGGTTTTAACCTATTGGATGAGGGACTCAAACAACTCCATCCATGTTCGTTTCTATTGCCTTCTTCATCAGTTAAATGATAATAAATAGTGTCTAATTCAAATCTACTCTTATTTTTAAAATTATGACTAATGATAAGAGCAATATTATTATATGGATAGGCTGCGTTGTTTCTTATGTCTGTTTGTATATTAAGTAGTTGCAACGAATCCTTTAATTGTATATTAAAATATAGTGTATCCTTTTTATCCCACCCCGTAATAGGGGTAGGATGATAGGAGTAGTATAAGGTATTACCCGTACAAGATGCGAGTAAAAGAGTGCATATTAAATAGAAATAACAATTAAGCTTTTGTTTCATTATTCGGCTTATTCGGTTTTTCTGGATTGTTTCTTGGCTTATCGCCCTCTTTCTTGTTTGGTTTATCGTTGCCATTTCTAAAATGTCGCTTGCCGTTTCTTCTTTCGTTTCTCGAACTTTGACGTGGTTCACTATCTTCGCGTTTTGGCTGGTTTGTTTTTTCTCCTTGACGTTGATTTTGGCGTTGGTTTTGTCCTTGTATCGGTTTGGATTTTTGCTCTTGTTCCTGATTATTTCGAGGTTTATTGTTCTCGTTTCGGTTATTTCTCTCTCCTTCGTTAGAGTTAGGTCGATTGGAGTTTTTCCTGCGTTTACGATTATTGTTCCCGCTTTCATTATTTCCATTACCACCATTTCGTTGTTTCTTTTCACGATCAAATCGAGTTAAGCTTTCTTGTTCAACAAGATCTACAGCTTTCTTCGGTTCTATCTTCGTATCTTCTGTTTGAAGAGAATCTGGTTTAATCCCTCTTTTGTTTAAATTTATTATTTCAAAAGCACGTCTGCCGGTAATTGTCATTAAATTAGCTGCAAAAACTTTATCTGTCGAATAGGATATTAGATTGCTAAGTATATCGGCTTTGAAAAAATAATAGGTTCCATCTTTTGTTTCTAGCGTTATTTCTCTTGATGGCAATCGTTTTTGAGCTTCTACATAGCAATCAACTTCATAGTTTAGACAGCATTTTAGTTTCGCACATTGTCCGGCCAACTTTTGTGGATTCAAAGAGATATCCTGAAAACGGGCAGCACTGGTTGATACAGATATGAAACTTGTCATCCAAGTCGCGCAGCAAAGTTCACGCCCACATGGACCTATCCCGCCGATTCTTCCCGCTTCTTGACGAGCCCCAATTTGCTTCATCTCAATTCTAACGCGAAAATTTTCCGCTAAAACTTTAATCAATTGTCTGAAATCGACACGCTCATCAGCTATATAATAAAAAATAGCTTTGTTCCCATCACCTTGATATTCTACATCACCAATCTTCATATTTAAATTTAAATTGGCGGCTATTTGACGTGATCGAATCATTGTTGCATGTTCTTTCTCCTTTGCTTCATCAAACTTCTCCATATCAACAGGTTTGGCCTTACGGTATATACGTTTGATTTCAGCATCAGGTTTAATATTAGCCTTTTTCATTTGCAACGGAACTAATCTTCCTGTCAATGTTACTGTGCCAATATCATGCCCTGGAGTTGCTTCTACTGCAATAATATCTCCTTTTTCTAGTTTTATCTTATTACTATTACGGTAATATCCTTTACGCGTATTTTTGAACTGTACTTCAACCATATCGCATTCTTCTGCATTACCGGGAATGTCAGCAAGCCAGTCGTAAGTGTTCAATTTTTTATCTTGTCTGGAGCAGCCTTTGCAACAAAGTCCACCGCTGCCATTATGTAATTTAAATTCCATAGATTATTATTGTATTTATTGTTTCAATAGTACTATCATTTTCAAACTGAAATCGAAAAATACCATTTTAGCATTTACATTATGTTCAATATGTTGTTGTGCCTCCGATAATTCATCCATAATTCCCATTACATTGCGTTCATTTATGAATGGGGCAAATCGGGTAGCAAAATTAATCTCCTCATTAGTCATATAATTAAGAGATTGTTGGTGAAAGTTATATATGAAGTTTTCGCGTATCAGCCTTTGGCAATATTGTAATAAACTCTTTTGACGTTCACGTCCCATACCTGCTACTGTTTCACTCCATGATTTCATTTCACGAATTTTTCTTTGATAGGAGAGTCTCATTAAATGAACAAAGAGTTCAAAGAAATACTCATTTTCTTTGTTCATGTGAATCGCTTCGAGTGCCTTTATATAATTGCCATTTGCGAGATGCGCAATTGTATTACTGTCATTTTCCAATATACCATATTTTTGTTTTAGTACATTGGCAATGCTTGTTTCTTCTATAGGCTTAATGTTCAGACGCTGAGAACGACTTAGGATAGTTTGTAGAAGCATATCCGGTGCTTCCGAAACGAGCATGAAAATTGTTTTAAATGGAGGCTCCTCTAATAATTTTAATAATTTATTAGCACAGACTTCATTCATTTTCTCTGGTAGCCAGATGATGCAAATTTTATAGCCACCTTCACATGATTTAAGACTGACTTTTTTGAAAATTTCATCGGATTCCTCTGAATAGATAATGGCTTGTTGATTGTTGGCATTTAGTTCATCCAGCCATTGATTAAAAGATATATAAGGATTCTCAAGTATGAACTTTCTCCAATTTTTAATGTAATAGTCCGAACCTTTGGCACTAACTGACTTACCTTTTATGGTAGGATAAATAAAATGTAAATCGGGATGTACCAGTTTATCAAATTTGATACACGACGGACATTGACCACATGCATCGTTTTCTCCCTTATTGGTACAACTGATATAACGTGCATAGGCCAATGCCAATGGAAAAGTACCAACTCCTTCATTGCCACAAATTAATCTCGCATGTGGAATTCGTCCTTCTTTAGCTTCATTGATAAATAAACGCTTTACTTCTCCTTGTCCTATGATATCTTTAAAATACACCGTTATAAACTATTATTTATATGATTAATATATTTGTTTTGCTACTTGCTGAATACTATCAACAGCGCCGATAGAATAAAAATGAATGCTGGGTACTCCATGTGCCATTAATTCTCGACACTGATTTGCGCACCATTCAATGCCCACCTGTTCTACTTGATCGTCATTTTTACAATCAAGGATGGCTTTGGTTAAGGCTTCAGGAAGATCTACCTTAAAGGTTTTTGGAACCATATTAAGTTGTGAAGCTCTTTTTAGTGGCTTTATTCCCGGAATAATGGGTATGTTTATACCCGCAGCTTTTACTTTTTCAATAAATTCGAAATATTTTTTGTTATCGTAAAAAAGCTGTGTAACAGCATATTCTGCTCCTGCTTCTACCTTTTTTTTCAGCCAATAGATGTCTTGTTCGATATTGGGCGATTCTTCATGCTTTTCGGGATAACAGGCTACACCATATGAGAATGGTGTTGAAGTCACTTTCATTTCAGATCCATCAACAAAAATTCCGTTATTGAATTGATTGATTTGCTCTTGCAATTCTGTTGCATGAGAATAACCATTTTCTTCGGGAGTAAACTTGTTTTCATGTTTGGCTTTATCGCCTCTGAGTACCAATAAATCGGTAATTCCCAAGAATTGTAAATCTAATAAGACATATTCGGTTTCTTCACGAGAAAACCCACTACAAAGTAAATGAGGAACTGTGGTGATATTGTACTTATTTTGGATGGCTGCTGCTACTGCAACGGTTCCAGGGCGTCTTCGCAATCTACTGCGCTGAAATATTCCATTACCTAAATCAGTATAAACATATTCACTTCGATGTGTCGTTATGTTTATATATTGAGGGTCGAACTGACTTAATGCTTCAATCTCTTTATACAACTTTTCAATGCCTGTACCCTTGATCGGTGGTAATATTTCGAATGAAAAAGCCGTTTTCTCGTTTTTATGTATGAGGTCTGTAACTTTCATTGTATAATCAACTTCTCTTTATTGATGCACACATATATGCACCTTGCTACAAAAATACGAAAAAGAAAAATTATTTAAGCTTTTTCTTTAGAAAATCTCATTCTCAATGTTTTCAAATGATATACTTCATTACTTGAGTTTGTCATATAGTGAGTGATCTTAAATACTTTGATTATTTTTTTAATCTCTAAAATATAATTACTATTTTCGTTTTTATAAATCAATCATTTAAATTCTGATTATAATTACATGAAATATAAAATTGGCATCGATCAAAATAAATGTACACATTGTCTTCATTGTGTTAAGGTTTGTCCAGCCGAAATATTCGTTTGGGATAAGATACAAAAGCAGGTGATATTTCAAAACCAAAATCGTTGTATTGCTTGTGGTCACTGTGTGGCTTCGTGTGCTTTTAGTGCCGTTGAACATTCTGAGTTTAGTGATGATAAAATTCATCGAACCGAATATTCACTTTATCCTAATCCTTAGCAAATGATTGAGCTCATTCGAAATAGGCGTTCTAATCGTGCTTTTTCAAATAAAGCCATTTCTGAGGATGTTTTAGAAATGATTGTAGAAGCGGCATATAGAGCACCCACAGCTACTAATCAGCAGAAATTAGAATTTATTTTAATTACAAACCCCGAAAAACTAAAAATATTATCAGATTTTACAATGCAAACATTTGGGAAAATGTTGAAAAAAATGGATAATCCAATCGTGAAAGGCATACTTAAAATCTCTCAACCTAAGTTATTGCGTTATATTCCTTTATTCAAAGAAATGCAAAAGACTTACGCAAAAGGGAACGATGGTATTTTACGTGGTGCTACTGCAACACTACTCATTTATACACCTAAAAAATGCCGTTTCGGAGCCGCAGATGCTAATTTGGCATATCAAAATGCTTCTTTGATGGCAGAGTCGTGCGGAATAACTCAATTTTATACAGGTTTTGTGGTGAGTGCGTCACAATTTCAGAAAGGCAAATTAGAAAAATTATTGGGTATTGAAGGGGAAATTCATGCAGGTATGGCCATGGCTGTGCCGTTATTTAAAATGAATAATTATATTGATCGTAAACCGATGAAATTAATCAGGCTATGATCTTTGTACACTCCTTTTAGAAACTGGAAGCTCTTTTTTTTATTTTCTACTGAATCTATGATATGAGCGGAAAATAATTTTCTTTAATAATATGCTGAAGTTATTTTACAAATGAAGATTGTTTATCTTTATTTTATCGTTCGGATTAATATTTTTTTCATCACGTGGCATTTTGCTTGTTGATTCGGTATCGAGTTTTTATATTTGTGTTATGAATCATG
>DKPN01000050.1 GCA_002471195.1 Bacteroides sp. UBA7333
TAAATCACCAAAGGATAATCAAGGTATACCCAAAACACATATTATAAATAATGGTGAAGCGGTTAATACAATCAATAATAATAACCCAAGTCCATCTAATCCATATAGTAAAACACAGAAAAATGTCATATACGTTCATCGCACTAATCTAAATGGTTGGGCCGGTGAAGACTTAAGTAAAAAGATAGCTGTGTCAACGGGGTGTTTATTGATATTGGGAGATCAATGGGATGCATATTTTAAACAAATTAATAAAACTCCATATAAATTAATTTTAAAACGAAAATAAAAATATGAGAAAGTTTTTGTTATCCTTCTTTTTCAGTTTGATGGCGCATACATTGTTTTGCCAAACTGTAATAATATCTAAATATAATACACCAGTGAATGTTTATAAAAATGCCATAGATGATTCAGTGAGATATTGCATAATGCAAGATACAATATCAGATATATATTATTATGTGCAGATTTTAGAAAGTTCACCTTTACGATTTAAAGTACAGTTAAGTTATTCTGATGGACCTACAAGTAATCCTGATTTTATAGGTTGGATAGATAAGCAAAATTGTGTTGTATATTCACGTTATTATCATGGTGAAAATAATTCTCAATATATAAAACTGTATAAAGAACCGAACGCTTCATCTCCTTTTGAAATAATATATGTTGATTTTGATGATTCTTTTTCAATTTTGTTTAACGTAATAGAGTTCTCGATCGATGTAGATTCATCTGTATGGTATAAAACTTGCTTTTATTATAGAAATAAGCTCTATGTAGGTTGGATAGATAAGTATTGTTCAATAATTTATGATTCATGTACTTAAAATATTAATAATCACATATATAAGAAGTAATGGAAGATATATATCTAAATGAAAATAAAAACAAAAGTAAAAAAGTATGAGAAAGGCCTTGTTGTTCATCTTTTTCAGTTTGATGGCACATACATTATTTTGCCAAACTGTAATGATATTTAAATGCAATGTTCCTGTGAATGTTTATAAAAATGCCATAGATGATTCAGTGAGATATTGCATAATGCAAGATACAATATCAGAGAGATATTATAATGTGCAGATTTTAGAAAGTTCACCTTTACGGTTTAAAGTACAGTTAAGTTATTCTGATGGATCTACGAGTAATCCTGATTTTATAGGTTGGATAGATAAGCAAAATTGTTTCGTATATTCACGTTATTATCGTGATGAAAATGATTCTCAATATATAAAACTGTATAAAGAACCGAACGCTTCATCTCCTTTTGAAATAATATATGTTGCTTTTTCAATTTCGTTTAACGTAATAGAATTCTCGATCGATGAAGATTCATCTGTATGGTATAAAATTTGCTTTTATTATAAAAATAAGCTCTATGTAGGTTGGGTAGATAAGTATTGTCCATTCATCTATGATCAATGCGAGGGATGGTAAAGTGTTAATAATATATATACATAAGAAGTAATGGAAGATATATATCTAAATGAAAATAAAAACAAAAGTTAAAAAGTATGAGAAAGGCCTTGTTGTTCATCTTTTTTAGTTTGATGATAAATGTGCTATGTTGTCAAACTGTAGTAATTTCTAAATATAATACTCCGGTAAATATTTATAAAAATGGGGTTGGTGATTCAGTGAAATATTGTATAATGCAAGATACAATATCAGACAGATATTATAATGTGCAGATTTTAGAAAGTTCACCTTTAAGGTTTAAGGTGTTATGGAATTATTTTAATGATAGTATACATACTCCTAACTTTGAAGGATGGATAGATAAGCAAGACTGTAAATTGCATATTCGTTATCATTATGATGAAAATCATTCTCTATATATACGGCTGTATAAAGATTCGATTTGGTCATCTACTCCTGAGAATTTATCCATTGATAAACATAAATTAGGAAAAATACAAATTATAGAATACTATGTTGACGAGCACTACACAAGATGGTATAAAGTTTGTTTTTATTATAAAAATAAATTCTATATAGGTTGGTTGAATCGATAGGTTTTTCAAGTATAGATCCTCTTTGCGAGAAGTATTACTCCACAAGCCCGTATGTGTATTGTGGTGGAGATTCTGTGAACCGCATAGACCCAACAGGTATGATTTGGGAAGACTCACAAGAAGCGGAACGGCTAAAACAAATATAAATAATAGAATTACATCTCTTAACAAAGACATAGCCAAAAATCAAGATAAACTTGACAAAGGGGGGAGCGAAAAACAGGTCAGTAAACTTGAAGGTAAAATAACAGAGGCAAATAATCGTATATCGAACTTGAATAAAAGTAAGGCAGATATTGAGGTACTGGGAGCAGATCAAAACAATGCGTTTGCTTTAAGCTCAATTAGCGGTGGAGAACATAAAGTGCGTCAAGGTAACGATGGAAAGGTTTATATTGAAACTTCTTCAGACGCTATATCCATACATGAAATTACACATGTTCGACAGTCATTGGATCTAGGAGGGCTAAATTTTTCTTCTAGTGGAGAGTTAGTTAATGCAGGAGTTGATATATACAGGATATCAAAGATGGAGATTGAGCCTATGAAATGCAATACTCTTATGATAGGTCTTTCCCTGGATACTTAGGTGGAAGAGGATTACAAGGTATAGATGTGCACTCTGTAGGCGGTATAATGAATGGTGAAAAACATGTTTATCCTGTAATTTATAGACATTCTATTAACACCAAAAAAAACTTTAAACAACAAAAAAATAATTGGAGGAGGACAGTAATATGAAAAGACGAATTTTATTGTATTTATGTATTTGTTTTAGCTTTTATGCGTTTGGACAAAAAAAAGATATATCAGGAACCTATTTTAGCAAATTTGGAACAAAAATAGAAATTATAGGAAATGAATTAAATTACATTATACCTCAAATTCAGCCTCCTGTTGTGTGGGGTAATGACACATTGGCTAAATGTACTTTCAAGTGGGTTGATACTAATTTAATTGAATTAAATTCAACTTCGCCGAATATCCTTGTACTAAAAGGACTAAAAGTTGTTCAATTTTCAGATTCTACTATAAATGACAGTATAAAAGTTTCTTTTTTAATTCCTCATCAAAGGTGGAATCTTAAAATATCAGTATATACCAATAATTTTAAAGAATTTAATTTTATTTACTCCAAGAATAGTAGAGATTTGATGCTACCTAATAATGTTGAATCAATAACATTTTCTATTGAACCTGAACGTATAATGCCTCATACTTCTGATGGTCAATTTTATGGTATAGTTGCATTTTCCTCATTTCAAGAATATCAAATAGAAAAAAACACAAATCATATTTCGATAGAAATTCCCGCAATAGATGATTCTTTTTTTGAAAGATATTGTGTTACAGGTGATTATGCTAAAATATCGGAAAATACCATTACTTGGAAAGGGGAAGTCTTCAAGAAGAAAAAATGAAGTGACTCCCAAAAGTTGGACGGTTAATAATGTTTTAAATTAGGGATTGGAACTGCGTCCGGTATTGCACCAGACTCTTTCCATTTAATCTGGCCTTAATTCTTTTATTGTTTTAATATTCTATATACTCATCCAAGCGTTTATAAAGTCATTTGGTGATTCATATTTTTCGTGATATAGAAGTTCAGACTTCATTATACCAAAAAAGTTTTCAACCATTGCGTTATCAAGACAGTTGCCTTTACGGGACATACTTTGTGAAATATGATGATCAGCAAGACGCTGACGATAGCCAATATGTTGGTATTGTCAACATTGATCGGAATGAAGTATAAGTCCGTCAAGTTTGTCGAACTTAACAAGAGCCTTTTCAAGCATATCATATATCTGCTCTAAGTTCGAGCTACGAGAGATGCTATAAGATATAATCTATCCGTTAAATAGATCCAGTATCGGCGATAGATAAAGTTTGACTGAGCCAATGTTTATCTGTGTCACATCTGTTAGCCATTTGTGGTTTGGGGCATTGGTAGCAAAATCCCTTTTCAATATATTTGATGCAATCCTTCCGACTTCACCTTTATATGAGTGATAACGTATTTTGCGAATTCTACTCTTAAGTCACATTTCTTTCATCAGACTGAAATTGCCAACTTTTCTTGTATAAAATTAAGTTACATTTGATAAATTGCTATTTTTGCAGATGTAACAGTTTATGGATCAAGAGGGAAAGATGATATTAAGAGTTACGTGGGATTTACGATGACATCAAATTATAAAAAAATAGGGGAGATTGCTGATGGTGAATATGATGTCTTATT
>DKPN01000057.1:0-5771 GCA_002471195.1 Bacteroides sp. UBA7333
TTCTCTGAGAGAAGCCCTAGAGCATCACTTTGCTAATGTGAACATCAAAGTAATTGGTTCTGTTGCCCTGTTCTATGCCAACAACCACTAAAGAACACAGCATCATTTTAACTGAACTTAGCCGTAGCAAATGCTGCGGCTTTTAGTACTCCACCAAAACAAGCCAGCCTCAATAGTCGAACGCTCAGTTGCTCGGTACTTAACAGCAGTTACATGCGTTCATTCTTAAAGTTCAGAACTTCATCACACAACACTTCGCCTTGAAATCTGACAACCTATCCTCGCCCCGCTACCATAGAAGCTGCATCAACAGAATGTAACGGTTACGCGTGAACGGGGTTACGCCATGGACTATGAGTCAAAGCTGAAAGCGGCACATCAAATGTCCCCGAAAAATACCCCCCCTCGAATAAACCTTCCTGTTCATGTTACCTATTTTGAATACTAAATAGGCAACATAAGATTCCCCACACACAGCACAATACATGCGTCACAATATCGCTACATATATATCATAGGCGCCCTATCCCATAGACATAAACCGTGTAATGATTAGCATCAATCATCGCACGCAAAAAAACAGAGCAATAGATAATACATAACATTTAGCTTATGCATCAGCCTAAATAAACTAATTATATCGCTATTCACTTCGAGTATTGTCTTACTCTCAGATTTTAATTTCCTAGAACTATCAACAATACCTTTGTCAAAACAAAATGTGACAACTTGCCTTTTCTCATCATACTCCCAATTGTTATGGGCTATAGCATTCCTGATTTTATTAGAAACGCACTTTAACTCATCAAAACAATAACACCCTTCCATAAAATTTATTTTCAAGCCTAAATCAAGACTGGAGAATTCAGCAATATTATTTATAACAATCTTTTTGTTTCTGATGTAATGAACATTCTTTTTGAACTTATTATATTCACCATTATTATTAATATTCCGCAAACCAACAATCAATACATACTGCTTTGATATAACCTCCACTAAATCTTTATATATACCTAAAATAACCTCAACCTTGTCATTTGCTAATCGAAGGGGTAACTTAGAGTCTTTACATCCAACACCACTATAATCAGTTAAGAAAATTGACGGTCTAAAGAACTCTTCATTTGAATAAATTAAAGAGTATATTTTGTTGAATGTTTTTATGGAGCTTTGTAAGTGCTTATTGTTATGAAGATATGTGCGAAACTCACAAACTTTACTTTTATCTATTTCCGCCAAATAAGTTAATGCCTTTCTGATTTCATCGTCAGGACATTCAAGATCATTAAGCGCACTAGATATAAAAAACAACGACTTATAAAAAAACACATCCACATCTAACTCAGACACATTATCTAAAACCGAAAAATTATTAATGTAATCGTCATCCAAATTAATTATCGCATAAAAGTTATCACGCAATAAAAATTTCGAGGTCAACAGCAACTCCTTAACTCTTTTATTTTTATAGAAAATAAAAAAGCTCTGGATTTTTTCAATATTTTCGCTATAGAAATTCAACTCATTCGTTACACTTTTATAGTCATCTATACTAGCTCCATTCTTTAATGACATGGTTGCAATTGTATATGGACTGAATGGCATGTACGTATCAAAAACAATAGTCGGAAAATCCAAATGAAGCCTTACTATTTTAAAATTACAACGGTCTCCCTCAAAGCGCTCATTAATTGTTAAATTGATCAGCTTATATTCTGGTCCTTGTCCTAAAACTGGTTTCAGTTCAATTGAAAGGATGCCGCTACAACCAGGACAGCAAAAACTAAATGACTGCCACCCTGTTTTATTAGACAATCCAATAGAGCAACTAAAGCTCTCTCTGCAGTAGTCACACTCTAATAGAGACAAACTATAATTCATAAACCTCACAATTCCTTAACCATTAGGTATAATTGCCATCCGTTATTTAAAAATACGAACAGAAAAAATCAATTTCTCTTTAATTCTTTGTTATTTCTATGGTCTTGTAATATCATCCTCTAAATCGTCCAACCATTTTTCAGCACTATTGCTTAATTCATTAATCAATGTCTCTACATACTGAATGATAGAGTCAAACTTCCGTGGCTTAATTTTGCTTTTAAACTCTCCATGTCCTAGTGAATTTCTTAAACCAACAACCTCTCCTAACTGGGAAAGGTCAAGATTAGAGTAATCCAAATTGATTGCTTCAAAATTTACTTTAACCACCATCTCGTTTACATTCGAAAAAGTCATTACCAATTCAGACACATCGCAATCAGAAAGAGTGCTGTTGTTGAAACCATCAATATGCTTTATAACCTCACTTGTCAGTTTAAATGTCCCTTTTGTTACCCTCTTTTTAAGTTGCTGTCCAGATTGAGAGATACTTCTATGAGAGTCCACATCATAAATATTTTTTATCATGTCTATATACTTATTGAAAAATGGCTCCCTTTGTAACCAAAGAGCTCTTATCTCCGCAGAGTAATGAAAAGCCTCTCGATCAGACAACTTCAAAGAGTTTAAGCATACAGACATTGTTTCAGTAAAAAAACCTTCCCATGATGAATATATCATGGGAATTGATATTACACGAAACATATCTCCCTTTTCTAAATCACCATTATTACAAAAATAATCATTTATACTTTTAATATTATGCAAAAAATCAAGGCTCTCACCTTTAGTTTTCGCCAACTGGACTTTGAAGTCATCGAAACTAGATATTCTCATTTTATCCAAACACCAATTCCCCAAGAGCTATGCGCTTAGCTAATTTAGCCTTTGTATTTGAACCAGCTCCTGTACATTCACGCAACTCATGACTCTTACCATTCATAAGAGTTATAAAACGCTCTTTAACTTCACTTGGGGTCAAATTATCCACGTTTTTAAAAATACCTACCGCAACAATATCTAGTAAATTAGTGCTAAATTGTCCGCTAGCCTGCCCGTCCTTCCAAAACTTAAAAGCTTTGCCAGACAAACCAGCCAAATTAATCAGGTCAAACGTTCGCTTTAGTTTAAGTTCGAAATCAATATCAATCACTTTCTCTTTAGCTGCATAAAACATGAAATCATCAAGAAACTCTGCGACACCATGGTTAAATTTATCCGAATATATTAATGAAGCCATAACTCTTAATAGAGCCTCTTCGACCCCTTGTGATTTTTGGCTTTCTTGATTCAATCCAAGCGCTTCGATAATACTATCAATTTCTGCAAGACGTCTTAATCGATCAGCAAAATCATTATTAGCCAATCTAGCCATACAATTCCTAATTTCCTGATCACTCAGCCTAACACCTGAACGATTCAATCGCTTAAACACATTGTATTTTGTTTCTGGCTTAGTTTCTTGCTCTAGTATCACAATGTTGACACGAGCATTTTTTATAGTTCGCGTAACCTTTTCAGGCAACTCTTTTGCTGTCCAACCACTCAGCATTGTTATTATAGGTGTATCATCTAAAACTGTAGGGTTTTTTAAGTTGTTATGAGAACCTTCTTTTTTTGCAATATCTATCTCATCTCTTTTAAAAATTTCCTCACTAAAAAAACGAATAATAGTACTGACCCTCTGCAACCCATCTATCACCTCTTGTTTACCATCGGTATCTATATAGAAAAACAAGGTTGGCGTAGGGATATTAAGAAGGAGCGACTCTATAAACTGGCTCTGCCTTGCATTATCCCAACGATATAATCGTTGGTAATCTGGAGATATAGTAATTTCATTATCTTTATAAAGATTAATAACCTCCCGCCATGAAATGGTATATGAATCGGTAACAACCTCATCTCTTTTTTCATCAATCTGCTCTAGCAATTTTCCTACATCACTCATTACTTTGTCACCCTAATTATTTTTTCATAGTAAACTTTGTCTTTTAAATACAACGATGATTTAGGATTTATTTTACCAAAACTAGCCCTAACCTTTTCCTCTCTGATAACATCACATACTGAGAATCCAATATTCCCCGCCATCTCACAGTAAATATCATACAGAGGGATTTCAATTTCCTTATAATAAGAGTTTTGAATAACCAAATATGCAGAACACCCATCACGAAGAACTCTGTAAATCTCAGACATAGCGGAAAACGTATCACTAAAATAACGAAGTTTATTTTTTATATAATATGTATCTGATGCTCTAGAGTTATGAGAAGCGACCTGTTCCAATACTTTCAGACAAATTCCCCCCCATAGAGCATTAAACGGATCTGCAATTTTAGGAACAGTTGTAGTTCCCATAGAGTTTTTCCTGACTTGTTGATAACCATCCAAGCCAAAACTCATTTGCAACTCAAATTTCGTTGACGCCGCATAATCAATCCTAGTCAAATATGGTGGTGACGTTACAATCATATCAATCGAATTATTCTCGATTGGTAATTTTTTGCAATCACAATTCAACACCTTATATCTAGACCTCACGCTCACCCCATTAAAATAATTAGTTAACTGTGCGAGCATAAGAGAAAAATCACACCTCAAAGCAGATAATATATCATCAAGAATCAAGCCTGCCTTGAATCCATTATTAACAACCCAGGTGGGATTAGAACCTGACTTTATATCCAGCAATCTTCTGAAGGTAAAATAAACCACACTATAGTAAAATGATTTTAGGCTATCCATTTCAAAGTCATGCTCTTTATCAGGCAATGTTTCATCTATGATTTTTATTAACAACCTGAAATATGACATCTCCACACCAAGAGTTTCAATGTAATATTTAGATAACTGAGAGCTAGCCTTACATTTAATAATTACACGTTCTAATATAGGAAGACCTTCATCATTTAACTTAGCTATTATTGAATGGCTTTTTGCTGCAGCAAAACGACTCATTATGGGATTGATATCAGCACCAATACAATTAATATTTTCTTTTTGACACACTAACCCTGTGGTACCACTCCCCATCCATGGATCCAAAATAACAGCGCCTTGTGCTAACTTTTCTGATTTAAGCACAGATAAAACGAATGATTCGGAATAACCGGCGTAGTAAGGATGCCACATATGCAATCCCTGACGTTCGTTTTTGCCTCTTTTTGCGCTACAGATCATTTTTAAGCCAACTCGCTCGATAAATAAATAATAACATAAACATCACAATTATATACTGAGACCTATCCCTACTCTACCTAAAAAATGATTCATTATTACATAGTAATTCATAAATAATGCAATCATAGTATCAATTTCATTATCACAATGATTCTATGGTTTAACCTCCTTCAACTTGCCAACTATACCACCACATACGTTAACGCCAACTTAGACATGTAAAATAATCCCATAATGAAAAGCATGAGGTATCCGCATTGCGCCTCAAATTTCACATTTCATCATCAAATGTGAGCACTTCAATGCTAAAAATGACTACTGAGCTAAGTAATACATAGTCACTAACTAATTCAAAGAGCACTACTTACTGACAACATCATTTACTCCAGATAGCCTCCTCCCGAACACCTGGCACTAACGAATGCATCCCCCACCCTCTAGCACCAGCATCTCGTAACATTGTGAGCACTATCCTTGCCTGATCGCGGGTATAACCCCGCTTACAGATGGTTTGCCACGCTGTACCCCGCATAGCGATATTCAACGAGTCGATCAGCGTCTCTCTAATCATCAACTCGGCTTCACGCTCGCTAACCTTGCAATGGTGCGAAATAGCTCGAATACTCGCTGATACAGCCATTCCTGCAAGGCTTTGCTGATCATCCAGAACAGTGACTTTCTTGGTCTTTTTGGTCGTGGTC
>DKPN01000057.1:6097-6271 GCA_002471195.1 Bacteroides sp. UBA7333
ATCTTCTCCCCTAGCCCTACGCGCTCACTCCATGTTTTCAGTTGCCGCTTAGCAAGCTGTATCAACTCACTCTCTGACAGATTTCGATTTTTCATCGCTGTGCGCATATCCAACACAATCCAATACATCACCGGATGTGGCCACGGATAACGCTCAGGTGAGTCATACAGCAAT
>DKPN01000038.1 GCA_002471195.1 Bacteroides sp. UBA7333
AAAGTACTTGCAGCAGAAAACACCTCAATGATTGAAATGAGGCACAGAAACAAGAAGATTATCCAAATAACCTTGTCTCCTTTGAATATGTTTCTTAATAAATCCACTTGTTATGTTGTTGATTTACAATTCTCTTACATATCTCTTAAACTGATCACCTCTATCTTCGTAACTTTTGAAAAGATCAAAAGATGCGCAACATGGGCTTAATAATACTGTTTCTCCTTTTTTAGCCATTTGGTAAGCGGCTTCTACCGCATCGTGCATACCTGTTTGTATATCGGCTACTGGTAGTTCTAACTTGTCGAAAAACTCATGTAGTTTCTCATTGTGTAATCCTAAGTAAACAAGTCCGGAACATTTCTCTTTTACTAAATCCTCAATTTCAGTGTAGTCATTCCCTTTGTCTTTTCCACCCAAAATTAATACTGTTTTAGTAGTCATACTTTGCAGTGCATACCAACATGAATTCACGTTTGTAGCTTTTGAATCATTGATAAAATCAATACCTTTTATTCTTGCTACTTTTTCTAAGCGGTGTTCAACTCCTTTAAAATCAGATAGTGCCTTACGAATATCCTCTTTGGTGATTCCAGCAACATTGGCCGAAATTCCTGCAGCTAGCGAGTTGTATAGGTTATGCTGACCAGTTAATGCCAACTTCTCTTGTTCCATATTGAAAGCAATTGGCTGTATGATTTTAACCTCTTTGTCTTCGACAAACCCCACAGATGTATCTTCTTTGTATGCTGAGAAAGGATAAAGATGGGCTTTTAGACCATATTTTTCAAGTTCTTTCTTGATGATGGGATCATCATTCCAAAAGATGAAAGCATCTTCTGATGTTTGATTTTGTGTGATACGGAACTTCGCATCAATGTAATTTTGCATGCAATGATCATATCTGTCTAAATGATCAGGGGTGATATTCATCAGAATTGCAATATTAGCTCTAAATTGATACATATTATCCAATTGGAATGAACTGAGTTCAATCACATAATAATCATGTTTCTCTAATGCCACTTGCAATGCCAAGCTTTTGCCTATATTACCGGCTAAACCAACATTCAAACCTGCACTTTTAAAAATATGATAGATGAGACTTGTTGTTGTTGTTTTACCATTAGAACCAGTAATACAAATCATCTTGGCATCTGTATAGCGACCAGCAAACTCAATTTCTGAGATTATTGGAGTTCCTTTGGCTTGCAGTTTTAATAATAAAGGAGCATCATTGGGGATGCCGGGACTTTTCACAACCTCATCCGCATCCAATATCAGTTCGTCTGAGTGTTTTCCCTCTTCCCATTTTATATCGTACTGGTCAAGTTGTTTTTTATATCGATCTTGAATGGCAGACATATCTGAGACAAAAGTTTCAAATCCCTTTATCTTGGCCAAAACAGCAGCACCAGCACCGCTTTCTCCTGCTCCTAAAATTACAATTTTCTTCATTTTCTTCTAAAATGTCGTTTGTTGTTTATGGGTTATCTAATTTTTAAAGTAATAATAGTTATTGCCGCTAGCATGATGGTTACAATCCAAAAGCGAACAGTGATTTTCGATTCATGAAAGAGGGTAGTTGGTTTTGTAAATACTACGTGGCAACCTGCCTCAATTTGGCTCATCGAGGTTCGGAAGTGATCATGTATAGGTGCACGTTTAAACATGCGCTGTTTCACTCCTTTTCTCTTTCCCATTTTATAATATACTCTTTGAATGATAACCGATAAGCTTTCAACCAAAAATACTCCACATAAAATAGGTATCAGTAACTCTTTGTGGATGGCAATTGCAAATACAGCAATGATACCGCCTATTGTTAAACTACCTGTATCGCCCATGAACACTTGTGCGGGATAAGCATTATACCATAAAAAACCGACTAATGACCCAATAAATGCACAAATAAAAATAACCAGTTCTTCCGACCCTGGAATATACATTATGTTAAGATATTGAGCAAGCTCCATATGGCTTGATACATAGGCAAGAATTCCAAGTGTCACTCCAATTATTGCTGAATTTCCAGCTGCCATACCATCCATTCCATCGTTTAGATTTGCTCCGTTAGAAACAGCTGTAATTACAAAAATACTAATGAATACAAATAATATCCAACTAGCTGCTCTCGCATTTTCTCCCATGAAAGAGACAAAGTCTGCATAATCTAGATTGTTGTTTTTAAAAAACGGAATAGTGGTTTTGGTCGATTTTACATTTTCGTTAGCATGTACTACCTCCATTTCCTGCCCCGGCTTTCTTATTTCAATATTTTCTCGAATAACTACTGAAGGGCTCATGTATAAAGTAATTCCTACAATTAAGCCGAGTCCTATTTGACCTATGATTTTGAACTTGCCTTGCAATCCCTCTTTATCTTTCTTGAATATCTTAATATAATCATCTGCAAATCCAAGTACTCCTAACCATACAGTAGTGATAAGCATCAAAATCATATATACATTATGAAGCTTTCCTAATAATAGGCAAGGTATTAGTATTGCCACAATAATAATTACACCTCCCATACTTGGAACTCCAACTTTATCTACACCAAACGGGTCGATTTTAGCATCACGTTGAGTTTCGGTGATTTGCTTATTTTTGAGAAGCGCTATAAACTTAGATCCAAAGATTGCAGATATCAGTAGTGCTAAAATTACGGCCATCAAAGCGCGGAATGATGTATACCCAAACATGCCGGCGCCTGGAAAATCGAATTTTTGTAACCACTCAAATAGGTAATATAACATGTTTCTCTTTTTTAGCTATTTATTGAAAAAATCTCTTTAAGAATCTCCTTATCGTCAAAGTGATGTTTTACCCCTTTTACATCTTGATAATTCTCGTGTCCTTTTCCAGCCACTAGAATAACATCTCCTTTTTCAGCAAACATACAAGCTGTTCTGATGGCTTCTTTTCGGTCGGTCATGCTAATAGTCTTACGCATATCCTCTTTAGAAAGTCCCGCTAACATATCATTAATAATATCTTGTGGCTCTTCAAAGCGAGGATTGTCGGAAGTGATTATTACACGATCGCTTTGTTTGGCAGCCTCTTGTGCCATAACAGGACGCTTTCCTTTGTCTCGATTGCCACCTGCGCCCACTACGGTTATCACTTTTCCTTTTCCTTCAAGCACTCCATGGATAGCGTTAAGTACATTGATTAATGCATCAGGTGTGTGAGCATAATCCACAATTGCCGTATAGCCTTCGGGTGAACGTATCGCATCAAATCTTCCCGCTACAGGATGTAATGTGCTAAGTGCTACAAGTACATCTTCCTCGTTTTGTCCTAATAAAACAGCAGCTCCAAATACAGCCAGTAAGTTATATGCATTGAATTTTCCAATAAATTGAACAGCAAGCTCTTTATTGTTAAAGTCAAGCAACATTCCTTCAAAATGAGATTCTAACAAGCGTCCTTTAAAGTCGGCCAAACTGCGAAGTGAGTAAGTATAAACTTTAGAACGAGTGTTTTGGGTCATAACCAATCCATTCTTATCATCAAGGTTTACTAAGCTAAATGCATCCTTTGGCATATCATCAAAGAACTTCTTTTTAGCTTTTAGGTAGTTTTCTACCGTTTTGTGATAATCTAAATGGTCGCGAGTTAAATTGGTGAAAATGCCACCTGCAAATTTCAATCCACTGATACGCTTTTGTGCTACTGCATGCGAACTAACCTCCATAAATGCATACTGACATCCATGTGCAACCATTTCTCCGAGTAGCTTATTTAATGTAATAGGGTCGGGGGTTGTATGTTCCGTAGGTACAGCTTCATTATCAATATAATTACATACTGTAGATATCAATCCGGTTTTATATCCAAAATAGCGAAACGTATCATAAAGTAGCGTTGCGATTGTTGTTTTACCATTAGTCCCGGTTACACCAACTAATGATAGTTTGCTAGTTGGGTTACCATAAAAATGAGTAGCAATAATTCCTGTATCCTCTTCGCTATCTGTTACTAAAATATAGGTAATAGAATCTGATAGTTTTTCAGGTAGTTGTTGACAAACTATTGCTGTAGCTCCCTTTTCGATTGCAGATGCAATATAAATATGCCCATCCGCTTGAGTGCCTTGAATAGCTATAAAAAGATGTCCAGACTCGATTAGTCTTGAGTCAATATTTACACCTGTTATTTCTTTATCCAACTCCCCTATGATTTGTAGAGGTTTTATTGGTTTTACTAATTCGTTTAACTTCATAATTCTATATCTTTAAATGATGCAAGTTGAAACATCTCTTATTAATCTAAAATCAAATTTATAGTCTGTCCTTTCCGTATTCGAGTACCGTTAGCTAATGATTGCCTCTTAACCTTCCCTGTTCCGTCAAGTTTAACTTTAAGTCCTTTACTCTCAAGAAGATATACGGCATCTTTTGCTCCCATTCCAATTACGCTAGGAATGAATTCGGGCATTACATCTCTATGCTCCAATACCACAGCATTTGTTCCTTGATGTGGTGCGCACCAGTCTACCTTGTTTTTAGTGTAATTTACTGGTAGTTTAGTTGCAACCTTTATTCCGTCAAGCACTCTTTTAGTTTCATTAATCTCACCAGGTTTTACCTGTGGAATTACTACAGTGTTTGTATCGATAGCATGAGTTAAAGGTAATCTAAGATCCTTGGCATATACTCTCTCAGCTATTTTCCCAAATACGGTACCTGCCATTTGTCCTCCCGAAGCCGGTAAACCTGGTTTTTGAATAGACACAATGCAACTGTATTTAGGTGCTTCTGCCGGAAAGAATCCGCAAAAGCTGACCAAGTAATTCATTTGTCCGCTTTTGTATCCTATAGCACCTTGCGATATTTGTGCCGTTCCTGTTTTTCCTGCTACCTGAAACTGTTTGCTACCAGCTTGCTTTCCTAATCCATCATATACTACTCTTCGTAGCATTTCTCGAATATATGCAAGTGTTCGGTCAGAGCATATCTTAGGGTTAATAATTTCAGTTTCATAGGTTTTAATTACTTCTCCTTCGTGAATAGCCGATTTAACAAATTTAGGTTTTACCATGGTGCCATTATTAGCAATGGCATTATAAAACGTTAGAATATTTATTGGAGGAACTTGCGTTTCATAACCAATACTCATCCATGGAAGAGTTGTTTTTGCAAAATATCTTTGTTTAGGACCTCGTATGTTAGGTTTTCCCTCTCCTGCTATTTGTAAATTTAACGACTGGTCAATACTCATCCGCTTTAATCCATCAACAAACTTCTGTTGGTTGCTACCATAATATTTATCTATGATATAAGAAACTCCAATATTCGAAGAATACATCATTATATGTGTAGCATCAATTTTGCCATATCCACCTCTATGCCAGTTGTGATCTTTCATCTGTCTACCATACATTTGCATCACTCCATTTCCTGTGTTTACTTCCGTTTCAGGAGTAATATATCCATCTTCTAGTGCTACCATCATCGAGGCCGTTTTAAATGTCGATCCAGGTTCAAGCATATCGCTGATGGCATTATTTCTCATTTCGTAGTAATTCCCATCACGTCCTTTGGTCATATTTACGATAGCTTTAACCTCTCCGGTTGCCACTTCCATCAACACTACCACTCCTACATTTGCATTAATTTCCTTCATTTTATCAATTAATGCCTTTTCGCAGATGTCTTGCATATCTACATCCAGTGTTGTGACTAAATCGCATCCATCAACTGGTTCAATATCAATAATATTAAGATATTTATTTTTCACCTTTTGACGGTGAGTTAAGCCTTCTTTGCCTTTTAAAATCGTATCAAATGCCAGTTCAATGCCATTTTTTGCACCCTGTTCAGCATCTGCATACACGTCACCCAATGTTCGTGCAGCGAGTGAGCCAAATGGTTTTTTACGTTGATTGAATGCTACCTCATGAAATCCGCCTTTGTATTTATTCAGATTAAAGACGGGAAGTCTTTTAGCTTCTTTATATTGAATGTATGATATACGTTTGGGATAAATCAAGTAGTTGCGACTTTTGCTTTTTCTACCCTTTAGAATATGCGATTTAAATTCGGTTACACTTTTATCCGGGAATATCCGATTTAAGCCTTCACAAATCTCGGTCAAGTGATTCATCAGTAGTGTGTCTTTATTTATGCCCCCTGCTTGAAAGTCCATATAAATGCGATATTCAGGCAGTGAACTTGCCATAAGTTTCCCGTCAGATGAAAGAATATTTCCTCGATTAGGTTTTAAAATTACATTTTCTTTGATAAATCGGTCAGCTACATCATTCCAGTACTGTCGTTCGGCAAACATAACAATTCCTGCTTTTATCAAAATACAAATAGCAACCAACCCCATCACAATAGTGACGGCAAAATAGCGATTTAGTATATTTTTCTTATTTACAGACAAAACAGTTATCGTTTAAATATTAATGATCCACTTTACTTCTTTATAACATAGGGTGGGTGAGTTGATGTTTGCAGTTCACTCCCCTTGCTTGATACGTAATCTTCTATTCTTGATTGTCGACTTTTCTCCATCAATTCTGAACTTCGAGTTAATGCATCGTATTTTATATCTATTAGCTCTTTGCGCAGTTTATCTATTTCAATTTGCTGTTGCTGACTGGCATATCGATTATGGATATAGAAGATAATAAGTACCATTATTAGTACAAGAAGTTTGATTTGCCTTCTAAAAAAGTCGGCAGCTAAAATATCACCTCCAAGAATACTTTTTATAGATAATTTATTGCTGTTTTTCTTTTTGTCACTCTTAATTTCTTCTTCCATTTTCTGTATGTCGTTTGCTTATCGTTTTTTTCAATCTTTGCGTTCGGCTATACGTAGTTTGGCGCTTCTTGATCGCGGATTGCGTTCAATTTCATCATCATCAGGCACAATCACTTTATTGTTTATCGTTTTTAATGGAGACTGTACATTCCCAAAGAAATCTTTCTCTGCTTTACCTTCTACATTTCCTGTTTTCATGATATTTTTCACCATACGATCTTCGAGTGAGTGATAAGTGATGACTACCAATTTGCCACCTGGTTTCAAGGCTTCTATAGAAGCTTCAAGCATTTCTCTTAGCGCTTCCATCTCTTGATTTACCTCAATGCGAAGCGCTTGAAATACTTTCGCCAGCTCTTTTTTCTCTCTTTCTCTACCGAACAAAGGTTTAATAGCATCCAAAAAATCGTTGATTGTTTTGAATGGCTCCACAGCTCTTCTTTTTACAATAACTGATGCTAGTTTACGGCTATTTTTTAATTCGCCATATAGATAGAATATATCAGCTAATCGCTCTTCGTCGTATGTGTTTAAAATGTCGGCAGCTGTTTTTCCTGAACGCTTGTTCATTCGCATATCTAGGTCGCCGTCAAACCGAAAAGAGAATCCACGCTCGCTATCATCGAAATGGTGTGATGATACTCCTAGGTCGGCAAGAATAGAGTCCACTTTATCTACGTTGTGATAGCGTAGAAAATTTTGAAGGTAGCGAAAGTTGCTACGTACAAAAGTGAAATGTGGGTCATTCGGAATATTTCTTTCGGCATCAGCGTCTTGGTCAAAACTCAATAGTCGCCCACCATCGCCAAGTCGAGATAAAATCTCTCGGGTGTGTCCACCACCACCAAATGTAACATCAACATAGGTGCCTTGTGGGTTGATATCCATTGCATCAACACTCTCTTTTAGTAATACCGGTACATGGTAAACGGGTTGTTCCTGTTCTTCTTTCATTTGCTTACTTGATTGTAAAACGTCATTGGCAAATTTACATAATTATTAAATAAAAACATCTCCTGCAATTCTAAAATCTGAATAGAAAGTTATCAACAGATTGTTAAAAGAGTGATTCTATATTACTCTTTGGTACTATTTTATTTTTTAGCTTTGTTTTTCACTTTGCGCATATTGTCTAGTTGTAGACTTACGAAACGAGTTTGGCTTACGCTTTTTATAAACGAAGGTGATGCTTTAAAGCAAATTCGTGAAAGTTGAACCTTGTCTGCTGTACACTCTTCTGGTTTCTCTACTCCTTGGCTTGTAATGGTTGGATAAAAATTACCCAGTCCTTCTATATTAACGGTTCGTCCTTGTTTTAGATACTCTGCTATGATGTCCGAGAGTTGAGTTAGTACTGAGATTGCATCACCATTCTGCAAAGAGCTTCTTTGTGCCAATTCTTGCGCGATAATATTGCTATTTATAGGCTTATTTTGAAGCGCCTTGGTTGTGGCATAATACAGTTCTTTTACTGATCCGCTACTTTTATCTATTTTTTTAGTTACTACGTAATTTATTGCCATCTTTGTATAATGTCTTGATTATTAATATTGTAATGTTTAATGTGACTTTTTTGCTTTTTGCGGGTTAAAGAGTGTTGCCTGAAAACATGGGGATGTTTAATGTCTTAATCTTTCAGCAAAGATAAATTAAAGAATAGTGATGAACAAATAAAAGATAGCTTATTCATCAAATAGTTATTAACAGGTAAAACGTGCTTATACTAAATAGGTAGATATATAAAAAGAGATAAATCAATTTTTATGATTTATCTCTCATTATTAAGCTATTGAAAATAAATATACCTTGTTTTTCTTAATTGAAAAAGAAAACTTTTTGTTGAAAATATATTATCTAAAATCCTTGAGCTCTTCTTGAAGTTTTTGGCGAGTAAAGAATATACGACTTTTTACTGTACCTAATGGGAGGTTTAGCTTCTCAGCGATCTCTCTATATTTAAATCCCGATACGTGCATTGAAAAAGGAACTCTGTATTCTTTGGGTAATGCATTTACGATTTTTCGTATTTCCTTCAAATCGTGTGCTCCCTCAGTGCTGTCAAAGCCCGAATCTTGTGGTAGGTTTAAGTGGTAAAGATTGTCCGTTTGATCTACAAACGTCTGATCGCGTAGTACTTTGCGGTAGTTGTTAATAAAGATATTGCGCATGATAGTATACATCCATCCCTTAAAGTTGGTATCAGGCATGTATTTATCTTCATTATCCAATGCTTTCAGAGTAGTTTCTTGAAGCAAATCGTTTGCGTCTTCGCGGTCTGATGTCAATTTGTAGGCAAATCTTAGTAGTTCTTCTTGAACACCAATTAAATCTTTTCTAAAGCTTAAACTTTTCATATCGGTTTATATTTAATTTGTTTATTTACACGAATGTTTTTTACTGATGCAAATCTAGTTTGGTTATTAAGAAATGTGAACCTTATTTTGCTCATATTTTATGCTGTAAACTAACAAATAACTAAAAAAGGGTGTTTTTTGAGACTTTTCGGGTGCTTTTTTAGTCTAAATATGGTGTTTTGTTTTAATTTGTCTTAATAGATTTTATTAGTGATACACTGTTTTATTGTATG
>DKPN01000070.1:0-28845 GCA_002471195.1 Bacteroides sp. UBA7333
AACAAGCAACAGAAAAACTGTAACAAAGAACCCTATAAGCCAATAAAGCCCATACAATAGTCTAGTCGAATTGAATAACTTTCTTATATATCAAGTATTTCTTATATTTACTCAAATAATTCTAGTCACTTTTTATTCAACTAATTCAAATAAATATTTATATTGCAAACAATAACCTTACAACGCATCAATACTTTATGAGAAAAGCTATAACGCACAAATTGACACGTAATTTCAAAACTAAATGAAGAACAGTTATGAATACCAACACTACACAAATCAAAAACAAAGACATTGCAATAATTATACCCCAGAATTTAATTTGCGAATTGTCACAAAACCCATTAACCGAAGACTTGTATTTGATTTCTATCAAAAGCTATACGGAATCAAACCTTATCAACAACAAATCTGAAGATGAAGATAGTTATTCTTTAATCTTTTGCTTTGCCGGGAAAATAAGAGTACATACTTCTGAAGAAGAAATTCACATCAAAGAAAAAGAATATCTCATCTGCAAAACTGCATGCGTAAAAGAAATTTCGCATATTAAGAGAAGAGACAATCTAGTATATATTATCCAATTTAATGGCAAGAAAGCACACTGCCTGATAAAAGAAGAGAATACAACTTTTTCGCTTGGTCTTGCCGATGATATCATATCAGTTTATCTGGGCAAAATACAGGAAATTGTCCACTCTCTTGAAATGGGATATCGGAAAGAGAACATTGAATACATCTCGGGACAGCTATGGACGCTACTCATCTCTACAAAATACACCGAGCTTGCAACATCTGACGTCATCTATCCCGATACGGATATTATAACAAAAGCGATTACAATAATGAAAGACCATATTGAGAAAAGACTTACACTCGAAGAGCTAGCATCAGAGCTAGACTACTCCCCTTCTCATCTGTCTACATTATTCACAAAAAAAACCGGAGAGACACCTATCAATTACTACAATCAGCTAAAAATTCAACAAGCTGCAACATATTTGCAACGAACGAATATACAGATCAAAGAAATAGCGAATCGACTGCAATTCTACGATGAATTCTACTTTTCAAAGGTATTTAAACGCTATATGGGCATAACCCCTTCAAAATTTAAAAAGAAATACTCGTTAATTGCAGCGGATTAAAAAAAGAAGACCCCGTAACTTATCAGCCTATATTCTTCACAAAAGAACTGTCTGATAAGCTACGGGGTTCGATATTCCCGCATGTTCTATTCTAAAATCAAAGACGTCTGATCGCCTTCAACAAATGAGAATGAGAACCTGTCGTTTTATTTATTATACCAACATCGTCTAACGAATCAACATGCACATTTATGGATGCATGAATCACTCTGTTTGAGTCTAAAAATAGTCCTACATGTGATATATCGGAGGATGCCGTAGAACTAAAAAACAGCAAATCACCTTGTTTTGCATCAGCCAAAGTATCTACCGCCGATCCAACTTCGACTTGCTGTCTTGCATCGCGTGGCAATTCAAAACCATGAATCGCATACACTTGCTGAACAAATCCTGAACAGTCAATACCCAACGTTGTTTTTCCTCCCCATAAATAAGGCGCATTCTTAAAACTAAAAGCAGTTTCTAAAATACCTTCCAAAGAAGCAGGCTGCGTATTCACGACAAAAGATGGATGAATCTGATACTCGCAACCATTAATCCCAAATCGACCATTTAATTCATTATATCCGATCAATCGACTTCCTAATGGTAGTCGGATAATTGAACGATCTGACAAATTAAAAACATCTGCCAATTGAGCAGTTGACATGTATGTTGTTTTCAATTCTAAAAGTGATGTATTACCAACCAAATGAATTGAACCTTTACAAACCCATCCTGAGTAATTATCATATAAAGAGGTTACAAAATAAAATTCAGAATCCTCTTTCTCTACTAAAAGAATATCTCCGAAAAGATATTGAGTTACCATTTCACTTCTCTCAGAAGCTGATAGTCTTGCTGCGACAAGCGGCTGCAAAACTACTCCATATTTATTTGATGTTGTATCCATTTTATTTAAAACGCTTTGCAAATTCATCATCTTCAATCATAGAAACAATTATTGAACCATCGGGACCAATATTGGGCGAACTAGATGAAAATAGATTTGCTATAAGATTATCCATTTCTTCGGTAGTAAGAGATTTTCCTGATTGTATTGCCGCTGAACGAGCAAAGGATAAAGCCAGTGTTTCTGTGATCTTATCATGCGCAGACAAACCTGTTTCAAGCACATCATATAACGCAGACTTTAGCAATTCTATCGGGTTTGCTTTATCCAAACCAACTGGTACACCATTTATAGAATACGTATTATTTCCTAAATGAGCTAAGTCAAATCCCATAAAATATAAATCGTCAAGAATTGTTGGCAACACTGCCGACTCTCCTGCTGTAAAGCTTACCATTTCCGGGAAAAGAAGCTTTTGTGAAGCTGCCTTCTTTGATTTAAGACTCGTCAAATATTGATCAAACAAGATTCGAACATGCGCTCTATGTTGATCTACAATCATCAATCCCGACTTGACCGATGTTATAATATACTTATGCTTATATTGAATATAAAATACAGTTGGCACGCTTGGAAATAATTGCTGTTCAGGTGTACCCTTTGACACTACTTCTACAACGCCCTCTGATTTAGGAGCCGAAACAGTAATTGAAGATTGGAATGTCTCTTGACTATCCCACTGATTGAACTGAGAAGTAGGACTAAACGAGTCAAAGCTAGTGGTAGGTCGAAAGTTTGAACTTACACCGGCACTCACTTTGGATGGAAGATCATTGGCCTTAGATGGTAACTCTAGCGAATCTTGACTCTCTAATATAATAGAGGCCTTTGACTCAAAAGACGCCTCTTCCATTTCGAAGTTTTCTTCATGCGGCAAACCGATCTCTTCTGTAGAACGTCCTTTTTCGAAACCCTCATACAGTTTTTCCCAATCAAACTCAGGTCGAGAAAAATTCGATGAAGCATTAAACGGATTATATCCTTTATCAATTTCTACATTCGGAGTTGTAAATGGATTCTGCTGGTCGGAATGGAAAACAGGAATATCAATCGAGTCATCAACATCAAAATTAATTGATGGAACTGCATTCGATTTACCTAACGACTCTTTTACAGCGCTAGATAGTATTTGCCAAATAGGCTGTTCGTTTTCAAACTTTATTTCAGTCTTTGTAGGATGAATGTTTACATCAATTGATGAAGGATCTAAATCGAAATAGATAAAATAATTAGGCATTTCGCCAGTTGAAATGATATGCTCATATGCATTCATCACCGCTTTATGAAAATAAGCATGTTTCATAAAGCGATTATTTACAAAAAAGAATTGATGAGCTCCTCTCTTCTTGACAAAATCAGGCTTCCCTACAAAGCCGCTTATATTAATTAAAGACGTCTTTACTTCAACTGGCAATAGCTGTTGATTTACATTCTTCCCAAATATATTAAGAATACGTTGCTTAAGACCGGAAGATGGCAAATTGTAGATTTCACCATCGTTATGAATCAACAAAAAAGAGACTTCCGGATAGACCAGTGCTATGCGCTCAAATTCCGTAATAATATTACGAAACTCGGTCTCATTCGATTTCAAAAACTTTCGACGAGCTGGAACATTAAAAAATAAATTCTTGATAGAAAAATTACTTCCTACTGCACATGCGATCGGTTCTTGTGATTCTACGGCAGAACCTGAAATAATCAAATGTGTCCCAAGTTCAGATGCTTCTTGACGACTTTTAAGTTCAACATGTGCAACAGCAGCAATCGAAGCAAGTGCCTCGCCTCGAAAACCCATTGTTGTCAAAGCAAACAAATCGTCAGCCTTAGATATCTTAGACGTTGCATGACGCTCAAAGGCCATTCGTGCATCCGTCTCAGACATTCCTTTGCCGTTATCAATGACTTGAATTAACGTTTTCCCTGCATCTTTTATTACAACTTGAATTTCAGAAGCTCCAGCATCGACGGCATTCTCAACCAATTCTTTCACAACTGAAGCTGGACGTTGAATAACCTCACCTGCCGCTATTTGATTAGCGATACTTTCAGGAAGTAAATGTATAATGTCACTCATTAAAATTAATTTTAGAAGAATAAGTAACCCGCTAATATCAATAGCAGAATTAATATTACAGCTAAACGTATATTTGTTGAAACACGAGAATCGATGGTTTGACCTCGCATTTGCTTTTTCTTTATATGAGAAGTTCCTTCTACAAAAGAACCCTTCACAGTAGGCTGAAATTCCTCCTCTGGCATTTCACCGAGCTCTTTCTTGATTTTAACGACACGCTCTTCAAGAGCTTCTTTTCGTTCATCATAAAAAATTGGCTTGTGCCCAAATTTTCTAGGTTTTCTATTTTGATAAAAGAAAAATAAACCCATAGCTGATTGTTTTTGGTATTGCTAATTTAGTGATTTTCTTTTTCTCTTCGGAGCCTCTTCTACTTTTCTTTTGACAACTCTAAAAAGATCTTCTTTATTTATCGGACGTATATAGTCAAACCATTGAAAGTTCTTTAAAAATCTAGCTTCTCTAGTTAAATCAGGAATTGGTGTCAGTGTTCCTTGCGGAGTTGGCCAGATCTTCAATTTATCTAGTTTGCTATCACGCATCCACATGGTCAAATATCCACTCTTTGTTTTGTTCATCCCTATAAAAGAGCCATTTTTATCGTCTATCGGATAAAATACTGATTCAGCATTACCGCTTACCTCTAGTCGTTCGACCGTTTGATTATTAAAAAAGGCTTTGAGATCTGAACCTCCTAATTGATTGTAACTAACAGAATCAATCTCTTGAATAGCAAAAGCAGATGCTATTACATGAGCCCAATCAATTGTACTATCGTTTAAAAATACTTCTATTGTATCCCCTGAAAGCTGATATGTCTCATTCCATAAAATAGGATCTTGAAACATATACAGTACAGAATCTTTTGAATTAAACTGCATCGAATCACAAACACCTTGTAAGTCGGGACGATAAAACCTCACACCGTGATAAGCTTTGATCTCCTTAAACTTTTCGTCTATCGTGACCATTGTCATTGTATCAGCATGCAAAAACAATGTATCTGGCTGAGAATATTCATATAGCAAGGCCGAGTCTGTTGCAAAAGCAAATTGTGTTTTCTCGTTATAATACCCATAATTACCTGTCAACATGACTTGCTGAGCCGTATCTTTGATGGACATATTACCAAAAACTTCCCCAAAACCTAATTCTCTATTGTAGAATATAGAATCACCGGATAACAGCTTCGTTCCCGAAACAACAACCGATTGATCTAAAAGCATTGATTCATTTGTTATGGTATTATACCACCCCAATGAAGAAATAATAGTTGCGCTATCTGAAACAATTTCAGAAGGGCCAAGTATTGTTGCGATTTTAGAATCGGTATTATACTTCAACGTATCCGAATACAATGTAAACTGAGGATTCTCAAGAACAACACTATCTTTAAATTCTGCAATCTTGGTATCGGGAGAGTATTGCCCATATATTGAACGAAGGGTATTCTCTGGATCTACAATTCTACCATGATCAAAGTAATAACCAATATTAACATATCGATCGTAGTTTAAGCTATCGGTATATAATGTTACATCTTTATTGATCATCCGAACATTATTTCTCAGCTTGGCGATCTCCGTATTACCGTCATAGAACAGATAATCTCCATATATAAATAAGGTATCTCCCTGTTCCATTCGTACATTTGAAAATGCTTCTAAAGAATTAGTTTGCTCAAAAAAATATGCACTATCACAATACATGTATGAGTCGTTGTGCCTAAACACCACGTTACCTTTCAAGAATTTGGCCTCATTCCTTAGTTGCTTATTAAACTCAAGGATGTCTGTATGCTCTAAAAAGACTTTTGTTGTTTTACGATTAGGCAAATCTCCTATACTACTAATCGTATCGGCAGCCATAATAGTTGTATCGGATTCTGTAATCACACCATTTTTAACCTGGGCATGACTAACGCCAAACAGGCACAACATCCCAAGAATAAGGATATTGTGCCCGCTAAAAATATATTTCAATTTAAATCTCAACATGATAAATTAGAATCATTATTCTTTTATCCAACCTGGATACATAAAATCACACTTCACCCAACTTGGATTGATACGAATATATGTTTCTTTTTGCTTATTTGCAATCCACTTACTTAAGATATCTTCTTGCTTTTTTTGCTCTACAATTCGCTTTAACACCTGATAATCATCTGCCATATTTGCTCTATGTCCTGGTGTTCTAGTTTTAAGTTTTGCAATAGCTATAACATCTTTATTGTTCTTCTCATTCTTCATTTTGAAAGGCTTTGAGAACTGTCCTGGCTCTAATGCATCAATAGCTCTCGCCACCTCTATAGGCAATTCACTCATTTCAAACTTAGGAGTTCCATTTCTTTCATTTTCAGCTTTAGAGTTCACCATAATACCTTTATTATTCTTGGTGTCTTTATCATACGAAACAAATAAAGCTGCATCTTCAAAAGAAAACTTATCGCTCAACATATCGTTATATAAAGAATCCATCTTTACAGCAGCATCTTCAATCTCTTTGTCTGATGGTTCTGGGTTCAACAAGATATGACGTGTATTGATTCGATCTCCTCTTTTCTCAATAAGTTGAATAATGTGATAACCAAATTCTGTTTCAACTATTTTAGAAACTTTCTTATTGTCATTTAGATTAAATGCAGCATTAGCATATTCAGGAGCTAACATTCCTTTACCACTAAAGCCGATTTCACCACCATAAATAGCACTGCTTCTGTCTTGAGAATACATACGTGCTAAAGTTGAGAACTCTTGTTCTCCCGAATTAACACGCTCCGTAAAATCCCTAAGTCTAGCTTTTACAGCATCAACTTCTTGAATAGAGATTTTAGGCTCCATCGTAATTATCTGAACTTCGACCGTCATTGGAATATACGGAAGACTATCTTTAGGTAGTTCGTTATAATATCTACGAACTTCTGATGGTGTAAGTTTAATATCACCCGTAATCTTCGATCTCATATTCTGTACAGTCTGCTGCTCTCGAATCATCTCCATTGTTTCTTCCCTAATTTGAGGAAGTGGCTTGTTAAGATACTCTTCGAGTT
The DNA here is from genome assembly GCA_002471195.1 of Bacteroides sp. UBA7333. Lineage (GTDB taxonomy): Bacteria > Bacteroidota > Bacteroidia > Bacteroidales > Bacteroidaceae > Bacteroides. The sequence continues at coordinate 7,170 of DKPN01000070.1, forward strand.
GTTCTTTTGAACCAGCTCTTTTAATCCTCTCAGCAATTGACTGATCAGCATACATCACAACTTGTGCCTCAGGAATTTCTATACTATCTAATTTTGCTTGGTGTAGGAATAATTTTTGCAATGCAATTTGCTCAGGTATTACACAATATGGATCACCATTAAACCTTTTACCTTCCTCACTCATTAGTAATCGCTGCATTTCAACATCAGAACGCAAGATCGCATCATCACCGACAACCCATACGATCTCATCAATAACATTACTATCTTGTGCATTCGCAATAAAAGATACTGCAGCAAAAAGAAATAGACCAAAAAATCTTTTCATTGTCAATTAAGCTTTTTTTCAGCAACTGCAATATCAGGTGAATATTGAATTACACCTTTTCGCAGAGCATCATTATATAAATCCTCTTCTATACTTTTAATAAACTTCAAACGTTTCTGATTGATCAATAGCTCTCTAATAGTCGGCTCTGCAAACTCATATGGAGCTACATTTCCAATCAAAAGAGTTTCCTTTATATTCAAAAAATAGACAAACGAACTATCTGAAATCTCTATATTCTTTTTCTCTTTCAAGAAGCTAATAGGATCTGAAACATGAATTGGTATTTTATCCATCACCTCATCAAAATCAACCCATTTGTCATAAAAGTAATCATATACTGATGCATTTTGTATACTATACTTTTCGATATTCTCAAGAGACCTCTCATTGGTAGATTTGTACCACTCTCGTATTTGATTCAAATTAGGAGCATCGATCGGTATCTTTAGAAAAAGACCTTTGATTATATTCTTGTCTAGTTTGAAACGTTCTTTATTTTCATCATAAAAAGTCCTTGTTTCAAGATCTGTTATCTCAGGAGACAACCTCTCATTTATCAACATTTCTTGATAAAGATTCAAGATCAACGATTTTTTATAGTTCTCAACTAGCTGATTAATCTCTTTCTGCTGACTAGTCGTATTACGCTTTGCAACATCATACAATAGTTGCTCGACAATCCAATTCTTTACGAAATTGTCTACAGCAGCTATACTATCAACTCCAGAAAGCCCTTTGGGAATAGATAATTCTACTTCATCTTTAGTCAATGACTGATCTTGCACAGTAGCAACAACATTAGTCTTTAACGGCTGAGTTGAATCATTACATGCAAATATAATCAAAAATAGAATTGTCAATAGAAATATTCTTTTCATAATCACTAAAAAGTAATTGTATGAGACTTAATGGATTTGTTTCTAACAAAACTACGATATGTATTTGAATCAACATCAAGTCTGGCAGCAAAAATTACATAAAAAAACGACATCAATCTACTAGCTATACTTATTAGCTAGATAGATTGATGTCGTATATCTTATCAAAAAGAATAATATTATTCTCCTCTACTATAATTAGGCGCTTCTTGAGTAATAGCTACATCATGAGGGTGACTTTCTGCAACACCTGCATTTGTAATTCTAGTAAACTTAGCATGATGTAAAGTATCAATATCTTTAGCACCACAATATCCCATACCAGCTCTTAAACCTCCTACCATCTGATAGAGAACTTCATAAAGAGAACCTTTATATGGAACACGAGCAGAAATACCTTCTGGAACCAATTTCTTCACATCGTCTTCAACATCTTGAAAGTATCTATCTTTAGAACCTTTTTGCATAGCATCTAAAGAACCCATACCTCTATACGATTTGAATTTACGACCATTATAAATAATGGTTTCACCTGGAGACTCTTCTACTCCGGCAAGCAAAGATCCCATCATAACTGATGCTCCACCAGCAGCAATAGCTTTCACTATATCACCAGAATAACGAAGACCACCATCTGCAATTAAAGGAACTCCTGTTCCTTCCAATGCTCTTGAGCATTCATAAATAGCAGATAACTGAGGTACACCAACTCCTGCAATTACACGAGTTGTACAAATTGAACCAGGACCGATACCTACTTTTACAGCATCAGCTCCAGCATCAGCTAAAAATTTTGCAGCTTCGGCAGTTGCAATATTACCAACAACTACATCTAATTTAGGGAACGCAGCTTTTGCTTTTTTCAAAACATCTACAACTCCTTTTGTATGTCCGTGGGCAGTATCAATAACAATAGCATCAACACCAGCTTCAACAAGTGCTGATATTCTTTCGAAGCTATCACCTGTCACACCAACACCAGCTGCAACTCGAAGTCGACCTCTTTCATCTTTACACGCAAAAGGTTTATCTTGAGCTTTAGTGATATCTTTGTAAGTAATCAACCCGATAAGTTTACCGTTACAATCAACTACAGGTAGTTTCTCAATTTTATATTGTTGCAAAATCTCTTTTGCTGCATCTAAATCAGTTGATTGATTCGTTGTAATCAAATTGTCTTTTGTCATTACTTCTTCTATCAATTTTGATTTGTCAGCAACAAATCGCAAATCTCTATTAGTGACAATACCAACAAGATTACGTTCTTCGTCTACAACGGGAATCCCTCCAATTTTATATTCAGACATTATTGCCAATGCATCGGCAACACGCTTACCTTTTGTTATTGTTACGGGATCATAAATCATACCATTCTCGGCACGCTTTACTGTTTGTACCTGACGAGCTTGTTCTGCGATACTCATATTTTTATGAATAACACCAATACCACCTTCGCGAGCAATAGCAATAGCCATTTTCGCTTCAGTAACGGTGTCCATCGCAGCCGAAACCATTGGAATATTTAATCGGATATTACGTGAGAACTGAGTCGATAAATCGACATTACGGGGAAGAACTTCTGAATACGCGGGGATTAACAAAACATCGTCAAATGTTAATCCATCCATAACTACTCTATCTGCAACAAATGACATAGCGAATGCTTTAAAATTTATTGCGTGCAAATATAGCAATTTACAAATATCAATTCACATTCTAATTCAATAAAAAAATAAAAAGCTCTTCGATATTGAAGAGCTTTTTATTTTTTAAAATCTAATTGGCCATCTCTGATAAGAATTTAACACGAGCCAACCTAATTTCTTCTTCTGTATAATCAGATCCTAATTCATTAATAGCCTCTTCAAGAGAGTCTGTTTCTGACTCCTTAAAATAATCATAGATATCATTGATATGATCTTCATCCATAATTTCATATAAGAAGTAGTCGATATTAATCTTCGTTCCTGAATAAACAATTGCTTCGATTTCATCTAGAAGTTCACTAAACTCTAATCCTTTTGTTATAGCAAGATCATCTAATGCTACTTTTCGATCTATACCTTGTACAATCGAAACCTTTAGCTTTGACTTATTTGCAACCGTTCGAACACGTAAATCTTCAGGTCTTTCGATCTCGTTTTCTTCAACATGTCTTTTAATCAATTGCACAAACTCTTGTCCATAACGCTTAGCTTTACCTGCACCTACACCTGGTATGTTTTGCAGCTCATCTAAAGTCACAGGATATGTTGTTGCCATAGCCTCCAATGATGGATCTTGAAAAATTACAAAAGGAGGTACATCCAATTTCTTTGAAAGTTTCTTACGCAAATCTTTCATCATCGAATATAAAACAGGATCTACAGCGCAAGTTGCACCACCACGAACCTGAACTTCCTCTTCCTCTTCTTCAAAATCATTATCTTCAACTATCTTGAAAGAAACTGGCTTCTTCATAAACTTCTTTCCAGCCTCAGTCAACTTCAACAAGCCATAATTCTCTATATCTTTATCCAGATAACCATTAATTAGTGCTTGGCGAATAACAGCATTCCAAGTTTTCTCTTCTTGATCTACACCCGAGCCAAAAATATCGAGCTCATGATGTGCATAAGATTCAATTTCAGACGTTTCTTTTCCTAACAGAATATTAACTACATATTCTGCTTTAAACTTTTCTTTTAGTACAGAGACTGCCTCTAGTACCGTAACCAATAATTCCTGTGCTTCCACTTTCTTTTTCGGGTTCAAACAATTATCACAACTACCACAATTCTCCTCTGTATATTCTTCACCGAAATAATGAAGTAAAACTTTCCGTCGACAAACAGAGCTTTCGGCATAAGCAGCCGTTTCTAGCAACAACTGCTTTCCTATTTCCTGCTCGGCAACAGGCTTCCCTTGCATAAACTTTTCGAGCTTTTGAAGATCTTTTAATGTGTAAAAAGCAACACAACGCCCTTCTCCACCATCTCTTCCAGCTCGCCCTGTTTCTTGATAGTAACCTTCAAGACTTTTAGGGATATCATAGTGTATTACATAACGAACATCTGGTTTATCAATTCCCATCCCAAATGCTATTGTCGCAACAACAACTTGTGCATTTTCCCGTAAGAAAGCATCTTGATTAGCTGAACGTATGGATGAATCCATTCCTGCATGATAAGGTAAAGCTGCAATCCCATTAGCTTTAAGAATATCGGTAAATTCTTCAACCTTCTTTCTACTAAGACAGTAAATTATACCAGACTTTCCTTCTTGAGACTTAATGAACTTAATAATATCCCTATCAATATTGACTGTTTTAGGTCTTATCTCGTAATATAAGTTCTCTCTATTAAAGGATGACTTAAATACTTTTGCATCCATCATACCCAAATTCTTTTGAATATCATGTTGCACTTTAGGGGTTGCTGTAGCTGTAAGAGCTATTAATGGTCTTTTACCTATTTCATTTATGATAGGACGAATCCGTCTATACTCAGGTCGAAAATCGTGTCCCCACTCAGAGATACAATGCGCTTCATCGACAGCATAAAAGGAAATCTTTATTTGTCGAAGAAATTCCACATTTTCTTCTTTTGTCAAAGACTCAGGAGCGACATAAAGTAGTTTTGTTTTCCCACTCAATATATCTCCCTTAACCTGATCAATAGCAGTTTTATTTAATGATGAGTTTATAAAATGAGCTATCCCCTCCTGTTCGCTGAAGTTTCGCATGGCATCCACTTGATTCTTCATTAATGCAATTAACGGAGAGATAACTATAGCTGTCCCTTCCATTATAAGCGAAGGAAGCTGATAACAAAGTGACTTACCTCCACCCGTGGGCATTAATACAAATGTATCATTTTCGGCAAGCAGATTTTGAATAACTGCCTCCTGATTCCCTTTAAAAGTTCCAAAGCCAAAGTTCTTCTTTAGCTCATTCACTAGATATTCTTTATTCGCCATGCTTGAGAATTTAACGCTATTCTGCCTGCAAACTATTTAAATCTGCTTTATCAAGTTGTTTTTGCGCATACTCTTTAGTAATATGCAGCTCATTTTCTTCCGTCGAAGGCATCGAAAACATATCATCCATCATGATCGTTTCGACAATCGAACGTAATCCACGAGCTCCTAATTTGTATTCAATCGCTTTATCTACAATATAATCAAACACATTTTCATCAAAAGATAGCTTAACACCATCCATCTCAAATAGTTTAATATATTGTTTTATTATAGAGTTCTTCGGCTCTGTCAGTATTCGAGATAAAGTATCTCGATCCAATGGATTCAAATAAGTCAAAATTGGCAATCGTCCTATAATTTCAGGAATCAGACCAAACGACTTCAAGTCTCCAGGACGAATATATTTAAGTAAATTAGAATGATCAACTTGAGTATTCTTATTACTTGCAGAATATCCAACTGAACGAGTATTTAATCTTTGAGCTATTTTCTTCTCAATTCCATCAAAGGCTCCTCCACAAATAAACAAAATATTTTTAGTGTCTACCTGAATCATTGGAGCATCAGGATGTTTACGACCTCCTTGTGGTGGAACATTAATAACAGAACCTTCTAATAACTTTAGCAAACCTTGCTGCACACCCTCACCACTTACATCTCTCGTTATTGATGGGTTATCTCCTTTACGAGCAATTTTATCGATTTCATCGATAAAAACGATTCCTTTTTCTGCTGCTTTAACATCATAATTTGCCACTTGCAACAACCGAGTCAACAAAGATTCAATATCTTCACCAACATATCCGGCTTGCGTTAATACCGTAGCATCTACAATTGTAAAAGGAACATGTAAAAGTTTTGCAATTGTACGAGCAAGAAGCGTTTTCCCTGTTCCAGTAGAACCTACCATTACAATATTAGACTTCTCAATCTCGACATCTTCAGAAGATAACGGCTGCATCAATCGCTTATAATGATTATATACCGCAACAGACAAATATCTTTTTGCCTCGTCTTGACCTACTACATAACCATCTAAAAACTCCTTGATTTCTTTTGGCTTAGGAAGTTCAGCCAGATCAAATCCCGATTGTGATTTTTTCTTTAGCTTTGAATCCTCTTGCACAATATCATAGGCTTGTGTAGCACATGCATCACAAATTGCACCATTTACTCCGGTAATTAATAGATTGACATCTTTCCCTGTTTTACCACAGAAGGTACAACGATCACCACTTTTAGCCATTCTAAAATCCTTAGTTATATTATTTATTTCTAATCAAAACGTCATCAATCATGCCATAAGCTTTTGCTTCTGCTGCAGTCATCCAATAGTCACGATCTGCATCTTTTTCGATCACATCAATTGATTGACCAGAATGATCGGAAATAATGGTATAAAGTTCTTTTTTTACTTTTGCGATTTCGCGCGCTGTAATTTCAATATCAGAAGCTTGACCTTGAACTCCGCCTAAAGGCTGGTGAATCATAACACGAGAATGTTTCAAGGCAAAACGTTTACCCTTTGCTCCTGCAACAAGTAAAACTGCAGCCATTGATGCTGCGATACCTGTACATATCGTTGAAACGTCACTGTTTATAAATTGCATTGTATCATAAATACCATAACCAGCATAAACAGATCCGCCAGGAGAGTTTATATAAATCGAAATATCCTTGCCCGGATCACTCGAATCTAAATATAAAAGCTGAGCTTGAATTACGTTTGCAGTATAATCATCAACACCGGTACCTAAAAAGATGATACGATCCATCATCAAACGTGAAAAGACATCCATTTGAGCTACATTTAGCTGACGCTCTTCAATAATTGTAGGAGAAATATAACTACTAGTGATATTCATATAGCTGTCTAACGCATTACCATTCATCCCTAGATGCTTGGTCGCATATTTTCTAAAATCGCTCATAGTACTGTTTGAATTTTATTTTTCTATTTTCATGACCGCCTATTTATCTACCCGTCATGTTGATAACAAAGTTATAAATAAAAATCCGAATGCCACAAACGAATAAGAAGCGTCAAATATATTTTTTACAGATTATATAGATAAAAAAATAGGGGTGCAAATCCACAGATATGCACCCCTATAATTATAATTTGACTACTTACGCAAAAAGATTCTTAAATTCTTCAATTGTAATAGTTTTTTCGTCTAGAGAAACTTTTTCTTTGATGCTTGCAACAATCTTCTCTTCGATAGCTCTATCAACAATATTACGAGCTGTATTTTTATCCTTCATCATGTCTTTAGCATAGTTTTCAAGAACATCTTCAGGAATACTGATCATACCATATTGAGCGAACTGAGCTTTTGCAACTTTTTTACCTAGAGCTAAGAAATCAGCCTCTTCAACCTTCAAAGAGTTATCTTTGATGATTTGCTCTTTAATAAGGTGGAACTTAAGGTCATTAATCATTGCAGGATATTCTTCCTCGATTGCTTCTGGAGTTTTATCTTCTCCGCTAGCAAGTAACCAACGTTTCAAGAATGCATCAGGGAATTGCAAATCACCTACTTTCTCCATCAATACTTCTTTAGCATCAACTAAGAAACGGAAATCGCTCTCTGGAGCCATTTGCTCTTGCAAAGCTTCGCGTACTTTTGCAACAAATTCTTCTTCTGTTGTTACAGTATCTTTACCAAATACTCTATCAAATAATTCTTGATTTAATTGAGCCTCTTGATAACGAGTAATTTCTTCGATTTCAAAGCTAAAGTTTGATGTAATATCAGCAGCTTCTTCCTTGCTTACTCTTAAGAATGAAGCAATTTCAGCGTCAGCATTATCATATGCTTTTGCAGGATTGAATACAATTACTGAATTTTTAGCTGCATTCGCAAATTTTGCTTTTTCTTCTTCGTTCTTCATATATGAAGACATCAAAACAGCACCTTCAATACGAATACCACCTTCTTTAGGTTCATTATTTTCATCCAATTCTACAACTGTTCCTTTTACAAGGTCTTTTTCTTCTGTTGCAGCATCAACTTGAACATATGTACCAAAGTTAGATTTGTAAGCATCGATTTGGTTATTAACCATTTCATCGTCTACAGCAACATTGTAATAAACGATTTTATCATCTTTGCTTAGGTTGATTTTGATTTCTGGAGCTAATGCGATATCAAAAGCGAAATCGTAGTCTTCTTGAGTATCAAAATCGAAATCAGCTTGTTGTTCTGATGGAAGTGGCTCTCCTAAAATATTAATTTTATTCTCACGGATGTAGCCATATAGTTTTTCACCAACCAATTTATTGATTTCGTCAATCTTGATTGATTTACCATACATTTTTTTCAACATTCCCATTGGTGCCATACCTTTACGGAACCCAGGAACATTTGCTTTTTTACGGAATGTTTTTAAAGCCTCATCAACTTTTGGTTGGTAATCTGCTTTTGCGATTTCAATATTAATGATACCGTTTACAGTATCAATATTTTTAAGCGAAACGTTCATTACTTATGCTTATTTAATTATTATACGTGTCGAATATTAGCAATGCAAAAATAAATCGAATCTTTCAATAAATCAAATTATAAGATCTTTTACTTATAGCCCAAAAAGTATTTTTTAAATCTGACTTTTAATTGAATATCAAAAATTATTGTATTTCTTTGCATGTGTAGAAGTAGAGGGTTCTAACAATCGATGAATTTAAGATATTACTAATTGATATGATAGATTCAAGTTTAACATTGTGAACAACCTGACATTATCTATGTTTTATTATCATCTAATTTATACAACATGAATATTTACATTGGAAACTTGAACTACCGTATTCAAGAGTCAGATCTAAAACAAGTTATGGAAGAATATGGAGAAGTTAGCTCCATCAAACTTATCAAAGACAGAGAAACTGGTCGCTCAAAAGGTTTTGCATTTGTTGAAATGCCAAACAATGAAGAAGCTCTTAAAGCTATTAGCGAATTAAATCAAGCTGAGTTTGACGGACGTCAAATGGTTGTTAAAGAAGCATTACCTAGACAATAGTTCTTTACACACAAAATAAGTAAAAGACCTCTGTTACTCGACAGGGGTTTTTACATATCAAACAAATTCATCATTAAATGTTTAGAGGGATATTATCTCAACAATCTATAGGTACAATATTTATTGCTGTTTTTTTATCGATCATAGTAGGATCACTTTCGGCATCTCTTCTTATCGATCTGATATGTCATATCCATTCAAATACACATGAATATCCTTTCAGTCAAATTAGCACATATTTGCTAGAACACACGAATGTGCTACGTACAGCACAACTCATCCAAGGCACGTTTACATTTCTTTTACCAGCAATATTTATTGCAAATTTAATCAGTCTAAAACCTTCCTCATTCTTAAATCTCAACACAACAAGTTCAACTTCAAAGTATGCATTGTCTGGAGTATGCATTGTTATTCTTTTGCCTATAATTTCACTCACAGCTCTAGTAAATGAGTCATTATCTCTTCCTCAGTTCCTTGAACCAATTGAACTAGTTTTTCAGAAATGGGAAACTCAGGCAAAAGAACTCACCTCGATACTTATTGACACAAATAATCCGGTCGAAATTGGCTACAACTACTTCGTTATTGCTGTGGCAGCAGCAGTTACAGAAGAGTTCTTGTTTAGAGGGATTATTCAAAACCTTTTAGTAAAGAGACTAAAAAACCATCACTTTGCAATATGGATCACTGCAGCCATATTTAGTTTCACCCACTTTCAAATATATGGATTTATTCCACGCTTAATCCTTGGTGCCTATTTAGGATATCTTCTCTATTGGACAAGAAGCTTATATGTTCCTATTTTTGCACATTTTTGCAACAATGCATTTACACTCACAGTAATGTATGGATTTCACAGTAACATATCAAACCTCCAAAACTCATCTACATTAAACATCTCAGAGTCAATACTTTTATCTATACCTGCAATTATAATTTTCTTTTGGCTTATTAAAAGTCTAAAGCAGAATTCAGAATAAAAAAAAGCTATCTATTTTGCAATAGATAGCTTTATACCATATTATTTATATCACTCAAAAACTCGTCTTCTCAATTGAAAATCTTTCCCTAAATACTTTTCACGTACAATCTCATTTTCCGCTAATTCTTCAGCTGTACCCTGAAACAACACTTTGCCTTCAAATAATAAGTATGCGCGATCAGTAATACTCAACGTTTCATACACATTATGGTCAGTGATCAAGATACCTATATTTTTATGCTTCAGCTTAGCAACAATATATTGAATATCCTGAACGGCTATTGGATCGACCCCTGCAAAAGGCTCATCCAACATGATGAATTTAGGATTGATTGCAAGACATCTCGCAATCTCTGCACGACGTCTTTCGCCTCCAGACAATTGATCACCTAAATTCTTCCTAACTTTATTAAGACGAAATTCAGCAATCAAGCTTTCTAATTTCTCTTTCTGATATTCTTTGGTTGTATTAGTCATCTCAAGTACAGATCGGATATTATCCTCTACCGACATCTTCCTAAAAATAGATGCCTCCTGTGCCAAATAACCTATACCATTCTGTGCTCGCTTATATACAGGATACTCCGTAATATCTTTGTCATTTAAAAAGATACGACCTTCATTTGGAGTAACTAGACCTGTAGTCATGTAGAATGTCGTTGTTTTACCGGCACCATTAGGCCCTAACAACCCTACAATTTCCCCCTGTTTCACGTTTATTGAAACATGATTCACCACAGTTCTTGTTCTATATTTCTTGACTAAGTCCTCAGTCCTTAGTACCATTTGTTCACCTTCTACCATATCTAGAGATTTAAGGCAAATGTAATAAAAATGAAAGTTACAGGCCGTATTATCAGCATAAAAACAGCTATTTCATATAGTTTTTTAAAGCTTTGGAAACTCATCTTTTTAGACCGAAGCATCTCTTTCTGGCAATTATTATGTAAGTTTGCGACTTCATTTATATTGTCTTGAGACAATATATTAATAAAAAATGCTACATGGAAGCTTTACACAGACTTGGAGAATATACATTACTCATGAAAAAAGCTATTTCCATCCCAGACAGATGGAGTATGTTTTTTCGACAACTAATTAAAGAAATCTACAAATTAGGAGTAGACTCTTTATGGATTGTTGTTATTATCTCATTATTCATTGGTACAGTTATCGCAATCCAAATATCATTAAACATAAGCTCTCCGCTTATTCCAAAATTCACCATTGGTTATTCAACTCGTGAAATTATCTTATTGGAGTTTTCATCATCAATCATGTGTTTGATTTTAGCCGGAAAAGTCGGATCAAACATCGCATCTGAGATTGGAACCATGCGGGTAACCGAACAAATTGATGCAATGGAAATTATGGGGGTTAATTCTGCAAACTTCTTACTAATGCCTAAGATTGCCGGCTTAATGATATTTATTCCGGTACTTGTTGTCTTCAGTATGTTTTGCGGTATTATTGGCGGATACCTCGCCAGCTATATGACCACAGCCCTACCGACAAGTGATTATGAATACGGGCTTCAATATTTTTTCAATGAATTCTACGTTTGGTATTCAATTGTAAAATCTATAATTTTTGCATTTATCATCTCATCAATTGCATCATACTTTGGCTATTACGTTAAAGGTGGAGCCTTAGAAGTAGGTAAAGCAAGTACAAACGCAGTCGTTATGAGCAGTATTCTTATTCTACTTGCCGATGTTCTTTTAACACAACTAATGCTTGCGTAATCATGATTGAAGTTCAACACATAATTAAATCATTTGAAGGGCGCATTGTCTTAAATGATATCAGTACAGTCTTTGAAAAAGGCAAAACAAATTTGATTATCGGACGCAGTGGTTCTGGTAAAACAGTCTTTATGAAGAACATCATTGGACTCATGAAACCAGACTCTGGCAAAATCTTATATGATGGAAGAAACCTTCCTCAAATGGGAAAGCAAGAGCTTAATGCTCTCCGAAAAGAAATGGGAATGTTATTCCAAGGCTCAGCCTTATTTGACTCAATGACTGTCCTTGAAAACGTAATGTTTCCACTCGATATGTTTTCAAAAGACACCAATAAAGAAAAGCTGAAGCGAGCTCAATTTTGTTTGGAGCGTGTAAACTTAAAAGATGCAGGACATCTTTATCCGTCAGAGATTAGTGGTGGGATGATGAAACGTGCTGCTATCGCCAGAGCGATCTCTCTTAATCCCAAATACTTGTTTTGCGATGAACCAAACTCTGGTCTCGACCCTAAGACTTCGCTAATCATTGATGACCTGATCCATGATATCACACAAGAGTACAACATGACAACTGTTATCAATACGCACGACATGAACTCTGTAATGAATATTGGAGATAACATTATCTTTATCAAAGAAGGAATGATGGAGTGGCAAGGAAACAGTAAACAAGTAATGACGTCTACAAATAAAGCATTGAACGACTTTGTTTTTGCTTCTGATTTATTTAGAAAAGTAAAAGAAGTAGAGAATGCTTCTGAAGAAATAATATAACTCAACAAAAACAAATCGAGGCTAATTGTTAATTCAATTAGCCTCGATTCATTTTTATAATATTGGCGTCAGATATTTCGAGAGTAAATACCCTCCGACAATTAACCATATAAATAAGACGAATGCCAACAGAAATGGCTTTGGTCCTGCCTTCTTAAACTTATCAAAACTTGTTTCTACCCCCAATGCAGTCATAGCCATCGTGAGCATAAATGTATCAATATAGTTGAAACTATCCACAACAAGTGAAGGCAATAGATCTAATGAATTAAACCCAATTACAGCTAAAAAGCCAAAGGCAAACCACGGAATCGTAACTTTCGGACGTGCCTTTTTACCTTTATCTTCATAGGCTGTTCCTTCTGATATATCCTGATTATTTGTGATCAACAAGCCCAATATCAGCAAGAATGGAGCCAACATCATCACACGAATCATTTTCACAATAATAGAAACTGATGCAATTTCTTGAGTCATCGAGTTCCCTGCTCCTACCGCGTGAGCTACTTCATGCATCGTCGAACCTGTATATATCCCCATCTCTGTAGGAGACAAATCTATTATTCCAGCTTTATAAAGAACCGGATACAGAAACATTGCGATCGTTCCGAAAATTACAACGGTTGAAACAGCGACTGCTGTTTTATGAGGTTTACTTTGAAGTACAGGCTCTGTTCCTAGTACTGCAGCTGCTCCACAAATAGCACTCCCGGCAGACGTCAGAATAGTCATATCACGATCCATCTTCAGAAGTTTTCCTACAAACATTCCAATTGCTAAAGTCCCTATAACTATAATTAAATCAATTATTATTGCTGCAAATCCCACGTCTAATACACTTTGGAAAGTCAATCGGAATCCATATAAAATAATTGCCCAACGCAGAATTGATTTCGTACAAAACTGAATTCCAGGTATCCATGTCGGTGGCAAATGACTACGCAAGCTATTGGCATAAATCATACCGATTAAAATCCCAACTATAAGGGGACTTAAAGACAACTGCTTAATAAATTCCACTTCCGACAAATAGAATGCAGCAAATGAGAACAGAATAATAAGAAGTATTCCGTGAATTGTGTGATGTCTGTTTTTCTTTGTAAACATAGCTTTCCAATCTTATATACTTCTATAAACAAGCATTATAGCAATATAGATGAAAAGAATAACACTAATAAACGAATATTATCAACTAAAAAAGGTTGCATCCATTCGTAATAGATACAACCTCGACAACACATGAAGACTATATTGTTACTTCATATTCTTTAATTCGTCAGCACAAATCTCTAATTGCTCATACCATTCACTGCCAAACTTACGAATAAGCGGTTCTTTTAAAAATTTGTAAACGGGCAATCCTTCTTTTTGTCCCAGAATTTCGGCTGCTTTACAAACCGACCATCTATGATAATTAACCGCAGTAAACTCTCTATATTTTTCAAGTCGAATTGGATAAAGATGACAAGAAATAGGCTTATAAAAGTCAACCTTACCTTCACGATAAGCCTTTTCAATTGCACACTTACACATACCAGAAGCATCATAGCATGTAAATACACAATCTTTTCCATTTACGATAGATGTCACCATGTCTCCATCCATATCTTCATAAGCTACTCCTTGCGCATTGATTACCGCTTTCGCCTCTTCCGAAAGATCATCCCATACAATAGGCAAGACAGCCTCTAGTTTAGCAACCTCATCATCTTCCAGAGGAGCACCAGATTCACCTTCTACACAACATTCACCTTTGCATTTATCCAAATCACAAATAAACTTTGCGTCAAACACATCCAGACTTATAATTGTATCATCTATTTGAACCATATATTGTTTGTTTAAATTTATATTCACGTTGCCTTAAATAATTACTCTAAATAGACTTGATATATAAAGAAATAGGTGTCGAACATCTACTCTGTCCGACACCTATACTATATCTAAAAAGGAATTTATTTGATCAATGAATGACCTGTCATTTCCTCTGGTTGTTCAATACCTAAAATAGTACAAATTGAAGGAGCTACGTCCGCCAACACACCTGCTTCTACTTTAGCATCTTTGTTTTCTGTAACATAAACAAATGGAACCGGATTCAAAGAGTGAGCTGTATTAACAGACCCATCTTGATTCATTGCATTATCAGCATTTCCGTGGTCAGCAATAATGATTGTCTCGTAACCATTTGCTTTAGCAGCTTCTACAGTATCTTTCAAACAATCATCTACAGTTTTCACTGCTTTTTCGATCGCTTCATAAATACCTGTATGACCTACCATGTCACCATTTGCATAGTTTACAACGATAAAGTCAAACTTCTGCTTTTCGATTTCAGCAACAAGAGCATCCTTTACTTCGTATGCACTCATTTCTGGTTGAAGATCGTAAGTTGCAACCCTTGGAGATGCAATCAAAATACGTTCTTCTCCTGGGAATTCAGACTCACGTCCTCCGTTAAAGAAGAATGTTACGTGAGCATACTTTTCTGTTTCAGCAATATGCAACTGCTTCATCCCTTTGCTCGAAAGCAATTCGCCTAATGTGTTTGACACATTGTCTTTATCAAAGAGAATATGCACATCCTTATAGTTTGGATCATAAGGAGTCATTGTGTAGAACTGAATTCCAGGAATTGTATGCATTCCTTCTTCCGGCATATCTTGTTGAGACAATACAACCGTTAGTTCTTTTGCACGGTCATTACGGTAGTTGAAGAAAATAACAACGTCACCTTCTTGAATTGTTGCAACAGGAGCTCCGTTTTCAACATGTACAACAGGATTGATAAACTCATCAGTGATCCCTTCTGCATAAGAATCTTCAATGGCTTTTACCATATCTTCAGCAGGAGTACCTTTACCATTTACCAATAAGTCATATGCTTCTTTTACACGTTCCCAACGTTTATCACGGTCCATTGCATAATAACGACCAATCATTGATGCAATCTTACCACCTGATGTTTTCAAGTGATTTTCCAATTGCTCGATAAATCCTTTACCACTTTTCGGATCGGTATCACGACCATCCATAAAGCAGTGAACAAATGATTTATCAATACCATATTCTTTTGAAATATCGCAAAGCTTGAATAAATGCTCTAAAGAACTGTGTACACCACCGTCAGAAACAAGTCCCATAAAGTGGATTTGTTTTCCGTTTTCTTTAGCATAGCTATATGCTTTTTTGATTTCCGGATTATCTTGAATTGTATTTTGACGACAAGCAATATTAATCTTTACCAAGTCTTGATAAAGAACGCGACCTGCACCAATATTTAAGTGACCAACTTCCGAGTTACCCATCTGACCATCAGGCAAACCAACATTTTCACCAGAAGCTTGAAGCTCTGTTGTTGGATAAGTATTTACAAGATAGTCCCAATATGGTGTAGATGTTTTTGAGATTACATCAGCGTTTGATTTATCACCGATACCCCAACCGTCGCAGATTATTAAAAGCGCTTTTTTGCTCATGACTAATCTATTAAGAGTTTAATTATACTGATTTTAAAGCAAGACAAAGATAATCAATTCCAAAGAATTATTTTTGTTATCACTCCATCTCTTTTGCATTAATTACGAATATGACACACAATACATTAATTGCAAAAGTTGTAATTTTGAACATGAATAAGAATCTGCATATCCATCCCGAACTTGGAACCATTGAGCTATCCCATAGCAAAAGAGCCAAAAACTACATCATCAAATTAGGAGAAAATGGCCTGATTGCAACCATCCCACATAAAGGATCGATTGAAGAATTAAATATCATTCTTCAAAAGAATAAAGCGAAGTTTGCCCTGTGGATGAAACATAAAGAAGCAACCTCATTCATAATTGACAATCATACAACGCTAAAAGCACTTACCTTTTCACTACAGGTATCTCCCTCAGATAATAAACGGTATACAGCCTATTTAAAAGAAGGCATTTTACATCTACACTACCCAAAGCAAATTGACCTTTATGCTGCTTCAACTCAAGAAACATTACGAAACATGATCGTTGGAGCTCTCAAACATGAAGCTAAGCTTTTCTTACCCTCACGCTTAAAAGCTCTTGCCGATAAGTTTGGCTTTGAATACAATGATATTCGCATCAAAGATGTAAAAACCAGATGGGGAAGTTGTAGTTCTCATAAAAACATCAATCTATCTTTTAGGCTCATGCTATTGCCTATACATTTGATTGACTACGTTCTGTTACATGAGCTTTGTCACACCATCGAACTAAATCATAGTGATCGTTTTTGGAGGTTAATGGACAAAACAACAAACGGAACTGCTAAGCTGCTAAGAGCAGAGCTTAAACAATTCCGTATTGTGCTATAACATTAAATATCATTTCCTTTCAAAAGCCGCATCAAAAGCTTGCGTTGACGGGGCAAAGTCGAGCATTCGAACAAACTCGCAAGATTCTTTTGCTCCATACTCTCGATCCATTCCGCTGTCTTCCCACTCTACCGATAATGGTCCTTGATATCCTATATCATTAAGAGCACGGATTATTTCTTCAAAATTGATATTGCCGCGTCCCAAACTTCTAAAATTCCAGAATCGGCGGTAATCACCAAAAGGAAGAAATCCACCAAAAACACCACCTTCAGTTGGCGTATCACTCCAATAAACATCTTTCATATGCACATGAAAGATCCGATTATGGAATCGTCGAATAAACTTTATATAATCGACACCTTGATATCCAAGATGACTTGGATCAAAGTTAAACCCAAAGACCGGATCATAATCGATTGCTGATAATGCTCTTTCTGCTGTTACAATATCAAAAGCGATCTCTGTTGGATGAACCTCTAAAGCAAATCGAACTCCAAGTTTCCTAAACTCGTCAAGTATCGGTATAAATCGCTTTGAGAAATCATGAAATCCTTCATCAACCATCTCTGTTGTAACAGGCGGAAACGAGTAAAGTAAAGGCCAAATAGAACTTCCTGTAAAACCAAGAACCGTATCAACCCCTAACAATGAAGCCGCTTTTGCAGCTTTTATTAGATAATCAGAGGCTCTTTCTTTTACACCTTCCTCGTCACCATCACCCCAAACCTCTTGAGGTAAAATTGCTTTATGTCTTTCATCTATTCGATCACAAATAGCCTGACTTACTAAATGGGCCGATATCGCATAAACTTTTAGATCATACCGTTCTAAAAGCTCGAGAATACGTTGATAATATCCAACATCTGTTTGCGTAACATCTAGATGGGCCGGCAACCCTAGCTCCAATCCATCGTATCCAAACTCCTTTGCTTTTACGCAAACTTCCTCCAAGGATAAATCACCCCATTGTAATGTACAAAGTGTTACTGGTCTGCTCATAATTTGATTCAAGGTATATTTTAATTAATCATTTTAGTCAATAAACTTAGTCCATTTCTCTTCGCTTTGAGAAGATGCTACAACAGTTTCTATAAACTTCATACCGCGCACTCCATCTTCAACAGTAGGAAAGTCAAGATATTCGGCACGAGGCTTCTTCCCTCTTTTTATACTATGCAAAGCAAGTGCGAAGTTTCTATAAATATTCGCAAAAGCTTCAATGTAACCTTCCGGATGTCCTGCAGGTGTACGCGTATTGAAGCGAGCCAATGCCGACAAGTAGTGCTGACCAACACGAAGCATTTGAGTTGGTTTATCCGGCCATTTTAGTAGCATCGTATTGGGATCATGTTGATTCCACTCCAAACTACCCTTATCACCATAAATTCGAATCTTTAGATTGTTTTCTTCCCCAATTGCAATTTGCGAGGCCATTAATACACATTTAACACCACCATCGTATCGAATCAATACAACACCATCATCATCGAGTAATCGACCTGGCACAAATGTATTTAGTTCAGCACATACCTCTGTGGCTTTCAATCCAGTAATATATTCTACTAAATTAAAGCAATGTGTCCCAATATCACCCATACAACCTGCTTTACCAGAGCGTTTTGGATCAACTCTCCAAGCTGCTTGTTTGTTATTATCTGCAATATCTTGTGCTAACCAACCTTGCGGATATTCTACATAAATTCTGCGAAGATGACCTAACTCTCCTTTGCGAATACGCTCTTTTGCCTCTTTCACCATAGGATATCCGGTATATGTATGCGTAACTGCAAAAAGTAGTCCTGATTCTTTTGCCTTCTTTTCTAATAATAAAGCCTCTTCTAAACTAAAAGTCATCGGCTTATCTAATATAACGTGGAATCCTTTTTCTAAAGCTAACATTGCGGGCTCAAAATGCAAATGATTCGGAGTAACAATGGAAATGAAGTCTATTCGCTCTCCATCAGGCATTTTAGCCTCTTCTTCAATCATCTCTCGGTAGTTTTCATAAATCCTACCTTCATGCATGAAAAGAGACTTCCCTGTTGCAATAGAGTTCGAAAAATTGGAACTAAAACATCCACTTACTAATTTTATTTCTCCGTCTAGAAAGGCTGCGATTCGATGAATAGCTCCTATAAAAGAGCCCGAACCTCCACCAATCATCCCCATTTTTATCTTCTTTTTCATAACTCACTGATTTAAGTATTTTTCTATAGCTACAAATCTAACCATTTGAATGATTATTCAAAATAAATAACCAACAAATATTTATTGTAACAATTTATCAATGAATAAAGTATCAGACATTTGCTTATATTTTTACCGCAAACAACAATTAACACTCTCTCAACAAAACGAATTAAATAAACAATTAATTCCAAATATTCTTTTTTGCTAATATTATTTTATTTTTCTTTACTGGAAATCTTATTAATAATACTATTAGAAACACAAAACCATGAAAAACAGACACTTGTTTTTTGTATCAGTATGTTCACTGCTAGCAGTATCTTGTTCGAATCCAGTAGAAACAACTTTAAAAGACGAAGCGTATGAGAAAAGCTTTTCATTCTCATTCAAAAGTGAAGTAATTCCGTTTTCCACAAAAAGTACTGCCGGAATCCCTTTCTTCAACATCCCCGATCCGACAACTAAAACGGATGGTGTTGTTGATCCGCCTACACCTCCAAATCCAACACCTTCAACATTAGCGGCACCAACAGTCATTCAAAAGTATCTCTATAGTGAAGCAAAATTAACTGATCAAGGAGTTATAGACAAGACAGAGAGCGGCTTCCCAGGATTTACAGAACGCTTTGCAAAAGGAATTTATGAATATATTTTTATTGCTCATTCCGAACCAAAAATCACAATCAATGCTAACAATCTCACCTTTACCGAAGTGCCAGACGTATTTATAGGAACTGAAAATTTTGAAATCCCTGCAGCCAATGCAATATCTACGTCTACGAATCTGGATCGTTGCATTGCCCGAATTGAAGTGGTATCTGATACCTCTACCCCCGACAATGTTAAATCAATATCGATACAGACAACGAACTTCATAAACACACTTGATATAAAAAAGAATTGTGGAGTAAAACCGGAAGGCTATATTACAGAAAAGAATTATCTATTCAGCAAAGAAGAAGCCACAAAGAATCCAATCCCTTCCGATCAATTATTCTCCACAGGATTCAATACCTTTATGTTGTCAGCTGAAGAGAAATCATCGCACAAGTTATCGTTGGTAATCACAATAAAATATAGTGACGACAAAACAATCACGCACACGATTCGCGACATTGAGCCTATCAAAAATAAGATAATCCGTTACAAAGGAAATATCTTTTCAGAAGATGGGAGTTTCAGCTTCGTTATTAATGACACATGGACTGAGACAGAAGAAAAACCTATTTAAAATGACAAAAGTCCCGTTAGATAATTAAATCTAACGGGACTTTTGCCTAACGTAGCTCCGCCGGGACTCGAACCCGAATCTAAAGTTTAGGAAACTTCTATTCTATCCCTTGAACTACAGAGCCATTCTCACTATTAAAAGCACAAAAATATACTGTTTATATCAATTTTCAAAACTTATTC
Source organism: Bacteroides sp. UBA7333 (assembly GCA_002471195.1). Lineage (GTDB taxonomy): Bacteria > Bacteroidota > Bacteroidia > Bacteroidales > Bacteroidaceae > Bacteroides. The sequence continues at coordinate 27,813 of DKPN01000070.1, forward strand.
ACACCCATCCTCAATTATTGAAGATCGTACGTAAGATCTCCAATGATTTAATTTCTGGAAAATCAAACAGATGAAGTCTAAAGTATTCGATAATCCTCTCCAGTAACTTTACCCGCAAATCCCTCGACAAAGGCAGCTCATGCATAGACTCGAACGACGTTTGCATCAGTTTTCTAAAGTAATATCCTTCTTCCTTATCCAAATAATGCTTATGAATCGGAATATCAGAGATAAAAGACCCACTGTATAAATCAAAGAAAGCACACTGGCTACTCTTTTCCATATTCGGGGTAAACCCTAGGTAATGAGTCAATCGCAACAAAAAGAGCAGATGAAAATTTGCAACACTCTGATGAGAAAGTTCGAGTAACTGAATCGAATGCACAATAAAGTCAAACAACGGTTCATCCTTTCCCGCTTCTCGCAACACCCGATACATAAACTCCGCCAAAAATAACGAAAGCACATTTTTTACCGGATCGGCATAAAGCTCCACAATAGGAAATGCAAGCACCGCCTCTTTGACCCGATGCAAGTCTTTATTACCTTTGTAATCGATTTCAAGCTCAAGCACAGACATTGGTAAAAAAAGAAACTTCGAAAGCTTGCTTGTTTTACTTTTAGATCGGGGAGCATGAAAGGCCAGACGCCCATACTCTTCGGTCAGAATATGAACAATATAATATTTATCATTGTAGGGAATTGCATGTAGAACTACACCTTTTGTTTTCTTGAGCATAAATACGTAAACCGCTTATTTTTATAACGAAAGTAATCCAAATATCTTAATTCATCAATCAAATTGAATACATTTAGCGATTCTCTAGAAAAGACAAACAATTGAAACGCGGAAATAAAAAATAACTCGTATGGAAGAATTAAACCTAACAACACCCTCTTTGCTTTTTTCGGCAATTTCGCTGATTATGCTTGCATACACCAACCGTTTTTTATCGTATGCACAAGTAGTACGCACTCTAAAAGAGAACCTGCCAAAGGATGAAGCCGGAAGCAGAGCTCAAATCGCAAACCT
>DKPN01000070.1:29188-29978 GCA_002471195.1 Bacteroides sp. UBA7333
GTAAAAGCTCTGGAGATTCATTTAAGCGATATTGACTGCAAACAAAAGTTAAACAAATAGATTCTTTGCATTTTAGCCTCTAAATATTTTGCAGTTACAAAAAACAGTCCTACTTTTGCACTCGCAATCAACAAGAATGCCAGTGCAAAAGGAAAGACCAACGGCACACAACTGGCCCATTCGTCTATCGGTTAGGACGCAAGATTTTCATTCTTGAAAGAGGGGTTCGACTCCCCTATGGGCTACAATAAACAAGATTTAAGAAACGATTAAAAAGAAGATAGCTGAAATGGCAAATCATCAATCATCAATCAAAAGAATCAGACAAACTAAGGTTAGAAGATTACATAACCGATATTATGCCAAAACTGCAAGAAACGCAGTTAAGAATCTTCGCGCCATTGTAGAAAAAAGCGAAGCATTGGCTCTTCTACCTAAAGTTAGTTCTATGCTAGACAAACTAGCGAAGAAGAATGTAATTCACAAGAACAAAGCTTCAAACTTGAAAGCTAGACTTGCTCTTCACATCAACAAACTTGCATAAGTTTTGATTGAATCAAAGATATCACCGAACTATTCTAAATAGTTCGGTTTTTTCTTTTTATACCCCTCCCATCTTCGCCACCTCCCCCACACCACATACGCACGCAAATTCAGCAAAAAACAATTCCATTCCTTACCAAAAACTTTTTCAAACCATACATACTTCAAATCGTCAGGTGCCGACCTGACGATTCATTCTTCACTATGTTTAAATCGTCAGATCGCCACCTGACGATTCGTTCTTCAC
>DKPN01000070.1:30254-33661 GCA_002471195.1 Bacteroides sp. UBA7333
TCAGTCTTCGTTTCGTTCGATTTAAGACCTCTCAAACAACAAAAACACTGTTCATTAAAACCACCGGCAAAAGAAGCAACCAATCCTCACATTTTTCGAAATAAACGTCTCTAAGTTATTGAGATAATACACCGAAAATAGTTATATTTGTTAGCTTTATACAGCATAAAAAACGCAGTTTAAGAATTAAATTTATATAGACTCATGAGTGAAGAAATAAAGAGTACTGGCAGTGAGTACTCAGCTGATAGTATCCAGGTACTCGAAGGTCTTGAGGCCGTAAGAAAAAGACCGGCAATGTACATTGGCGACATTGGCGTAAAAGGACTACACCACTTGGTATACGAGGTTGTAGACAACTCTATCGACGAAGCCCTTGCCGGCTACTGTACACATATTGAGGTTTTTATCAATGAAGACAATTCTATTACAGTACAAGATAACGGACGTGGTATCCCTGTAGACCATCACGAGAAAGAAAACAAATCGGCACTTGAAGTTGTACTTACAGTACTACATGCCGGAGGTAAATTCGACAAAGGTTCTTACAAAGTATCCGGGGGTCTTCACGGGGTAGGTGTATCTTGTGTAAACGCACTTTCTACTTACCTTAGAGCAGAAGTTCAGCGTAATGGAAAAATCCACATGCAAGAATTTTCTTGCGGAGCACCGTTACACGACGTGGAAATAATCGGAGAAACAACCGTTACAGGAACAACCGTTACATTCAGACCAGACGCTTCTATTTTCACCGTTACAGAATACAAATACGATATCCTTGCAGGCCGTCTTAGAGAACTTGCTTACCTAAACGCAGGTATCAAGCTTACACTAACCGACAAGCGCGTTGTAAAAGAAGACGGATCATTCAAGAGTGAAACCTTTTACTCAGAGCAAGGTCTGCAAGAATTTGTACGCTTCATCGACGCTACTAAAGATCCTCTAATCGACAACGTGATTCACATCACTACCGAAAAGCAAGGTATTCCTGTAGAAGTAGCGATGACTTACAATACATCGTACAACGAAAACGTATATTCGTACGTAAACAATATCAACACCATCGAAGGGGGTACTCACCTTGCCGGCTTCAGACGCGGTCTTACACGTACATTGAAAAAGTATGCTGAAGATTCAAAGATCCTGGAGAAAGCAAAGGTTGATATCAACGGTGACGACTTCCGCGAAGGTCTTACAGCGATCATCTCAATCAAAGTAGCAGAACCTCAGTTTGAAGGACAAACCAAAACCAAACTAGGTAACAATGAGGTAATCGGAGCGGTAGATATGGCCATCAGTGAAGCACTGGGCAACTACCTTGAAGAGCACCCAAAAGAAGCAAAACAGATTGTAGAGAAAGTTGTATTGGCAGCGAAAGCTCGTATCGCAGCTCGTAAGGCTCGCGAGATGGTACAACGTAAAACTCCGCTTTCGGGAGGTGGCCTTCCGGGCAAACTAGCCGACTGTTCGGAAAAAGATCCTGAACGTTGCGAAGTATTCCTTGTCGAGGGAGATTCGGCGGGTGGTACTGCCAAGCAAGGTCGCGACCGTAACTTCCAAGCCATTCTTCCTTTGCGCGGTAAAATCCTAAACGTAGAGAAAGCAATGCACCACAAAGTATTGGAAAGCGAAGAAATTCGCAACATCTATACAGCGTTGGGCGTTACCATCGGAACCGAAGAGGATGCAAAAGCATTGAACATGGCGAAACTTCGCTATCACAAGGTTGTAATCATGACCGATGCCGACGTAGACGGTAGCCACATTGCAACGTTGATTCTTACATTCTTCTTCCGTCACATGCGTCCGCTTATCGAAAACGGATACGTTTACATCGCAACTCCGCCACTTTACCTTTGTAAAAAAGGAAAAGCAGAAGAGTATTGCTGGAACGATCAGCAACGTCAGGCATTTATCGACAAGTTTGCTGCCGGAAATGAAAACCAAGTTCACACGCAACGATACAAAGGTCTTGGTGAGATGAACGCTGAGCAGCTTTGGGATACAACCATGAATCCTGAACACAGAACATTGAGACAAGTTACGATCGACAATGCAGCAGAAGCAGATCACATCTTCTCTATGTTGATGGGTGAAGATGTTGCTCCACGTCGTGAGTTTATCGAAGAAAACGCTACTTACGCAAACATCGACGCGTAATCTAAGCGAACAAAATATTTTTATGTGTATACTTATCCCCGGCTTACCTCACTCGTGTTGTAAGCCGGGGATTTTTATTAGACGAAAACTTAAGTTATACTATGAATCATCCGAAACCCCTCATTCGAGGTAGTCGCATCGAAATCATTTCACCGTCGGGCGCAATGAGCGACGAACTGATCGACAAAGGAGCCGAGCAACTTGTTGCATTGGGATATCACGTAACGATTGCGCACCATGCAAAAAGCAAATTCGGTCGTTTTGCAGGAACAACCCAACAACGTACCGAAGACTTTCTGCAAGCATTTGCAAACGAAAACGTAGATGCCATCTGGTGTAGCCGTGGAGGATATGGTTGTGCCCACCTACTCGAAGTATTCGAAAAAGAAACAGATCTACAGTTAGCCGATAAATGGCTCATCGGATACAGCGACATTACAGCTTTGCATGCTTATCTCAACAACAGAGGCATACAATCCTTGCATGCACCGATGCTTAAACATCTGGCAGAGGAAGGAAACGATACGGCAATAGCCTATACGCAGAAGATTCTGTCGGGAGAATATCCTCATTACACAATCGATGCACATCCGCTGAATAAGTTGGGAAAAGCCACAGCAACACTTCGAGGCGGCAACCTCTCGGTATTGCTCTCTCTACGTGGCACTCCTTTTGATTTACCGGCAGATACAGATATCATTCTATTTATCGAAGACATTGCCGAGCAGCCATATCACATTGAGCGGATGCTTTACAACCTCAAACTTGGCGGCGTATTGTCACGTATCAAAGGGCTTATCGTAGGACAATTCTCCGACTGCCCCGAGGATACCTCTATGCCAGGAACCATTTACGAGTCGATTGCAAGCTTGATGGATGAATACAACATTCCGCTTTGTTTCAACTTCCCGGTGGGTCATGTAAAAGACAATTACCCTCTTATCTGCGGAGCTAAAACACAATTGGAAGTAACCAACAACGGCGCTACTGTGTCGTTTCTGTAACGATTCTTACACAGTTTTAAAATAAGCAGGTTTCAAGAAAGAAAAAGTTTATGTACGTTTGTGTACGAATAAGATTTACACAAAATAAGGATACCCGATGAAACAATTGATTTATACACTGGTATTGGCTATTTCTGTTGTTGCTTGTGGCAACACAAACACAGAAAGCAAGTCGGCCGCAAACGAAACTCCGGCACCGGTATCGGTACCTACCTTCAATGCAGATAGCGCTTACAACTATGT
>DKPN01000081.1 GCA_002471195.1 Bacteroides sp. UBA7333
CAATTTGATAGTATTACTAATAACGAAAGCATATTTTTTTATGTCAATTTATGCGTTCCTGATACGGATAATTGTTATAGGTTTGAATTATCTTTTTCAAATAAAAGCGATATTGAAATAAAAGATATTACTTCAGATTTAGATTCAGATGAAGAACTTTTTTTAAACAAAAGAGTATTTGTTTCTGACCCAATCAAGCGAGACACTACAATAAATCATTATCACATATCTTACATTATTCAAGATAATGATGACATCATTACGACCTCGATAGTGTATGGCAAGGGATTAGATACAGCGTATTACGCTGGTCGAGAAGTTATTTTAGATATTAAATATCCTAATGATAGCATTCTGCATAAAAATATTAATGGAGAATTCTTTAATTCTTTTCTCTCGAAAGAAGAAATAAAAAAGTACTCCATCTGTTATTTTCAATTTGATAGTATTACTAATAACGAAAGCATATTTTTTAATGTCAATTTATGCATGCCTGATACGGATGTTTGTTATAGGTTTGAATTATCTTTTTCAAATAAAGGCGATATTGAAATAAAAGATATTACTCCAGATTTAGATTCAGAGGAGGATATGTAGATGTGTTTTTTCAAAATACCGAAAATTTGAATTAGGATATTTAGTATTGTTCACTACAAATGCCGACGTGTATCGTGGCGGCTACTGGGTAAGATATACCCACTTTATGGATTGAAAATCGAAGAAGCTAGTTTGAAGAAATCGGAAAAATTAAAATATAAAATAGGAAAACAAAGAGGTAAGTTTCGATCTAATATTGACGAATTGAACGCCAAAGCGGATGCTAAAGGTTGGAGTTCTTAAAAATTGGCAAATCCAGACTGCTGAAGCAACTTTCTATTACGATTCTTATCGATAATCTTTAATCGTTGTAAATTAATATATACAGTGAATAAAAGCTTAGTTAAGCATTAAATTCATAGTAGCATGAAGGGGATAGATAAGACGTGCACACAGAGTGGTGATGTCAATAGGAGTAAAAACGATAGTCGATGGTTTATCTACCAAAACGCATTTGCCATTGTCGATGCTATAGCATTGATTATTGGCATCTATGCAAGGATCGTTTAATTCTATATTGAATTTTACTTGTGGGAATGCAGCCGCATAATCTCTCAAAACTTTGGCAGCATTAATAATTCGAGCCATTCCTAAGGGATGATTTTTATCATTTCGACCAATGGTATATTTAATGAGATTTTTATGGTTTAAATCTTGTTGTATATAGTTGTATAATATGTTTAGACTCTCTTCATCATTATACATACATTCGTTTATTTCGATAAATGTATCTCTTTCATAAACTATGGCTAATGAGGTTATTTCATCTTGAAGCTTTGATATATAAAGCCCCCCGTTACCCATATCTAAATCGGCAAGCACTACTTTGAAATCGTCTATGGTATGCAGAATAGCGCATTCTCTTTCGCGTTGTTTTTTATCGAAATATTGATATATCTCATCACTAAATAAAACTTCTTTTTGTACCCTAATATGGTTCGTGTTTATCTGCTTCGTTATGATCGGTTCGGGATAATATAAAAAGATAGTTTCGAATCCTGATTTTTTATAATAATCGAAAAGCCATGATTCGGCAGGAATCAAAGTGCATAAATCAACTCCTTGATTATACATTTCTTTGAAAGAGTTATTCAGCAATTGACGCATTATCCCTTTCGAACGATAATCGGGTAGGGTGCAGGCTCCCGATATATATGAAGTATTCCAAATTTTATCGAAAAATGTCATGGGGTAAGGAATCATTTGAAGTGCAGAGATAACTTTGCCATTCTCTTGAATAGCGATATTGATATCTTCTTTATATCTTAAACTAAAATATAAATCGGTAAACTCTTTGCTATCTGCAAAGCATATATCCCAAAGCTCTCTTACTTTGTCTTTCATGATTTTACCATTTAATCATTTCCATTTGACAATCTTTTAGGCAAGCCATATATTTTTCGAGAATTAAAACCGGCTGATAAGATAGCTTGGCTTTTCGCAATCCTTCTATGCCTAAATCTTCTTCGCGGTTAATATAGATATATTGTTCGGGAATGCTTTGGGCAAACATCTGATTGATCATGGCATACGCTCCTTCGATATCGGTATCGGCTTTCTCGGCATGAATCCCAAACATATCATGATTGATAGGCATGCCAAAGGTAAATGCTACAATTTGATTGTCTACATATAAGATACCGCCACTGAGTCCTAACTCTTCGAAATGCTCTAAAGCGTAGGTTAAAGCACGTCGTTCATTGCCTGTACCTTCATGTTGATCGCAATCATTAGCACGACACCACTTTGCTTCCAATTCCATACATTCTTTTATTTTATCTGATGTAATGGGAGCATATGAATAGTTAGGATATGAGTTTTTGAATTTATTGATGTGGTTTCTTTTGGCTTGAAATTTTTTTCCTGCTAGTGTACTTAAATCGGTACGCAAATAGATATAATCGGCATAATCGCGATCTTCGGTAAAGCAAAATCGATTGGGAAATATGGTTTCTAAATCGTCTTTCATAAAATGGCTGATACCTAACATGCAGAAATTCTGTTTTTGCTGTTGTGCATCTTCAATCAATAAATCTACCATTTTGGCCATATCGCCATGACCGATAGGCATCATATAAACAACGTGTGTTTCGACCCAAAAGCGGAGTAGCAAAAAGTCATCAACAACTGCATATTGTGTGAAATAGATAAAACGCCAGCTGCAAAGATTCGAAAATGATAAATCGCAATTTTTGCGATCGCTATTAAATGTGTATGAAGTGATAATATCTTTATCGGCTACAGTAATGTCTTTAAACTCTATCATATAAAATATTTAAGTTGTAACAGTTTTGTTTATATAACAAAATAAAGGCTGGAATTGTTAAATCATACCTAAAAGACGCAGTATTGTTGGTGTAAGTAGTGCTGTTAATATGCCATTTAATGTTAAGCCTAAGCTGGCATATGCACCATACTTACTGCTAATACCCATGGCTACTGAGGTGCCCACCGCATGTGATGCGGTGCCTAATGACAGTCCTTGCGCGATAGGACTATTTACACGGAGTAAACGCATTGTTTTCATCCCTAGTACTGCCCCCAGTAGTCCCACACATACCACAACAGCTGCTGTAAGCGAAGGGATACCACCAATTGTTTGTGTCACCTCTATGGCTATTGGAGTAGTGACTGACTTAGGTGCCAGTGATAAAATAACTTCTTGTGATGCACCCATCCATTTTGCCGTTAATACTACAGATACAATTCCTACAATACAGCCGATGAGTTGTGATAGTAGAATTGGCATAAACTGTTTTTTGATGGTTTCTAACTGGAGATATAAGGGCACTCCCAGTGCTACTACTGCCGGTTTTAACCAAAACTCGATGAGGTGGCCACCTTTGTTGTATGTTTCGTAACTGATACCTGTAAACTTCAAAAATAGGATAATGATAGCTATGGTAACTAAAATAGGATTTAATAATGTAAATCCGGTTTTCTTTTGAGCCAGTTTAGCAAAGTAATAAACACCGAAAGTCAGTGTTAATAAAACGAATTCATTCTCTAATATTTTCATCTGATTTTTCTTATTAATTGATGAACCCACCCTGTAATAACCAATACAAGGGCCGTACTTACAATTGTTGATATCACAATCGGCCAAAATTCGGCTTTGATAATATCAAAATACAGCATTAAAGCAATACCAGGGGGAATAAAGAAAAAGCCTAGGTGTTCGACTAAAAAATCGGAAATACCTTTTACCCATGATAACTTTACCCATCCCAACTTCAAAAAACTAGTAAGAAGTAACATCCCGATAATACTGGAGGGTAATTGGATTCCGGTGAGATAGATGATTAACTCTCCTAAAGCTAAACATCCAAAAATAATAGCGCATTGACGTATCATAGATCGTTCATTTTATAAAGCGTTGCAAAGTTATAAAAATGTATGAAAGCAGTTGAAAAATGTTAGCATTTTCAACAGTTTCAATCTCGTGATGTTATTGTTTAACTTTATATAGCATTAAACATCTAATTCTGGCCTTGAGCTGTTAAGTGTTAAATGATGTAATTCGTCGAGTCGGATGATAAAAATAATCGTTTTTGCAATGCCGATATAGCAAAATTGACTACTTTTGTACTCGAATTTATAAACAGAGACTGAAATATCTACAATATATAAATATCTATGCTTAATTTAATTAATTCGATTGTTGCGCGTGCGAAAGCTGATCGCCAACGTATTGTTCTTCCTGAAGGAACAGAAGAGCGCACTCTTAAAGCAGCCAACCAAATCTTGACTGATGAAGTTGCTGATCTAATTTTGTTGGGTGATCCCACAGAAATAGCAGAAGCAGCAGCTAAGTGGGGATTGGGTAATATCAATAAGGCAACCATCATTAACCCTCTAAATCATCCTAAAAAAGAAGAGTATACTCAACTTTTATTTGATATTCGTAAATCAAAAGGAATGACAATGGAACAAGCAGCTACGCTTGTTGAAAACCCTTTATATTTAGGTTGTTTAATTATCAAGAATGGTGATGCTGATGGTCAGTTGGCAGGTGCTCGTAATACAACAGGTGATGTGCTTCGTCCTGCATTACAAATCATCAAAACAGTTCCAGGTATTACAGTCGTTTCGGGCGCTATGTTATTGTTGACACATGCTCCTGAATATGGACAAAATGGTCTTTTATTGATGGGTGATGTAGCTGTAACTCCGGTTCCAACTGCTGAACAATTGGCGCAAATTGCTGTTTGTACTGCACAAACAGCTAAAGCTGTAGCGGGTATCGAAGAACCTAAAGTTGCTTTATTGAGCTTTTCTACTAAAGGTTCGGCAAAACACGAATTAGTTGATAAAGTTGTTGAGGCTGTTAAATTGACAAAAGAACTTGATCCTAATTTACAAGTAGATGGTGAATTGCAAGCGGATGCAGCTTTGGTTCCAGAAATTGGTCAAAGTAAAGCTCCGGGATCAACTATCGCAGGTCATGCTAATGTTTTGATTGTTCCAAGTTTAGAAGTTGGAAATATCTCTTATAAATTGGTACAACGTCTTGGTCATGCTGATGCTATCGGCCCTATTCTTCAAGGTATTGCACGCCCCGTAAACGATTTATCGCGTGGCTGTTCAATCGAAGATGTATATCGTATGATTGCTATTACAGCAAATCAAGCTATTGCAGCAAAAAAAGGATAATAATTAAATAAGCATATATAACAATGAAAATTTTAGTTTTAAACTGCGGAAGTTCGTCTATTAAATATAAACTGTTCGATATGGGCAGTGAAGAAGTGATCGCTCAAGGTGGTATCGAGAAATTGGGATTGAAAGATTCTTTCTTGAAACTAACTTTGCCTAACGGTGAGAAAAAAGTATTGATGAAAGATATTCCAGAACACACGCTTGGAGTTGATTTTATCTTTCAAACATTATTGAACCCTGAATATGGTGCTTTAACTTCTTTGGACGAAATTGATGCTGTAGGTCATCGTATGGTTCATGGTGGTGAACGTTTCAGCAAATCGGTATTGTTGAATCAAGAAGTATTGGATGCTTTTGCTGCTTGCAATGATTTGGCTCCTTTACACAATCCTGCCAACTTGAAAGGTGTCAATGCGGTAACTAAAATTTTACCTAACATTCCACAAGTAGGTGTATTCGATACAGCCTTTCACCAAACAATGCCTGCTCATGCATATTTATATCCAATTCCTTATGAATTGTATCAAAAATATGCAGTACGCCGTTATGGTTTCCATGGTACATCTCATCGCTATGTTTCGCAACGTGTATGCGATTTCTTAGGTAAGAAAATCGAAGATATGAAAATCATTTCTTGCCATGTTGGCAACGGTGGCTCTATCTGTGCTGTGAAATATGGTAAATCAATCGATACTTCTATGGGACTTACTCCGTTGGAAGGTTTGATGATGGGTACTCGTTGTGGTGATATAGATGCGGGTGCGGTAACATTCTTAATGGAAAAAGAAGGTTTAACTCCAACAGGTGTTTCAAATCTTTTGAATACGAAGAGTGGGGTATTAGGTATCTTCGGAAAATCGAGCGATATGCGCGAATTGGAAGATGCTGTGGCTATTGGTGAAGATAAAATGGCGATATTGGCTGATGATATGTACGATTATCGTATTAAAAAATATATTGGTGCTTATGCCGCTGCAATGGGAGGTGTCGACATCATTCTATTTACCGGTGGTGTTGGTGAAAATCAGGCTACTTGTCGTTCGGGTGCTTGCGAAGGTTTAGAATACATGGGTATTAAAATTGATGAACAAAGAAACAACGTACGTAGTAAAGAAGCTATCATCTCTACTGACGATTCTAAGGTGACAGTTTGTGTTATCCCTACTGATGAAGAGATGCTAATTGCGTCTGATACAATGAAAATTGTAGGTTAATTGATCACTAGTTATATGGATATATTTAAGGCGAATCTTCTATTTTGAAGATTCGCCTTATTTTATAAATTAATCTTTTATCTTTGTGTACATTAATTATTAAAAAATCAAGCTATGAATCAGCAAAACGTGGATGCCTTTGTATTGGCAAATAAAAATTATTTTAGAGATTATCAATGGCCTACCTTGAGAAGTTTATTGTTATCGGCCGATGATTCTAAATGGGGCTTTATTCAATCTTTGCAATTTAAAGATCCTGTTTTATCACTTATTTTATCTATACTCGTGGGCAGCCTAGGTATTGATCGTTTTTATGTTGGAGATATAGGCCTAGGTATATTGAAGCTAATAACTTGCGGCGGTGCAGGTATCTGGACAATTGTAGATTGGTTTTTAATTATGGGTGTAACGCGCGATAGAAATCAACAAAAGTTACTTACTTTTTTATAGTAAATTTCATTTTACTCTACTTATAACATATCCGACTGATGAAATATTCTATTATCATTCCTGTTTATAACCGTCCTGATGAAGTGGATGAACTACTGAATAGTCTTTTAATCCAACAGTTTACCGATTTTGAAATTGTTATTGTAGAAGACGGATCTTCAATTGATTGCGAATCTATAATAGGCAAATATGATAAAAAACTGGATATCAAATATTATAAAAAGAAAAACTCAGGACCGGGACAATCGCGCAACTATGGCGCAGAGCGTAGCAGCGGAGAGTATCTCATTATATTAGATTCTGATTGTGTGATTCCTGATGGTTTTCTAAAAGCTATCGATAATGAATTACTCAATGAACCAAGTGATGCCTTTGGAGGACCCGACAAAGCTCATGAATCATTTACGCCTATTCAAAAGGCTATTAATTATTCTATGACTTCTTTTTTTACTACAGGAGGAATACGTGGCGGCAAAAAAAAACTTGATAAATTCTATCCTCGTAGTTTCAATATGGGGATTCGTAAAGTTGTATATGATGCATTGAACGGATTTTCGAATATGCGTTTTGGCGAAGACATTGATTTTAGTATTCGTATTTTTCAATCGGGCTATGCTTGTAGACTTTTCCCTGATGCTTGGGTTTATCATAAGCGACGCACCGATTTGCGTAAATTCTTTAAGCAGGTTTTTAATTCGGGAATAGCACGAATCAATTTATACAAGAAATATCCTTCCTCATTAAAATGGGTTCATTTGTTGCCCGGAGTTTTTACGTTGGGTATATTATTTCTAATTATTTGTAGTTTTATTTGTATATATAGTTTGTTGCCTATTCTTCTTTTTGCATTCATTATATTTATCGATTCAAGCATAAAGAATCGTAGTTTAAGAATCGGTTTGCTCTCAATCGCTACCTCGTTTGTACAACTGATAGGCTATGGTAGTGGTTTCTGGATAGCATGGTGGAAGCGATGTGTAATGAACGAAACGGAATTTGGTGCATTTAAAAAAAGTTTTTATAAGTAGCCACAATATAATGATAAATCTAATGAATGAAACGACAAAATTGAATATAACACAATGGGCAGAAGAGGATAGACCGCGTGAAAAAATGATGATGAAAGGCATTGCTTCATTAAGCGATGCCGAACTCTTGGCCATTCTTATTGGTTCGGGGAATAGAAATGAGACCGCAGTTGAATTGATGCGCCGGATGTTGATAACATGTGAAAACAATTTAAATGAGTTGGCACGTTGGAATATCAATAATTATTCTGAATTCAAAGGTATGGGTCCTGCCAAGAGTATTACTATTATGGCTGCTCTCGAAATAGGGAGAAGGCGAAATATGCAAGCCACAAAAGATAGAACTCAAATCACTTGTTCGAAAGATATATTTCGAATTTTCCATCCTTTATTATGTGATATTGCTCTCGAAGAATTTTGGATTTTACTCATTAACCAATCCGGAAAAGTAATTGATAAAGTTCGTTTAAGCACCGGGGGAATAGCAGGTACATTTGTTGACATTCGCTTAATATTTCGTGAGGCACTATTAAAACATGCCACCCAACTAGCTGTTGTGCACAATCATCCATCGGGCAACAGAAATCCCAGTCAAGAAGATAAGAACTTAACTTTGCGTATTGCAAAAGCATCAGAAACAATGAACATACGTTTAATTGATCATGTTATAATCTGTGAAGATAGCTATTACAGCTTTGCCGATGAAGGTGTTCTTTAAAGATTAATGTTTATATTTGTCGAAACAAAACTTAATTGTATATGTCTACATTTGAAATAGAACAAAAGATTGTCGAGGTTCTTAAAACCGTATTCGACCCCGAAATCCCAGTCAATGTTTATGACTTAGGCTTGATATATAAGATAGATGTTGCCGATGATGGCGAAGTGAATATTGATATGACCTTAACTGCTCCCAATTGTCCGGCTGCCGATTTCATCATGGAAGATGTTAGACAACGTGTTGAATCGGTGGAAGGAGTGAAAGTGGCCAATATTCATTTGGTTTTCGAACCAGAATGGGATAGAGACATGATGAGTGAAGAGGCCAAATTAGAACTCGGTTTCTTATAATCATTACTCGCAATTATTATAATATGATAAAGAGTGTATATTTTCTTTCAGATGCGCATTTGGGTTCGCGTGCCATTGAACATAGTCGTACACAAGAGCGCCGTTTGGTAAATTTTCTCGATAGTGTAAAGTATAAGGCTTCAGCAATATACTTATTAGGCGACATGTTTGATTTCTGGTATGAGTTCAAATTAGTGGTCCCTAAAGGTTATACACGTTTTCTTGGGAAATTATCCGAACTCACTGACATGGGAGTCGAGATACATTTTTTTATCGGCAATCATGACATATGGTGTGGAGATTATCTTAGTAAAGAGTGCGGTGTAATTATTCATCGTGAACCTCTGACTACTGAAATTTATGGTAAAGAGTTTTATTTGGCACATGGCGATGGTTTGGGTGATCCTGATAAGAAATTTAAACTGTTGCGTGCCATGTTTCATAATACTATTTTACAGCGTATGTTTTCTATGATTCATCCTCGTTGGAGTGTTGAATTGGGCTTATCATGGGCTAAACACAGTCGAATGAAGCGTGAGGGAGGTTTGGAACCTGAGTATATGGGAGAAGATCAAGAACACCTTGTTTTGTATACAAAAGAGTATCTAAAATCACATCCAAATATCAACTATTTTATTTATGGCCATCGCCATATCGAATTAGATTTGATGTTGAGTAAAACCTCGCGTATTTTGATACTCGGAGATTGGATTAACTTTTTTACCTATGCCGTATTTGATGGTGAGAATTTATTTCTCGAATCATATATTGAAGGCGAAACACAACCGTAATTCATCTTTTAATCTAGAGTGATGCGGCTGGCAAAAATCTTTTCGTCTAAGAAATTGGCCGCTGACTCTTGAAACTTATCTACCGACTCGGTTGTATAAAATCGAGTGATACCCCCTTTCGTACATTTATTATCCATTTCAGGATGTCTGTATAAATAGTCTTTTAAGCTTTCTGCTACAAGTTCTCCTTGTGTTACTATATTGATGTGGCTGGGTAGATTTTGCTTTATAATCGGAAGTAATAAGGGATAATGGGTGCATCCCAATATGATGGTATCGATATTGGTATCTTTTTTCCGAAGTGAATCAAGACTTTTCTTGATAAAAAAATTTGCTCCTTCATTGTTGATCTCATTATTTTCGACCAATGACACCCACATTGGACATGACTCTCCAACAACGCTGATATGTGGGAATAGCTTATGAATTTCTAGTGGGTATGATTCTGATTTAATCGTACCCGGTGTTGCAACTAAACCTACATGTTTCGACTTGGTGAGTTGATCAATCAACTCTACGGTAGGACGAATAACACCTAAAACTCTTCTATTGACATCAAGTAAGGGTAAATCATTAATTTGAATAGTGCGTAAGGCTTTAGCAGAAGCGGTGTTGCATGCTAATATAATTAGATGACAACCCATTTCAAAGAGTTTCTTGACGGCTTGCAAAGTAAAATCATAAACAATTTCGAATGAGCGTGGTCCATAGGGAGCTCGCGCATTGTCTCCTAAATACATGTAGTCATATTGGGGCATTGCCTCTTTAATTTTAGATAATATGGTCAGACCACCATATCCTGAATCGAATATTCCAATCGGACCCGGTTGATTTGATAGTTTATTTTCCATCATATATTATTTAGGAGTTGTACTACAAAGATAGAAAAGGTATCATAAAAACGAAAGCGATGAAAGATTTATCTTTCATCGCTTTCGTTTTAAACTTATGTAATCGTACGATTATTTAATGCCTAATTGAGTTTTAACTTTCGATGTTAAATCAATGCTTTGAGCACCTACGTAAGGAATTTGAGTACGTGCTAAGTCAAAGATATAAACTACACCTTCTGTACCACCAACAGCTTCGATAGCTGTATTTAATTTTTGGTAAATAGGAGTCATCAAGTTTTGTTCAGCTTGTTGCATGCCTTGTTGAGCTTCTTGTTGGAATTGCTCTTGGCGTTGCATCATATCTTGCAACTCTTTTTGTCTTCTTTCCGCAATGTTTTGTGGAAGAGAATCAGCTGCGATAGCTTGTTGGAATTCTTGATATTTTCTATTGAATTCTTCTTGAGTTCTTGTTAACTCCTCAGTATATTTTTTTTGTAAAGCTTCTAGTTCAGTAATCGCCTTAGTATACTCTGGCATTGAAGGAATAATCTCCGCAGAGTTCATATGACCGAATTTAGGAGTTTGAGCAAATACTCCCAATGGAAGTACTATTAAAATTAAAAGTGCAATTTTCTTTAGCATAGTTCTATTTTTTACGTTAATTATTTCTTTATGTTATACTTTGCAAAAGTAACAAATTAATTTGAATATCCTAATTTAGATAAAACATCATTACTAATATCTATTTTAGGTGATGCGAAAATTATATCCGAAGCAGATGCTCTATCAATAACTAAAGAATATGTTTTTTGTTCAGCAATTTCTTTTACCGCGTTATAGATTTCATCTTGAATGGGTTTTAAAAGGCTTTCACGCTTTTTGAATAGCTCTCCTTCAGGACCGAAATAGGTGCGTCTTAATTCTGCCGCCGCTTTTTCTTTTGTTACAATCTCTTCCTCTTTTTTTGTCTTTTGCTCTTCTGATAAGAATACCGATTCAGATTGGTAATTCTTATACATGGTTTGAGCTTCTTTTGACAAAGTTTCAATCTCACTTTGCCATTTTTTGGAAATCTGATTCAGTTGTTCGTTTGCGCGCTCATATGCAGGAATGTTTTTAAGAATGTATTCCATATCGATAAGTGCAAACTTTTGTGCATTGGCTACTACAAAAGAGCCAAAAAATAACATAATTAATAGAACCGATTTTTTCATAACAATTTCTTTTAAACTGTGAATTAGAATTCTTGGCCAAGAACAAAGTGGAAACGACTTCCTCCATATTCTTTCGAACCAAATACTTTATCAAATCCATATGCCCAGTCAATACCCATCATACCAATCATCGGTAAGAAAATACGAACACCTAAACCGGCTGAACGTTTTAAGTCGAATGGATTTACTCTTTTGATATCATTCCAAGCATTACCAGCTTCAACAAATCCCAATACATAAATGTTTGTACTAGCTTCAAGCATTAATGGATATCTTAATTCAATGCCTAGACGTGTATAAGCATAGCCTTCTTGTCCGTAAGGAGTTAACGCACTATTCTCATAACCGCGCAAAGCAATACTTTCGGTAGCATAGCTCGAATAACCTGTCATACCATCACCACCTACGTCGAATGTTTCGAAAGGAGATTTTTTATATTTATTATAATGCCCTAACAAACCAAATTCTACACGTGTCATCAATACTAAACATTTTGGATGAACTGCATAATCCATTAAAGCTGTATAAGTTTTTGCTTTGAATTTCCATTTATGATACTCAATCCAATTGTAAAGTTTATTGCGGTTATCTTGTGTGATTGTTCCGTTTTGGTTATAATACGATTTATAATCTTTTCCATCCCACAATGAATAGGGAGGAGTGATTTGTGCCGATAATGAGAACTCTGAACCTTGACGCGGGAACAACGGATTGTCGATAGAGCTACGCGCTATGGTTAGATTCAAACTAATATTGTTACACTTACCATTGGTTACAGGAAAATACTGCCAGTCTTTCAAAATATAACGTTGGAATGAAAGCTCTGCCGATAATGTAAAGTAGTCATCAGGCCATCTCAAACGTTTACCCCAACCTACAGATAGCCCCCACATTTGAATTGATTTATCAGGGTCTAAGTTATTCTCATAATTATTGTAGTTTCCGTAGTTGTATGATCCGTAACCGCCATATCCGCTATACATACTATTATAATAGTTGTCATAATATGAATTATTATAATATCTGCTACTAATATCAGTTTGTCTAGAATAGTAAGCCGATACCGAGAATGAATTAGGGCGTTTACCACCGAACCATGGATCGAAGAACGATACACTGTATGATTGATAATAACGAGCATTTGTTTGTCCACTGATTGTCAATGTTTGTCCATCACCTTGCGGCAAAATTCCGCGATAGTTTTCTCCCGGATGTAATAAGTTGGCTACAGAGAAATTGGTGAATTTTAAACTCAGTTTACCAATAACACCTGTTTGTCCCCAACCTGCAGAGAATTCTACTTGGTCGTTTGCTTTTGATACAAGATTGTAAGCTATATCTACAGTACCATTCATAGGGTCAGGTTGAATATCCGGAGTAATGTTTTCAGCATCAAAATGGCCCATTTGTTGAATTTCGCGCATAGAACGCATTAAGTCATCACGGCTAAATAATTGTCCCGGACGTGTTCTTAATTCGCGACGCACAACGTTTTCGTAAAGACGGTCATTACCATTAATTGTGATTTTATTGATGGTAGCTTGACGGCCTTCGTAAATTCTCATTTCTAAGTCAATAGAGTCTCCATCGATGTTTACCTCCACCGGATCAAGATTGTAGAAAAGATATCCGTTATTGTAGTATAAATTGCCAATTGCATCTTCGTCTGAAGTGGTACGTTCTGTTAACAGTTTTTGATTGTAAACATCCCCCTTCTTCATTCTTAAAAGATAGTCCAATTGCTCAGATGGATACAATGTATTACCAACCCAAGTGACGTTTCTTAGATAGTATTTATCTCCCTCTTCGATATCCAGATATACATCTACTGTTTTGTTGTCATGAGGCACCACGCTATCTTTTACAATCACAGCATCACGATAACCTAATTCATTATATTTATCGATAATCAGTTGTTTATCTTCTTCATATTTTTCATTGATAAATTTTTTGGTACGGAATATGTTGAGAAGCTTACCTTTTTCATTGGTTTTCTTCATCACGCGTTTCAACTTATTATCAGTGATGGCTTCATTGCCTGTAATCGTAATACTATTAACTTTTACTTTTTCTTTTTTATCGATATCAATATCTACAATTACTTGATTGTCATTCGATGCATCGTCTTTTTGTGTAATCAAGATCTCTGCATTCTTAAAGCCTTTTTCATCAAAGTATCTCTTAATGTAAGTTTTCGCACGGTCAACGAGGTTCGGAGTAATCTGGCTCCCTTTTACTAAACCAAGGCGAGCTTCCAAGTCGGTGCGTTCTGATTTTTTTACACCATTATAGCGTATGTCCGATATGCGAGGACGTTGCGTTAGATTGATTTTTAGCCAAACTTTTCCATCTTCTATTTTTTCGGCAGTAATTTGAACATTCGAAAACAGACCATGACGCCAATAACGTTTGATGGCATTTGTTATTTCATCACCAGGCAATGATATGGTTTGTCCAATTGATAGGCCCGATAATCCGATAAGCACAAAGTCTTCATAATTCTTTACTCCTTGCACCTGTATATCGGCAATTTCATATTTTTTGGGAGTTCCCGAATATAAAATTACCGGTTTTGAGTTTTCATCGGTGTTAATTTCTTGTGCTCGTCCTACTGGCGTGCCTGCCAATAGGTATATAATTGTAACGATTATAAAAGAAATACGATTGTGCATTTATGTGATGATTATATGTTTTTAATTATCTTATTTGTTCACTTGTTTTTCCAAAGCGACGTTCTCTTTTTTGATAACTCGCTATGGCTTTCTGAAACTCTTGCTCGTTAAAATCGGGCCAAAAGGTTTCGCAGAAATATAATTCGGAGTAAGCACATTGCCATAATAGATAATTGCTTAATCTATATTCTCCACCGGTACGAATTAATAATTCGGGATCGGGCATGAAGTTAGTGCTTAATTGATTGTTTATTAAGTCGGAAGTAATATCCTCCGGTTTAATTTCTTGATTCTTAACTTGTAGAGCCAATTGTCGAGCCGCCTCGGTAATTTCCCATTTTGATGAATAGCTAAGTGCCAAGATCAAACACATTCCGGTATTTACGGATGTGCGATGAATACACTCTTCCAAGCGTATTTGTACATTCCGTGGCAATTGTTGAATGTCGCCTATTGTGCGGAAACTAATATTATTTTTCATAAAAGTTTCCTCTTCAATAGAGTCTAACAAAAGATTCATCAAGGCTTCAATCTCTGCTTGAGGTCTATTCCAGTTTTCAATAGAAAATGTGTATAAAGTCAGGAATTTTATTCCTAAACGGGCTGCATCTTCGGCAATGGTATGAACAGCTTCGGCTCCTTTATGGTGGCCAAAACTACGCTCAAAGCCCTTCTGCTGCGCCCATCTTCCATTTCCATCCATAATGATAGCCACATGCTGTGGTATTCTATCCGGATCTATTTCTACTTTGTTCGACATTCTAATTAATAATTACATTCTTTGCATTTAGGAAAAAGGTCGTAGGTTAAATATACAACCGTGAAAGAATAACTGTCTTTATTCTTAAATCCTTTTCCTTTTATTTCGTATGGGTTTTCAAGGCTTAATCCTTCTTTTTTAGTGACATCCAATTTATCACTCAAACTGAAGCGCATTGTAAACTCGCATCCTAAATTCAATCTCTCTTTCAGCTTATATTTAAAGCCTATTCCTATCGGAAAATTAACAGTGAAAACACCGTTTGCAGGTGGTGGTGCATAGGTAAATCCCATCCCTCCTAATATATATGGTGTAAACCTTTTTCCACCTCTATAGCCTTGACCTGTGCCATATGGCAAAAAGTTGTACTCAAATTGAGCACCAAGGTCGAATATGGCTCTTTTAAAATTAGTATCCTCTAAATGGGGATATTTATTATTGAAATTACTTGTGTTACCACTAATACGACCTACCAATAAATTACCTTTAACAGCCATTCTTGGGTTCAGAAGATATCTTGCAATAACTCCTCCGGCCAATCCTATGTTTTTAAATGGTTTCGAGTAATTTGCATCGCCCATATAAAAACTGCCACCTAGCGCACCGCCTAATTCCATTTTATATTCTTCATTGCTTTGGCTCTTCAATGACAATGGGAAAAGACTTAAAAGTAAAATGCAAACAATCAAATTATTTCTTACCTCAATCATAGTTATCTGTGTCTTATAAGATACCGTTATAGTTTATTAAACGGATTGATTGCTTGAAAATTGTATGGATACTATTGCACAATGAAACCTAAGCGATTTAAACGTCCGCGCCAAACTTCGTTAGGATTACTTAGCATAAGCCATATAAAATTATTAGGTCCTACCACCATTGAATAATCAGTTTCTTTTCCAACAATTGCTTTAGGAAGTAAGAACATACTTTCTACCTTAGTCCATGCTCTTCCTTCAATCGACTTATATATTGCTTCAAACCCTTTTCCGAAAATATAATATGAACCTCCATAATACATGATGGAAGGGTTTTCAAGCTTAGGGCAATTGGTTTGAGTTGTAGCAACCATTGGTGCCCAATCTTGTCCTACCATATACGCCCATGCAACTGTGGCTGTATCATTTTCGGTAGGGTTTATGATGTTACCTACAATCATAACATTGTCGACTCCTGTGCTGGTAACGGATGCAGTTGAAGAAATATTCTCGCGAGGAAAATTTTGTGGAACAACTTCGCCAATATTCCATGTAGATCCATCTGTAGTAGCAAAATGCTCTACATTGTCTACCGTTTTAATCGCTGTGATGATATTACTAATTGGAGCGATAAACGTTACGATATCATTACCCAAATTGGCTAAAGTCCAATTGATACCATCTGTTGATGTATATGCATCGGTAGAATTAGCAACAGTAGCGTACAACTTGTTATCGGAATGAATTAACGATGTTAACTCTGTATTCGGAAGCCCATTTACTGTAGCCGAACTCCAAGTTTTGCCATTCGTAACATCTGTTTTATAAACCGGACTATTAGGGCCATAAACAAATATTTCATTATTTAATACAACCGATTTTTGTATGCCGGTGATAGAAGGTGCAAAAGTCGTTGTCCATGGATTCTCACCCCATGTCAAAGAATCGGGTTGTTGCTGGTGAACACGAACCTCCAATGAATATTCTTTGTGAACGAGTAGATCAGGAGCCCAAACTTTAAATTTGAAAGGCTTTTCCATCGTACCGACAAGATTCAAAGAATCACTAATGTTTAGAATCGAATCTTGCGTATTGTCAGAGTTTCTTACTGTAGCAATACCGGCAACAGATAATTTTGTAATAAGAATTCTATCAATGATTGTATCCGAACCAACAGGAAGCGAATCTTGATTATAGATTTGACCTCGCAATTGATCGATTGTGAAAATGTAATTAACCCCGAGTACTTTGTCCAGTTCAAAAGCCATAACGACGGCATTCGGACTAAAATTTGTATTTGTATCATCCTTTAAGCAAGAACTCACAGAAAATGATAACAATAACAAACATATAACAGCTGCTAATGATTTAATTCTCATTTGATAGATTGTGTTTATTTATAAAATGCAAAAATAAAAACATTTCTCTCCATATTGTACATTCCATGCAAGTTTTATATAAAATTATAGATAATATTAGCTCGAATCTTGTAAAATATACTATATTGGTGGTCAGTAGAATGCAATATATACTTTCGTATTAATCGTATATTCATTTTATTTGACTAATCTATATCAGGAGGAAATAAAATTGAATTTATTCCATATTTCATACGATTGATGATCTGCAATGCTGACTCCATTTATTTTGTCTATCATCCATGATTCATATCTTTTAAAATAGTCAATGTTTACTATCATAAATCATACATTTAACAATGTTAAATGTATGATTTAATCTTCTTAATTGTTAGTGTTTATATCTCCATTGTTTTTGATTCATGAATGACTGATATGTGAAGAATCATTTGTAGCGTTAAATGGGTTAATATTATTAAATTACAATTTACTCGCTCATAGATTTACTATATTTGCTTATCAATATAAAAGACTCAATATGATGAAAAGAATTTTAAGTTTACTCTGTTTTGTATTACTTGTCACATTTGCACATGGACAGGCTAAATATGTTTTTTACTTTATTGGTGACGGTATGGGAATTAACCATGTCAATGGTACCGAAATGTATCGTTCATCGCTTGATGATGGAAAAATAGGCCGTTCGCCTTTATTATTTACCCAGTTTCCGGCTACGGGTGTAGCTTATACATTCTCAGCAACCAATCCGGTTACAGATTCGGCTGCGGCAGGTACTGCACTTGCTACCGGTGTAAAAACATATAATGGAGCTATTGGTGTAGATGAAGATAAAAATCCCATTCATTCAGTTGCTCATTATGCAAAACAAGCTGGCAAAAAAGTGGGGGTCGCTACCAGTGTAAGCGTTGATCATGCAACACCGGCTGCATTTTATGCTCATCAACCTAGTCGTAGTATGTATTATGAAATAGCTAATGATATCACAAAATCAAATTTTGATTTTTTCGCTGGTTCCGGATTTTTAAAACCTGATCAAACATTCGAGAAGAAAGATGCCCCCAGTATATATCCTATTTTTGCAGAAGCCGGATATACATTGGCAAGAGGATTGGACGAATTTGGCGAAAAATCATCAAAAGCAAAGCGTATGATTTTAATACAAGAGGAGGATGCCGATCCATCTAGTCTTCCTTATGCAATTGATCGCGATGATGATGATTTGACTTTAGCGCAAATCACAGAAAGTGCTATTGATTTTTTGATGAAAGATAATAAGAAGGGTTTCTTTTTAATGGTTGAAGGTGGTAAAATAGACTGGAGTAGTCACTCAAATGATGCCTTAACCACATTCGAAGAAATTATTGATATGGATCAAGCCATCCAAGTGGCATACGACTTTTATAAGAAACATCCGAAGGAAACATTGATAGTTGTTACTGCCGATCATGAAACCGGTGGATTATCGCTTGGTAATAATCGCTATCAAATGAATTTGCAAGCTTTGAAATATCAGCAAAAATCTGCCGATGTGCTATCGAACAAAATGGTTGAATTACGCAAAGAAAAAGATAACCATGTTTCATGGAACGATATGAAGCAGTTGTTAGGAGAAGAGTTGGGTTTCTGGAATGAAACCCCGATTTCATGGGAACAAGAAAAAATACTTCGCGATGAGTTTGAAAAATCTTTTGTGAAAAATAAAGTGAAATATGAAGAGAATCTTTATGCACGGAACGAACCATTGGCAGCACGTGCAAAAGAGATTATGAATCAAATTGCAATGGTCAACTGGGCACATGGAAGTCATACTGCAGGTTATGTACCGGTTTATGCAGTAGGTGCAGGGTCGCAACTGTTTAATGGTGTGATGGATAACACCGATATCCCAAAGAAAATAATTCAATCGGCAAAATATTGATATTAATATCTATATATAAAAATAGCCGGCTCCATTATAGAGTCGGCTATTTTTATATATAGATTATTACTTTAAATTAAAGTGGAATTACTGGATCAAAAATTGAAATATCTAAATTCCCTTTATCTATTACGAACTTGTATGTATTGCTATTAGATAGTTGAACTGTTTTGCTTAATCTTGCTGTTGCTTGAGTGTTGTCATTCAATCTAACTTCAAATATTGTTCCTTCTTTGATTGTTTGGGGCAATAGATAGGTAAACTCCTCACTCGATGTAGCGATCAATTCTGTATTTTCAACTTCTGAAATTCTATTTGTAGATATGGTTCCGGTTTTCATGTTTTGCAAACCTTTGTTTTTAATGCTTGCGCGAACCGATTTTGGCTTTTGTTCATTACCATTTTCATCCATCACATAAACTGCAACAGGAACAGTCATATGTTTAAATTTCAAAGAGACCTTTTTGTCATTGTGTTTAGCTGTGACTTTAGCAAAAAAATAGTTTTCGCCACCTTTTACAAAGCGTTCGGTGTCAAGCTGCAAATCTTCAGACAGTAATGGATAATGTGCATAAAAATCGATTTCGTTTTTTTCATGATTTTTCCAATTGTGCTTTTCCATTTTTAAGTTGAAGCTCGAAAATGCTTTATCATACTCTGCGCAAAGAGAAATAATATCAAGATTAGCCCCCGAACGAGTAGTCACCCCTTCTATTGAAGCTTCAAATCCGATTTCATTACTCGCTGTGACTTCTGCAATGTCTTCTTGCTGACAACTTGTTAAACTACCCAAAACTAAAAGCGGTAGCAATAAATACTTTTTCATTTTACTGTGTATTAAATTAATAAACTATTTATAAGGAATACTAAAAATAAAACGTGCTCCATTAGCATAGTTCTTGTCTATATACAAATCGCCTCCCATTCTTCTTGCAATTTCTTGTGAAATAGAAAGACCTAATCCCGATCCTTGCGTGTAGGTATTTAATTTCGAAAAGCGATTAAACACCTCTTCGTATTTATCTTGTGGTATACCACATCCTGTATCGGTAATGCAAAAATATATTATTTTTTCTTTCTCAGTGTAGTTATACGTTAAATTTATTGCACCTTTCTGTGTAAATTTAGTTGCATTGTGCAAAATATTGTTTAAAACTTGTATAATGCGTTCTGGATTGCTGGTAATAATCAACCTCTTAGTTGTTGGTGTAAAGTTGAGTTCAACACCTTCTTGAACATATTTTCGTACTGTTTCAATACTTAAATTGCAGCATTCATTAATATCGGTAACAAAATTGCAATCGATATCCTCCAATTTATCTAAATCGGATAACTCTAATACATGATTGATTAAACGTAACAGATGATTACTATTGGTTTCGATAATTGACGCATACTCTTTGCTCTCTATATCATTTTCATATTTACTGCCGAGAATTTGTGAGAAACCTACAATTGAATTGAGTGGTGTTCTAATTTCATGAGACATGCTTTGTATGAAATTAGTTTTTATTTTGCTGGCACTTTCAGCCTTGTTTTTGGCTTTTCTTAAATCTTCTTCAGATTTAACCAGGCACTTGTTTAATAAGTTTTCTCGATATAAAAAGTATAATACAAGCCCTAGTAGAGCTACAAGCGAGAAAATAATAATTTGCTTGGTATGTAATTCTTTTTTTTGTGCATGAAGCAATAGTTCATTTTTTTCTTTTTCTACTTTTTCAAGATTTACTAAAGTCGCATATCCGCTGGTTGTAATTTGCTCATTATTAAGTCTAACCGAGTCTTCGTGTTCTATATATTTATGAAAAAAATCGGCTGCTAGTTCTTTGCGGTTCATCGCTAAATAGATTTCACCTTTCATTCTATAATGACTGTTTTTTAAAGCCGATTCATTGAGTAATAGTTCTTCTGCTATTTGATTGTCAGCAGCTTCAAGTGCTTTATGATATTGACCGGTTTTTTTGTAATATTGAAATTCGTTTTCATAAAATGCTTTTCTGTATACAGCATTTTTTTTGTCGATATCGTATATGTTTCTACACTCTTGTAATATTTCCCACGCTTTACTAGGGTTATTTAGTGCTAAATAATAATGTACATGTGCCAATTTAACTTTTACCATATGAATTTCTGCATTTGCATTATCTTCAGCTTTGGTTAGGTATTCTCTTGCTAATTGTAATTCGTGTTGGTCAATGTAATATTTTGCAGCTGTTGTATAGTAGAAAGCGATATTATAGTTATCCATTTTATAGTTTTCGGTTAACTCAATTGCTTTCAAACAGTATTCAATTGCCAAGCTTTTAAGATCCTTTATTTCGTAAATCTGATAAAGGCTATTATAACATGCTAGTAGTCCTATTTTACTATCTCTTTGCTGAGCATCTTTTAGCATCTCTTGCGCTTGAAAAAGTGCGAGAGTTGAATTTCCGGTCTTTAAATAGTGTAAAATCAATCTATCACTCCATGCAAAATAATAATATTTAAGCTGATTGGTCGCTTTTGCGAAATCCTTTACTTGATTTACATATTTTATGATACTATCCTCATTTTCGCCTTTGAAATAATAATAATCGAGTTTTAATGATAGCGAAACTGCCAGCATTCGTACATCCTCGCGGGCTTTTGCCATGGAGTTTAATGAATCGATCATTAATAAAACGCTTGGATTGCCAATGTTTACTTGACATTGATGATAATATGTGTATAATTCTTTATTAACTTTATAATCTTTATCTTCCTGTGCCATGATATATTGGGTGGAAAATAGGTTATAAAGAAAAACAATAAATAAAATTCTATGCATTAATAACTTAATAAATGTGTTATGTAATGCAAATATAGACTATTTTTTTATTTGAGAATTAAAATATATTGTTTAATAAATAAACAAACTCCTTTTTATATATGTTCTATTTTTAAGAGCTTCATCTACGAAAGAACTATAAACTAATAACAATACTACAATGAACGAATCAAAAGATAAAGGCCAGATCGTCGAGGTTTTTAATGGCTCAAGATGGGAAGCAGAACTTGTAAAAGGGTTACTCGAAAGTAATGGAATAATCGCAGAAGTTAAAGACGGCTTGATTTCTTCTTTAGCTCCATATCTTAGTCCAACGGTTTCGGTAATGGTCAATGACGATCAGTATGACGATGCAATGGAAGTTATTAAAAATCGTGATAAAAATGACGATATACCAGAGACTGTAAGTTGATATTATATATTTATCTGCAGTATTAATCAGCATTAATGGCCTGTTTTATTATGGTAAAGCATAATAAAACAGGCCATATATTATTAATAAAATCGGTTTATATTCTTAATAGCTTGTTTCTTTTTCATGCAATGCCAAAAAAATATTCTACGTTGATAGAGTAATATTAATAAAGAAGTATTTTTGCACGATATAAAAGTAAATAAATGGTTGATAGAGATAAAAGAGTGTTGGTAGGGATGAGTGGTGGTATTGATAGTACTGCTACTTGTTTAATGTTGAAAGAAAAAGGATATCAAATAGTAGGTGTAACCATGCGTGTATGGGGCGATGAACCTAAAGAGGCAAAAGAGTTGGCCGATGCTATGGATATTGAACACTATGTAGCTGATGAAAGAGATGCATTTAAAAGCTTGGTCGTAAAAAACTTTATAGACGAATATTGTAAAGGACGAACACCCAATCCATGTGTCATGTGTAATCCTCTTTTAAAATTTAGGATGTTGATGGAGTGGGCTGATAAGTTGAACTGTGCTTGGATCGCAACAGGGCATTATTCGCGTCTTGAAGATTTTAATGGACACCGATATATAATAGCTGGGGATGATGAAAAAAAAGATCAATCCTATTTTTTATGGCGTCTTCAGCAAGATGTTTTAAAACGTTGTATCTTTCCTTTAGGCGATTATACCAAGATAAAAGTGCGCGAATATTTATTAGAAAAAGGATATGAGGCAAAATCTAAAGAAGGTGAAAGTATGGAAGTTTGTTTTATAAAAGGTGATTATAGAGACTTTTTAAAAGAGCATTTCCCTAATATTGATGATGAAATTGGTGAAGGAGCTTTCGTATCTTCTAAAGGTGTCAAGCTAGGAGTACATAAAGGTTTTCCATATTATACTGTGGGGCAACGTAAAGGATTAGAAATTGCATTGGGTAAACCTGCTTATGTATTAAAGATTAATCCCGAAAAAAACACGGTGATTCTGGGAGATGCAGAACAATTACAAGCTAGTTACATGCTTTGTGAACAAGACTTATTGGTGAATGAAGATGAAATGATGAATTGCAATCATCTTTCCGTTCGCATACGATATAGAAGTAAACCTATTCCATGTAAAGTGAAAAGATTAGATGATGGACGCTTGTTTGTGAAATTTTTGAGTGAGGCGTCTGCCATAACTCCCGGACAGTCGGCTGTGTTTTACGATGATAAAAAAGTGTTAGGCGGCGCATATATTGCTTCGCAAAGAGGAATTGGGCTAGCTATATCAGAGAATTCTGATTTTTGATGATTGTGCACAATGAAAAATATATTGACCTTAATATTGTTGATGTTTGCTATCGGTACGATAGCTCAAACAACCGATTCATTGAAGTATCGCATTTATTTACGCGATAAAGCAATGACACATTTTTCTTTGGATCATCCTGAAGAATTCTTATCCAAAAAAGCGATTGAGCGACGTAGAAGACAGCAGTTGCCTATTGATTCTACCGACCTACCGGTTTGTGCCGACTATATTGCACAGATTCAACGTTTCAATGTTCCGATTGTGGCGAAAGGTAAATGGGATAATTTTGTGACGATAAGTTGTAGCGATTCTCTCGTGCTCGATTCAATCGCCAAATTCTCTTTTGTTAAAGGCATGGAAAAGGTATGGATAGCTCCAAAATATACAATTTATCCGCCTCAAAGGGATAGTATAAAAAATCAAACTTTTTTAACCGATTCCATCTACGGCAAAGCTCAAAAACAAATATCACAAATCAATGGCGTAAACCTCCATCATAAAGGATATAAAGGAAGCGGAATGACAATTGCTGTAATTGACGCCGGTTTTCATAATATGGACAGAATTGCGGCTATGCGAAATTTAAAGATAGTGGGAACAAAAGATTTTGTTAATTCTAACTCTGATATTTTTGCAGAAGAAAGTCATGGATTAGGTGTTTTGTCATGTATGGCAATGAACATACCTTATTTAATGGTGGGCACTGCGCCCGAAGCTTCTTATTGGTTACTGCGTAGTGAAGACGAGTCGTCTGAGCATCTTGTGGAGCAAGACTATTGGGCAGCTGCTGTTGAGTTTGCTGATAGCGTTGGTGTAGATGTTATTAATTCCTCATTGGGATATTACAATTTCGATGATAAAACCAAAAATTACCAACTGCATCATTTGGATGGTAAGTATTCTTTAATTTCGCGTCAAGCTTCTAAAATAGCCGATAAAGGGATGGTGATGGTATGTAGCGCAGGTAACTCGGGTGCAGGAAGTTGGAAAAAAATAACACCTCCTGCCGATGCTGAAAATATAATAGCAGTCGGAGCTGTTGATAAAAAGGGTGTATTGGCTCCTTTTTCATCTATTGGAAATACAGTCGATAATCGTATCAAACCAGATGTAGTGGCGTATGGCTTTCAAACAACTATAATGGATAAAGATGGTAGTTTGACAACTGCGAATGGCACTTCATTTGCTTCGCCAATTATTTGTGGAATGGTAGCTTGTTTATGGCAGGCATTGCCTCATTTAACAGCCAAACAAATAATCGATTTGGTGCGTTCTGTAGGTAATTGTTCTGAATATCCTAATAATATATATGGATATGGTTTGCCCGATATTTGGAAAGCATATCAAAATCAACAATGATAGGAGATATATTTACATTAGACGAATTAAATAAACGAGTTCGTCAGTCGATAGAGCAGTCTATGCCCAATGAGTATTGGGTAAAGGCTGAATTGAGTGATGTTCGCATTAACAATGGGCACTGTTATCTTGAATTTATCCAAAGCGATAAGCGCAATCATCAGCTAATCGCAAAAGCTCGAGGTATAATATGGTCGTCGGTTTTTAAAATATTACGTCCATATTTTGAAGAAACTACCCATCAACCATTTGACTCTGGAATAAAGGTATTGGTTCGAGTATCCATACAATTTCATGAACTTTATGGATATAGTTTAACCGTTCACGACATTGACCCTACTTATACCATAGGCGATAAAGATAGACGTAGACGAGAAATTCTTTTGCAACTCGAAAAGGAAGGAGTGTTAACTCTCAATAAAGAATTGCCATTGCCTATGTTGATACAGCGTATTGCTGTCATTTCATCTGCTACTGCTGCAGGGTATGAAGATTTTAAGCATCAACTCGATAATAATCCAAATTGTTATGCTTTTTCGACCCAATTATTTCCCGCAATCATGCAAGGTGCGCAAGTTGAAAACTCTATATTACAGGCATTGGACGATATAAATTCGCGAATAAACGAGTTTGATGTTGTGGTGATTATCCGTGGTGGTGGTGCTACATCCGATCTATCAGGTTTCGATACCTATCTATTGGCTGCCGCATGCGCACAATTCAGCCTTCCAATCATTGTTGGTATCGGGCACGAGCGTGATGAAACATTACTCGATCATGTGGCTGCTATTCGTGTGAAAACCCCTACGGCTGCAGCCGAATATTTAATCGGTCATAACGAAAATGCTGCTCTTTATTTGAACGAATTGTCTAAAAAAATACAAGAAAAAACCGTACAGCTCTTGACGAGGGAATATAATCGACTTCACATTCTGAAAAATAGAATACCGGCACTTGTAACTAAACAAATTAATGATTCAAAAATACGACTCATTTTATCTCATAATAATTTAAAGACATCGATTAAATCATCTTTGTCTTTTCAGCAGAATAATTTAAATATGATTCGGCAACGTTTATACGATATATCTCCCGATAGAATTCTTTCAAAAGGGTATAGTATCACATTTGCAAATGGTAAAATATTGACAGATGTTACACAGATTCATAAAAATGATATAATTACAACTCAATTAACAAATGGTGTAATCACATCGATTGTAACTGATAATAATAAATAAAATGGCAGCTAAAAAAGAAACTTACTCACAAGCTATGGCACGCTTAGAAAGAATAGTACAACAAATCGATAACAATGAATTGGAAATTGACGACTTGAGTAAGAAACTAAAAGAAGCCAATGAGATCATCGCTTATTGTACAACTAAACTAGCGAAAGTCGATAAAGAGGTCGAAAAATTGTTGAACGAACAATATGAATCTTAATAATAAAGATTAATTTTGTGGTTTAAGTGAATAACTATTAATACAACAAAAAATGAAAGAAATCGATTGGTCTAAACTTTCGTTTGGTTATATGCCAACTGATTATAATGTAAGAATCTATAATCGCGAAGGTAAATGGGGTGAATTAGAAGTGAGTAGCTCGGAGACAATTAATCTGCATATGGCAGCTACTTGTCTTCATTATGGTCAAGAAGCTTTTGAAGGTTTAAAGGCTTTCAGAGGTAAGGATGGTAAAATTCGTATTTTCCGCTTAGAAGAAAATGCAGCTCGATTGCAATCTACTTGTAAAGGTATATTGATGGCCGAATTGCCCACCGAACGTTTTAAAGAAGCTGTATTGAAAGTAGTTAAACTTAACGAACGTTTTATTCCTCCTTACGAAACGGGTGCTTCTCTTTATATTCGTCCTTTATTAATCGGTACTGGTGCGCAAGTGGGAGTTAAACCGGCTGACGAATATTTGTTTGTCATTTTTGTGACACCCGTTGGACCTTACTTTAAAGGTGGCTTTTCTACAAACCCATATGTCATTACTCGCAAATATGATCGTGCTGCACCTCATGGTACGGGTACATTTAAGGTCGGAGGAAACTATGCTGCAAGTTTGCGTGCAAGTAAAGAAGCACATGATGCTGGTTATTCTGCCGAATTTTATTTAGATGCAAAAGAACATAAATATATTGATGAATGTGGCGCTGCTAACTTTTTTGGTATCAAGAATAACACTTACATCACGCCATTATCATCCTCTATTTTGCCTTCAATAACCAATAAAAGTTTGATGCAATTGGCCGAAGATATGGGTCTGGATGTTGAACGTCGTCCAATCCCAGAAGAAGAACTATCTACATTCGAGGAAGCAGGAGCATGTGGAACGGCTGCTGTAATCAGCCCCATTCAACGCATTGATGACCCTGAAAATAACCATTCGTATGTTATCTCAAAAGATGGTAAACCTGGTCCAATATCAACAGCACTTTATAATAAACTTCGTGCTATTCAGTATGGTGATGAACCCGATGTACACAACTGGGT
The DNA here is from genome assembly GCA_002471195.1 of Bacteroides sp. UBA7333. Lineage (GTDB taxonomy): Bacteria > Bacteroidota > Bacteroidia > Bacteroidales > Bacteroidaceae > Bacteroides. Next base: position 27,659 of record DKPN01000081.1, read on the forward strand.
GACGATTGTTGAATAATGTTTTTATACACTATATAAAATAAAGGAGGGTTAAAAAGAATCCTCCTTTATTTTTGTGTTTACTCTGAACTACTTAACTTTGTAACCAAACCTAATGATATAATGGGAAAAGGAAAATTACAGAAGTTTGCCGATATGGCAAGTTACCCGCATGTTTTTGAATATCCATATTCGATAGCCGACAATGTCCCTTTCGAGATGAAGGGAAAATGGCAAAAAGATTTTTTCAAAAATGATCATCCAATCGTACTCGAATTGGGATGTGGTCGTGGTGAATATACAGTTGGTTTAGGAAAAAAATTTCCTAATAAAAATTTTATCGGGATTGATATTAAAGGGGCACGTATGTGGACAGGTGCAACAGAGGCATTGAAAGATGAGATGAATAATGTCGCTTTTATTCGTACGAATATTGAAATTATTGATCGTTTTTTTGCAGAAGGAGAAGTGAGCGAAATTTGGCTAACATTCTCTGATCCACAAATGAAAAAGGCTACAAAGCGTTTGACTTCTACTTATTTTATGGAACGTTATCGCAAATTCTTAGTTCCTGACGGAATTGTGCATTTAAAAACCGACAGCGATTTTTTATACACATATACTAAATATATGATTGATGAGAATAAATTGCCAGTCGAAGTTATGACGGAAGATTTATATCACTCCGGTATGGCTGACGATATTCTTAGTATTAAAACTTACTATGAACAGCAATGGCTCGATAGAGGTTTGAATATAAAATACATCAAGTTTATACTCCCTCAAGAAGGTGTACTTCATGAACCAGATGTAGAAATAGAACTCGATTCCTATCGAAGCTATAATCGCAGTAAGCGGAGTGGATTACAAACAAGTAAATAAAAAAGCTATGACATTATATCCTAAATTGATTGAAGATGCATTGGCAACCGTAAGATATCCAGGTAATGGTAAAAATCTTATTGAAGCCGAAATGATAGCCGACAATATACGAATTGACGGGATGAAGGTTCATTTTTCTATCATTTTTGATAAACCTACCGATCCATTTATGAAGTCGGTTTTAAAAGCTGCTGAAGCTGCAATTCATCGCGAAATATCAAATGATATAGAGGTTTCGATAACAGTTGAAAGTAAGCAGGCTGCACGCCCTGAAGTAGGAAAGTTACTTCCGCAAGTGAAGAATGTAATTGCAATATCATCAGGGAAGGGTGGTGTTGGAAAATCTACCATTTCGGCTAATTTAGCTGTTGCATTGGCTAAACTGGGCTACAAAGTAGGTTTGCTTGATGCCGATATTTTTGGACCTTCAATGCCAAAAATGTTTGATGTAGAAGATGCGCGACCTTATTCGGAGCATATAGAAGGTCGCGATTTGATTGTGCCGGTAGAAAAATATGGTGTTAAATTATTGTCGATAGGTTTTTTTGTGGATCCCAATCAAGCAACATTGTGGCGTGGAGGGATGGCAAGTAATGCATTAAAACAGTTGATAGCCGATGCTGCTTGGGGCGATTTAGACTTTTTTTTATTAGATTTACCTCCCGGTACGAGTGATATTCATCTTACTTTGGTACAGACATTGGCCATTACAGGTGCAATTGTGGTTAGTACTCCACAAGCTGTGGCCCTAGCCGATGCACGAAAAGGTATAAATATGTTTATGAATGACAAAGTAAACGTTCCAATTTTAGGACTTGTCGAAAATATGGCATACTTTACGCCTGCTGAATTGCCCAATAATAAATATTATATTTTTGGTAAAGAGGGTGCAAAAAGATTGGCACAGGAGTTACATGTTCCTCTGTTAGGACAGATTCCTATTGTTCAAAGCATATGCGAAAATGGCGACAATGGTACTCCCATTGCCTTGAACGATGATTCAATAACCGGTCAAGCCTTTACATCTCTTGCCCAATCTGTGATTGAGCAAGTTGAAATAAGAAATGCTTCACAATCGCCTACTCAGATAGTTGAAGTAAGTAAGAAATAATATAAAAAAATCCCGCAAGCATACGCTTACGGGATTTTTTTATATTATTTCTATATTAGAATTCTGCGTTACGAGGTGTGCGAGGGAATGGAATCACGTCGCGAATGTTTGACATACCAGTTACGAATAATAATAGACGCTCAAATCCTAAACCAAATCCAGAGTGAGGACAAGTTCCAAAACGACGAGTGTCTAAATACCACCACATATCTTTAGCTGGAATCTCCATCTCTTCAATACGTGTTTGCAATTTTCCATAATCAGCTTCGCGTTCTGATCCACCGATGATTTCTCCAATTTTAGGGAACAATACATCCATAGCACGAACTGTTTTACCATCTTCATTTTGTTTCATGTAGAATGCCTTAATTTCTTTCGGGTAATCAGTAAGAATCACCGGGCGTTTGAAGTGGTGTTCCACTAAATAACGTTCATGCTCTGAAGCCAAGTCTACCCCCCAATAAATAGGGAACTCAAATTTATGACCATCAAGAACGGCTTTCTCTAATATTTCAATACCTTCAGTGTAAGGCAAGCGAACAAAACTTTCTTTCAAAACACTTTGAAGACGCTCAATCAACTCTTTATCGAACATATCATTCAAGAACTTGATGTCATCCATACAATTGTCCAAAGCCCATTGCACGCAATATTTGATGAAATCTTCAGCCAAGTCCATGTTATCAACAATATCGTTGAAGGCAACTTCAGGTTCAATCATCCAAAATTCAGCCAAGTGGCGTGGAGTATTTGAATTTTCAGCACGGAAAGTTGGTCCAAAAGTGTAGATAGCACCTAATGCTGTTGCTGCTAGCTCTCCTTCCAATTGTCCCGATACGGTAAGGCTCGCTTGTTTTCCGAAAAAGTCATCATCATATGTGATTGAGCCGTTTTCGTCTTTCTTTAAATCATAAAGATTTTTTGTAGTCACTTGGAACATTTGGCCAGCGCCTTCACAGTCAGAAGCAGTGATAATTGGTGTATGGAAATATACAAAACCTCTTTCGTGAAAGAATTGGTGAATAGCCATTGCCATGTTATGACGAATGCGGAATACAGCGCCAAACGTGTTAGTGCGTGGACGTAAATGTGCAATCTCACGAAGGAATTCTAAAGTATGACCTTTCTTTTGTAGTGGATATGTATTATCACAAGCACCTAAAACTTCAATTTCATTTGCTTGTATTTCTACCTTTTGTCCAGATCCTTGCGACTCTACCATGATACCATTTACGCTCACACAAGCTCCTGTAGTAATCAGTTTAAGCATCTCTTCGTCGAAATTCGATAAATCTACAACAATCTGTACATTATTAATTGTAGAACCATCATTCAATGCAATAAAATTAACTTGTTTGCTACCTCTACGAGTACGAACCCATCCTTTTACGTTGACTTTTGCTCCGAAATCATCTCTCTTTAGCAAATCAACAATTCTTGTTCTACTAATTTTCTCCATAATTATCGTGTGTACTTTATAATATTAACAAGATAGCCAGCAGTCGGAATTATCACTACCGATTGCTGACTATGTTTTTATTTTTATCTCTTTTTATTATTCAAAAGAACCCATACGAAGATAGTTAACTTCTGCTTCAGTTAAGTAACGCCAGTCACCACGACGAAGTCCTTTTTTAGTTAATCCCGCAAAGAATACGCGATCTAGTTTCATTACTTTGTATCCCAATGATTCGAAAATACGACGTACTATGCGATTTTTTCCAGAGTGAATTTCGATGCCTACTGAATCTTTTTTCTCATCTGCATAGCTAATAGCATCTGCGTGGATTTCTCCATCTTCAAGCTGGATTCCCGTTGCAATTTGCTCCATATCTGCTTTGGTCAAATTTTTATCAAGGTGAACATGATAAATCTTTTTCTTCAAATATTTAGGATGCGTAAGTTTAGATGCCAAGTCGCCATCATTGGTCAATAATAATACACCAGTTGTATTTCTGTCCAATCTTCCTACAGGATATATACGTTCAGTACAAGCTCCTTTCACTAAATCCATAACGGTTTTACGTTCTTGAGGATCATCAGATGTTGTAACACAATTTTTAGGCTTATTAAGCAAAACGTAAATTTTACGTTCTATACTTACAGCTTGATCATTGAATTTTACTTCATCCGAACGTTTAATTTTTGTACCTAATTCGGTTACGATTTCACCATTTACAGTGATCGCTCCCGAAGTGATGTACTCATCAGCCTCACGACGTGAACATATACCAGCATTCGCCAAAAATTTATTCAAGCGAATAGGCTCATTCGGATCGGTAAATTGCTCTTTATATTCAATTTGTTTCTTTTTGCTATATTTCGCATTTGGGTCATAGCCATCTGTGCGACGTTGTGGACGGTTATTGTATTTATTATAACCATCATTACCACCGCGATTATTGTAAGGGCGCTGTGGTCTTTGTTGGCGGTTGCCATATCCACCTCCATACGAGTTTCCACCTCCATATGAGTTTCCTCCGCTATATGAATTTCCTCCATACGAGTTGTTCTCATCATTGTTGTAGCGTGGGCGATAAGGACGTTCTCCACCTTCATTATTTGAATTATATCTTGGGCGATCGTTATTATATGATCTTTGAGGACGGTCATTGTTATATGGTCTTTGAGGGCGATCATTGTTGTATGGACGTCTTTCTTCTCCATCGCCGTTAGAGTTAAATCTTGGACGATATGGTCGGTCATTATTATAAGATCTTTGAGGACGATCGTTATTGTCGCGATTGTAAGGTCTTTGTGGACGGTCGCTATTGTCACGATTGTAAGGGCGTTGAGGGCGATCATTGTTGTATGATCTACGTTCTCCTCCATCATTATTAGGATTAAATCTTGGGCGATAAGGACGATCACCACCTTCGCGGTTGTACGACGGGCGATTATTGTATCCACCTTCTCTATTATAAGATCTATTACCATCGCGGCTGGCTCCTACATTCTCATCATTTGAGCTGTTGCGCCATTCTTCATTTTCTGTGCTCATTATTATATTCAAATAAAATTAAACTTTGGCCTCACGGCCTTATTTTTTAACACGTTTATTCTTGTAAATTAAACACCTGTATATGTATGAGGTGTAATTGTTCTTAATTCTTGTTTTATATTTTCATTAACATCCAACTCGTCAATAAAGTTCTTGATTGACTTCTCTGTTATTGCTTCATTGGTACGAGTTAATGCTTTTAATGCTTCATATGGGTTAGGATAGGCTTCTCGGCGTAAAATGGTTTGTATAGCCTCCGCTACTACACTCCAGCAATTATCTAAATCGGCTGCTATTGCCGCTTCATTGATTAATAATTTACCTAAACCTTTAAGAGAACTTTGAATGGCGATAACCACGTGTCCAAATGGAACACCGACATTGCGTAATACGGTAGAGTCTGTTAAATCTCTTTGTAAGCGTGAAATCGGTAGTTTTGCCGATAAATGCTCAAATATGGAATTCGCAATACCTAAATTACCTTCAGAGTTTTCAAAATCGATTGGGTTAACTTTATGGGGCATTGCACTCGAACCTACTTCTCCTGCTTTGATTTTTTGCTTGAAGTATTCCATAGAAATATACTGCCAAAAATCACGATTCATATCAATGATAATGGTATTGATGCGTTTCATCGCATCGAATATAGCAGATAAATTATCATAATTTGCAATTTGAGTTGTATACTCTTCGCGCTCTAATCCTAATTTATTGGCAACAAAATTATCACCAAATTCTTTCCAATCGTATTGTGGATATGCTACATGATGTGCATTATAATTTCCGGTTGCACCACCAAATTTTGCTGTTATCGAACAAATTTGTAATTGTTTCAATTGCTTTTTTAAACGATATGCAAACACCATAATCTCTTTTCCCAAACGTGTTGGCGATGCAGGTTGACCATGCGTCTTGGCAAGCATTGGAATTTCTTTCCAATCATTAGCATATGATTCTAATTGTGCAATCAGTTGGTTTAGTAGCGGATAATAAACATCATTCAAAGCCTCTTTAATAGACAAAGGGACGGATGTATTATTGATATCTTGCGATGTAAGGCCAAAGTGGATAAACTCTTTGTAAGCCTCCAATCCTCCTATTGCATCGAATTTTTCTTTAATAAAGTATTCAACTGCTTTTACATCGTGGTTGGTTACACTCTCAATATCTTTTACACGTTGTGCATCGGCTTCAGTGAAATTGCGATAAATTTCACGAAGTGTATCGAATGTTTTGGGATCAATACCAACTAACTGTGGTAAAGGTAATTCGCATAATGCTATAAAATACTCAATCTCTACTTGTACACGATATTTAATCAATGCAAATTCTGAGAAATAAGCTGCCAATGTTTCAGTTTTGCCTCTATAACGACCATCAATTGGTGATATGGCCGTAAGTAAATCAAGTTTCATATGTTTTTAGATAATTATCAAGTTGCAAAAATAATCTTTTTGGCTGATTAATAATGCATAAGAGCTCATAAAGTTTTCACAAAACTTCATAATATTATCTCTGATTTTATCTGTTTTCAAAAGGTATATCCTGCATTTATGCTAAAGCTCCATGTTGAGTAGTTATGTGAAGGATGATACTTATATTTTGTGTGTCGATTGATGAATTCCGGAGAAAAGCTAATATTCCATTTATATTGATTGGACCAATACCCAATCTCGGTTTCTATAGATGTGAAGTTGGTATAACCTTCATCGCCTTGAACATTCAAATCATTTAGCTTTTCATCGTATAGATTTCTGTTTTTTTGATATCCCGCCCAAGTAAAAAGTGAATAATTTCCGGCACTAAGATTAAATCGAATCGAGTTGTTGAAAGCTGAGATTTTAATTTTTGAATCGGTGCTGAAACCGCTACCAAAATTATAATCACGCATGTCGACCCAATAGAAATCCGATAAAGCTCCACCAAGTCCAATACCTGTAATATAAAACTCCCAATTGAATTGTAACTTACGCTCTTTTTTATTTTTATAATAAACACCGGGTCCTAATGCTAATACTTGTGCAAATCTATAGGGCGTTTTTTTATATTCATGTGTAGGCGAATCCCAATAATCGAAATGTTGATAGATGCCGAATCCCCATTCGCTTCCATTTTTTTGAGGATAATACCTGTTCCATAATACTCCGGTTATATCCATTTGGTTAACGTAAAACGATTTTTGGCCCGCACAAAAACGTAAGCCTAATGAAAACCAATCAAACGGCAACTCAATCTCTTTTTTTTCTTTATTATAGACTAAACGTAGAGACATTTGTGCATAAGGCGAATAGGGATGATTATATTCAGGTTGCAACCATCTAACACCTGCTGATAAGTTGAAATCTACGGGAGTGTGGTCGGTAGATGATATTTTTGAATATTTCCATGCTTCGCCTGTAATCAATCTATTTAATTCTCTGGTAGGTGAAATAACACCCGTTAGAATTTCTCTAAATACTCTGTTGGCACCTTTGCTCGAATTGTTAATAACCTTACCCGAAAGCCGATATATGATTTCTCCATACATGCTGCCGGCCGCTGTTGTTGCAATAAAATCATTAATGGATGGAGCTTCATTCTCGAGAAAACACTCCCACATAAAACTTCCGAAGCTAGTAAAAGGTATCGATTGAAAATAACTAAAACCGTTAGAACGAGCAGCATTAAAATAGAGTGCTCCATGATAAGGATGCATTATAAAATTTGTGCCTAATTGGTCATTATCCCAGACAAATCCTGTGTCAAAATTTTTACGTATGGTACCCATGTTAATATGAGCAAAATCTGCATTCATCACATATCGATCATACGACCAAACAAATAGATTTAATCCGGCAATTTCACCCAATGAGATTAGGGTCCGTTGCATAGGATGTAGTGGTTTTTTTTTTATTTCAAACGGTTGATGTTGCGCATGACATGGTAATGCTAACAAATAAACCGTAATATATATAAAGATATGCTTTACTGTTTGTTTCACTTTTCTTCTTATTTTGTTGTAAACTTATGGCATTCAGTAATAATACCTATTATCATTTTTGAAACAAATGTTTTACGGTGTAATGATTGATTTATATATCTCACGATATAGGCTCTAATTCGAAATAGCAGTTAATTAAGAGCTTGTTTCCCGATCATAACCGTGGTATTAAACAAAGTGAATGTCCTTTGTTTTTTATTAACAAAAAAAGGAATAATTGGTTCTTTATCTTTAAATAGATGGTATGTTACGATTGTGTTTTGTATCTAAAACGAGCATATAGCATAATACCTGCGCTGGTTAAGCCAAATGGAAATGCCATCCAAACACCCACAACTCCCCATTCAAAAATGAAACCAAAAAGATATCCTGCAGGAAGTGATATGATAAAATACGCAATGAATGCAATCCACATCATTGGTCTTACATCTGCAATACCTCGCAACGCATTCGCAAAATTAATTTGTAAAGCATCGCCGAATTGATAGATAAACATCGGCACGATAAGTGAGGCCACGAGTGATATTACTGACTCGTTAGTTGTGAATAATCCACCGACATAATATCGTGCTATAAAAATAGCTCCTCCCAATACTAAAACGAATAGCATTAATAGGTGAAATCCGGCATAGGCCGAGCGTCTAACATTGCTTCTATCCTTGCTTCCTTCAAAATTGCTAACCCTTACTGCAACGGCAGCCCCCATTCCATAGTATATCATAAAAGTAAGTTGTGAAATGGTGCACATAATTTGATGCGATGCCAAAGCAATAGTGCCTAACCAACCAATCATAATAGCACTAATGCTGAAAGAAGCGGTTTCCATTCCCATTTGAAAAGCAACGGGCCAACCTAAGGCATTGAGCTTGTAGAATAACTCTTTTGACCATGGAAGACGGAAGAAGCCAATTTTATATCGGATAAAACGACGATTTGAAAGAAAAATTGCGGCAAATACAATCACCATTAAAATGCGTGAAATTAAAGTGCTTATACCTGCTCCTAAAAGACCCATTTCTGGAAGTCCAAGTTTGCCGTTTATAAGAACATAGTTGCCAATAATGTTGAAAAGGTTGCCTCCTAACAGAATCCACATAGCAGTTTTAGTATCGGTGATACCATCAGTAAACTGTTTGAATGCATTAAACAGCAGTACAAACAGAAGCGAGCTTAATAATATAAGATAATATGGTCTGATGAGTGGCAAAAGCTCGGTAGGTTGTCCTAATTTATCCACAAATAGATATAATAGGGTCATGCACAAAGTAAGTATTATAGCAACTAAAGAATTTGCAATGATACTAGCTCGCAAAGCAAGTCCTGCAGAAGAAAATTCTCTTTGTCCATAATGTCCACCTACGATAGGAGTTAAGCCATAAGCAAAACCGGTACTAAATATAATCGCTAAACTAAATAGACTATTAACAAAGGATGCCGCGCCCAACTCATTTGTACCATAGTGGCCAATCATGAAAGTATCGGCAAAGCCCAAAATGATAATTCCGATTTGGCCAATAATAATAGGAGTACCTAGGTAGATAAGTGCTTTGTAATGCTCTTTGTAAGTGTTGTAAATGTTAGAAAGCGACATAAAATTGTTTAGAGGGTGCTATGCGTTTAATTTTTTATATTGCAATACAACTCGATTGTTGGGATGAAATGCCTTGCGTGCCACAAATTGTATTTGTTCAGCAGTAACAGCTCGATATCTTTCAACTTCGTTATTTATATCTTCTGCTTTGCCGTGAAGTTCAAACCATGCTAAATTAGTGGCAACTGATAGATAGTTTATATTGCCAAAAATTTGCGTTGATTCAAATTTGTTTTTTACTTTTTCAAGTTCTTGTTCTACAATTAATTCATTTTGTATTAACTCCAGTTCATTGTAAATCGCTTTTTCAGCATCGTCAAGATTAACATCAGGAAGGGGTTTGCCTGTAATATGGAAAAGTCCTTCTTCAGATGATCCTGATATATAAGCGTCAATACTTGAAAATATCTTTTTTTCTTTCACTAATCTTTGTACGAGACGGCTAGAAGCACCATTGCTCAATATATCGGATAACATGTCATATGCATAATAGTCTGGATGTAAGCGGTCGCACATATGATATGCTATAAAGAGTGTGCTTATCGGAACATCACGTTCTACAGCCATACGCTGCTCTTTGTTTTGTGGAGTCTCGTGTGTATAGTTGCGTTGCGATATTTGGCGCGAAGGAATTGGGCCAAACCATTTTTCTGTTAATGCTATTGCTTCCTCAAATTCAATATTGCCAGTAATAGCCAATACTGCATTATTGGGAGCGTAATGCCCGTAAAAAAAATCTTTTACTTGTTGCATTGTTGCATTGGATATATGTGATATATCTTTACCTATCGTTGGCCATTGATATGGATGATTTTTATATGCCAATGGACGGAGTAAATGACCTACATCTCCATAAGGTTGATTCAAACAGCGTTGTTTAAACTCTTCAATGACCACATCACGTTGTACCTCTAAACTGCGTTCTTCAAATCTTAGCCCCAACATTCTATCTGACTCCAGCCAGAAGCCGATTTCGATGTTTTGTGAGGGTACTGTCAAGTAATAATTTGTAATATCGTTATTGGTCCATGCATTATTTTCACCGCCTGCCAACTGTAAGGGAGCGTCATAATCTGGTATGTTTTCTGATCCTCCAAACATTAAATGTTCAAAAAGATGAGCAAACCCCGTTCTATCGGGGTGCTCATCTTTCGCTCCTACATTGTAGGCTATGTTTAAAGCAACCATTTGAGTACTACTGTCCTTGCAGTGCACCATGCGTAATCCATTGGATAAAACGTGTCGGTTGATTTCGAGCATGCTTTTATTTGATGATAGATACTTTTAAAATTTTAACATCTTCTTCAGGACGATCTCCGCGGTCGGTTTTTACGTTTTGAATTTTATCTACCACATCCATACCTTCTATAACCTCGCCAAAAACTGTATATTCCCCATCAAGATGAGGAGTTCCACCTACAGTGGTGTATGCTGCAATCTCTTCGGGTGTGAATTTGAATTCTGGAAGTTTTGCAGCTTCTTCAGTTGCTTGCTTTACAAGTTGTTCTTGCAAATCGTATAAACCATCTTCATTGTTCTCTTTACGCATTTTATAGATTTCTTTCATATGCTTTTGAGCCAATTCATTAAAGATTGTTTCAACTTTAGTATCATTTTTGCGAGTCTCCATTCCGAGAAGAGTTGAATCATTGTAGGTTTTGCCTGTTACAATGTAGAATTGACATCCTGATGATTCTTTCTTTGGATTTACTTGATCTCCTAGTCGCGCCGCTGATAATGCACCACGTTTATGAAAATATTTAGGATATACGATTTCAGCAGGAATTGTATATCCTACATCACCTGATCCTAATTGTTTGCCTTTTGGGGCATCTTTAGAGTTCGGATCGCCAGCTTGTACCATAAAGTCTTTTATAACACGATGAAAAAGTGTTCCTTCGTATGTACCTTCTTGTGCAAGCTTTATAAAATTATCACGATGAAGAGGAGTTTCATTATAAAGTTTGATTTTAATATCGCCCAATGATGTTTGAATGCTGAGCATGGTTTCTTTTTGATTGTCCATATTCTTTATATTCTTTGCTTTAGATTGGCATCCGGCTGTTAAGCCAAAAACCAGTATAATTAATAGGGTAAATAAACTCTTTTTCATAACATTCGATTTCAGTGATTAGTTTGCAAAGATATATATTTTGACGCTAATATTAAATTGATTATGTGAAAGATGTAAATGGGGTTATAAATAATAGCTCAGTATGGTTGTGTGTTTTTAATTAAAAATCAACCATGCTGAGCTATTATTATTTGAAGTTATCTTATTCTTCTTTATTTATATTTGAATAAAAATTACATTTTGAGAATAATGAGTATTCAAGATTTATCGAAAACTATTCCAGAGGTTTCCGGATGGCACTGGTGCTTCAAGTTCGATCGGTATTTTCGAAACAGGGTGGATGAAAGAAACATATCTGGAATGTAGACAAATACTTCCATCAGGATTGGAACGGGCAGCACCATATTTTAAATCTCCTTTAATAGGACATCCCATTTTTGCAAGTTGGCATCTAATCTGATGATGACGACCAGTCTTTAAATCAATCTCTAATAAAAAATAATTATCTGAATGACCTATTACTTTGTAATGTAAGATTGCTTTTTTTGAATTCGGCATTTCGCGTTCGTATGCATAACTTTTGTTTTGCTTTTCGTTGCGCACCAAATAGTGTTCTAAAATACCTTCTTGTTGTTTGGGTGCATTTTTAACAATGGCCCAATAGGTTTTTTTTACTTCACTCGATTTAAACATTTCGTTTAAACGAGGAAGGGCTTTGCTGGTTTTTGCAAAAATAACAAGACCGCTCACAGGGCGGTCTAAGCGATGAGTAACGCCTAAATAAACGTTACCAGGCTTTTTATACTTCTCTTTTAAATACAGTTTTACAGTTTCTGATAAAGGAGTATCACCTGTTTTGTCGCCTTGTACTATCTCTGAAGCGGCCTTGTTAACTACAATAATATGATTGTCTTCGTATACGACTGTCATCGCAATGAATTAAGTGTTCATACCACCGTCTACCTGAAGAACTTGTCCTGTGATATAAGATGACATATCAGAAGCCAAGAACGTTGCTGCGTTCGCAACATCATCAGGAGTACCACCACGGCGCAATGGAATTTGTTTTGCCCATTCTGCTTTTACTTCTTCAGACAGTGCTGCTGTCATGTCGGTGATGATGAATCCTGGCGCAATAGCATTGGCACGTACTCCGCGTGAGCCCAATTCCAATGCAATTGATTTAGCTAAGCCAATCATACCAGCTTTGGAAGCTGAATAATTTGCCTGTCCAGCATTGCCGTGAACACCTACAACTGAGGCCATATTGATAATACTTCCCGCTTTTTGACGCATCATAATTGGGGTACATGCGTGAATGAAGTTAAATGCAGATTTGAGATTTACATTAATCACCATATCCCATTGTTGCTCAGTCATACGCATCATTAAACCATCGCGTGTAATACCTGCATTATTAACGAGCACATCAATTCTTCCAAAATCTTTATGGATTTCTGCAACCACTCGCGCTGTGTCTTCAAAGCTCGCAGCGTTTGATGCATAACCTTTGGCTTTTACGCCCAATGCCTCGATTTCTTTTACTGTGTTTTCTGCGTTTTCGTCGATTGATAAATCTGTAAATGCAACATTAGCACCTTCAGCAGCGAATTTCAACGCAATGGCTTTACCTATACCGCGTGCAGCACCGGTAACAATAGCCGTTTTACCATCTAGTAATCCCATAATAATGTTATTTTAATTATATATCTGTTTTATGAAGTGCGCCAAATACAATGTTGGCCACATATTTTTTTCTAGTTTCAATATCAAGACCAATACCTATTCGGCCTCTAATGTAAGGTACCTCTATACCTTTTACGCAATAATGTATGAGTAGAGCGGTCATTTCAATATCATCTATATGAAATACATCTTTGTCTACACCTTCTTGTAAAACGCTTTTGAATAAAGCGATTTCTTTGGCATCAAATTTCTTTCTGACTTTTTCGACTCTCCAAATATCACGAAAAAAGTTGGCACGTAATGTACCATTTCTATATACTACCTCTTTTACTGCGTCAAGACGTGTGTATATCATTTCGATAATCTTTTGATCGGGTGTAATGTTTTTTTCAGCAACTCTCTTCATTAAGTCAGAAAGGATATCCAATTCTGATTCAACTACAGCCGAATATATTTCGTCCTTGCTCTTGAAGTATGTATATAGTGTTCTTCTGCCTTTTTTGGAAGCGAGCGCAATATCATTCATGGTTGTGTTTTCTACTCCCACTTTGGCAAACAATTGTCGCGCTACATCTACAAGTCGAGCTTTAGTTTTAGACACTGTCATAAATTTAATAATTGCACATTGGTGAATAATATGAGCAAAAGTACACGTTTATTTTGACAATGCAAGTAAAATAGGGGATTATTAATAGTGACTTAAAATTAAACATAAACAAATTGAATTGTTAATCAATTGATAGGTAGTGTTATATCTTTTGTTAATATATAATTAACAAAAGATTTTCGTTTATATTTTGGTAGTTCGAAAATAAGCAGTACTTTTGCAATCACAAAACATCGCGGAGTGGAGCAGTTGGTAGCTCGTTGGGCTCATAACCCAAAGGTCGTCTGTTCGAGTCAGGCCTCCGCAACTTTTAAAAAGCTTGGTAAAGAAATTTGCCAAGCTTTTTTGTTTAGTTGATTTTTCTATTTGGCGTAATATTTTGGCCATTGAAGTTTATTTTGTTTTATTGCTGGTTATTGAATAAAGGGCTTTATTATTATAATTAGTTAATAAATTGATATATGTTTTGGTGGTTTGAGAAAATGTATTACTTTTGCATTCATAAAACATCGCGGGGTGGAGCAGTTGGTAGCTCGTTGGGCTCATAACCCAAAGGTCGTCTGTTCGAGTCAGGCCCCCGCAACTTTAAAGAAGCTTAGTGAAGAAATTTGCTAAGCTTCTTTTTTTTTTATTTTATTCATACTTAGTTCTTGGCTCTTTTTTTATTACTTTTTGTTGGTGGGTTATTGTGGCTAGTTATTAATTTAAGATGGTTTATTATAAATTGATTTTAGTATAGTTGTAGTTTAATTTAGCTTTACCATCAAATGTTTTATTTGATGACGTTTATACTAAAAAAGTTTTTTTTCATCACGTGTAATTT
>DKPN01000016.1 GCA_002471195.1 Bacteroides sp. UBA7333
AAAAAAAAAAAAAAAAAAAAATATTTATAAATTTTAAAAAATAAAAAATTTAATTTTTAAAAAGCGATGATGGATTAAATAAAAATGCTTTCTTTGTATTTATTTATATAATACTTTATTACCAATGATACAGTTTATTGAATCCGAATTGCAACTATTGAAAAAAGAAGTGGATGAAATGTGGTCACTTGTTTATAATCAATTAGAAAGAGCAGGCGAATCGGTATTGACGCAAGATAAGGAGTTGGCGCGACAAGTTATGGTTCGTGAGCGTAGAGTGAATGCATATGAATTGAAAATAGATAGTGATATCGAAGAGATTATCGCTTTATATAATCCGGTGGCAATTGACTTACGTTTTGTTTTAGCGATATTAAAAATTAATACTCATTTAGAACGATTAGGCGATTTCGCAGAAGGAATAGCACGATTTGTGATGAATTGTGATAATAATCTAGTCGATCAATCACTCATAGAAAAACTGCGTTTGAAAGAAATGTTGAATGAAGTTCTTGATATGATGACTTTAGCTCAAGAGGCTTTGAATGCAGAAAATATTGAATTGGCAATGTCGGTATTTTCTAAAGATAATTTAGTAGACGAAATAAATGCGTCTGCGTCATCTATTTTGGCTTCCCATATCAACCTTCATCCTGAATCGACTCTTGAATGTTTAAATTTAGTGGGTGTATTTAGAAAGCTCGAACGTTCGGGAGATCATATTACCAACATTGCCGAAGAAATTGTTTTCTACATCGATGCTAAAGTTTTGAAACATAATAGAAACGCAAAAGATTTATCGAAATAATTGCCGAACAACTTTTAATCAATATTTATATTGGCAAAATATCTCTCAACAACAATTTGGACTGACTACGATCAATCTTGTTATTGTTGGTGAGAGGTATTTTTTTTGTAAACACAATATGGTGTGGCTGCCAAAATTTAGGTAAATGTTTTATCAACTCTTTGTATTGTTCTGCATCACCATTTTGCGATTCGATTAATAAAACAACCTCTTCGCCCCATTTAGAATGTGGTATACTAGATACAATAAATGGCTCTTTAATATATTCTGAAAGTATTTCTTCTACCTGTTCAATTTGAATTTTTACTCCTCCGCTATTTATCGTATTATCTTTGCGGCCAATAACAGTAAAAGTGCCATCTTTATGTATCTGAGCAATATCATTGGTGTGGAGAATATCACTGCATATTTGAGGTGCATCTATTATAAGAGTTGAATCTTTGTCGAGCCATACTTTTATATTGGGTAGTGGGGTATAGCTATGTTCGTACTTTTTTCCATTGATCCGTCTCAATGCTATGTGCGATAGCGTTTCTGTCATTCCGTAAGTTGAAAAAACATTGTTAGAGTATTCATGTAACAGATTTTCCAACTCTTTGCTAATGCCCGATCCACCGATAATCAATTGCTTTATTTTACCCAGTCTTTTGTTCTCAAGCGGTGTATTAATACTATTATAGACTTGCGCTGGTATCATTGCAGCAAAATCAATAGCATGGTCAATATTTTGCAATGGATGTCCGGAGGGTACAACTGCGTATAGATTTAAGCGACATACCAGAGTTCTCACTATCATCATTTTGCCGGCTATGTATTGCGTAGGAAGACATAATAAGGCTTTATCTCCTTCCTTTAATCCTAAAAAACGACATGTTGCAATGGCACTCTGTATCATGTTTTCTTTTGATACTATGATTTTTTTTGGAAGGCCTGTCGATCCGGATGTTTGAACTGATATTGTAGGAGAATCATTCAACCACTCTTCAAGAAAAAGGTATAAATCGTTGAAGAATAATTTTTCTTCTCCCGATTTTGATGCTACAATTTCATTTAGTTTAGCTAAATCGGTCGATACCCCATTGAGAATTAATAATTGTTCGTTTCTATTGATATACATCGTTTTGAAATCAGTCGTTAAACCACATTTTGTTTTTTTGTAAATCGAGAGGCACATCAATATTATTGATAAATAATGACCCTGTTCCTAAACCTTGAGGCATCGTGTTTGGGTAAGTAGAACACCAATGTGCTATTGAGTTTAGCCCAATATTCGACTCTAAAGCCGAAGTAGCCCACCAACCTATTTTTCTTTTTTCTACTTCTGCAATCCATTCATCACAACCACTAAGGCCGCCATGTAAACTGGGTTTTAAAATGATGTACTGTGGTTGAATGATGTCGAGTAAATGTTGTTTTTCAATGCGTTGGTTAACTCCGATTAGCTCTTCGTCGAGCGCTATTGGTAAAGGAGTGGCTTCTACTAATCTAGCCATTTTCTCCCATTGATTGGCTGCAATAGGTTGTTCGATGGAGTGAATATCCAGTTTGGCTAATCTCTCTAGCTTGCTTAAAGCCTCTTCGGTTTTGAAAGCTCCATTTGCATCGACTCGTATTTCTATATCATTTTTTGAAAAATGATTTCTAATGAATTCTATTAACTTAATCTCTTCGTTAAAATCGATTGAACCAATTTTTATTTTAATACAATCAAATCCTCTTTTAATCTTGTCCTCTATCTGTTGTAACATGAAGTTATAGCTTCCCATCCATACCAACCCATTAATGGATATGCCTGTTTCTCCTTTCGAAAAAGATGTATTCTGTAACTGATAACTGTTTGATTTAAAATGTGCAAATGCAGTTTCCAGCCCAAATAAAATAGAAGGATAAGGTCGAAGTTTATTATGATCAATATATCCCTTTGACGCCACCTCATTACAAATTTGCTGCAGCTTTTGCTCGTAATTTTCGGTTAAATCACAGCTTAAACTAGGAAGTGGAGCGCATTCTCCAATTCCTAGTCTATCAGGAAATTCATTGGAGGTAAGATATAAATACCATACATCTCTTGTGGAGTAAACACCACGCGACGTGGCCGCTGGTTGCTTAAAATATAGACGATATGGGCAAACTTTCAATGAATACATAAGTGTGTGATATATTATGGTAGTTTAGGAAACTGTTTGAAGTCGGGTTTGCGTTTTTCAAGAAATGCTTTTTTACCTTCTTGCGCTTCATCAGTAAGATAATAGAGCATTGTTGCATCGCCGGCAAGTTCTTGAATACCAGCTTGACCATCCAACTCGGCATTCAATCCTGCTTTGATCATTCTTAATGCTAAAGGACTCAGTTGCATCATCTCTTCGGCCCATTTTACATATTCATTTTCTAATTCGTTTAGTGCAACAACGGTGTTTACCAATCCCATATCTAAGGCTTGTGAAGCATTATATTGACGGCAAAGGAACCAAATTTCGCGCGCTTTCTTTTGTCCGACTACACGTGCCAAATAAGAAGAGCCAAAACCTGCATCGAAACTACCAACTTTAGGACCGGTTTGTCCAAAAATAGCATTTTCGGAAGCTATACTTAAGTCGCAAACTACATGTAGCACATGGCCGCCACCAATAGCATATCCATTTACTGCTGCAATCACCGGCTTGGGTATGCTGCGTATTTGTTTTTGAACATCAAGCACACTTAAACGAGGAATACCATTTTTGTCAATGTATCCACCACGTCCTTTTACATTTTGATCGCCACCACTACAAAATGCTTTATCGCCTGCACCTGTCAATACAACAACACAAATGTCTTGCTCTTCTCGGCAGATACGTAGAGCATCGCTCATTTCGGCTGTTGTGGTGGGTGTAAATGCATTTCTATATCTTTCTCTGTTGATTGTGATACGAGCAATTCCATTATAATATTCGAAAAGAATATCTTCATACTCTTTGATAGTGCTCCATTCTCTTATATTTGTTTCCATAACTAATTATTTTTTTAAGCTGTGATAAAAATCTTTTAATATTCTGGCATCTTTGTTTTTGTTGGTGAAAACCTCCATTAAGATAGGCTTTTCAGATGCCTCATTGTGTGTGAAAAGCTCCATGTTATTTTCTAAATCAGTAGCGTTTTCAACTTTTATATATGTAAAATTACATTCGAGTGCCCACCCCTCGGCCGATGTATTATGTACGCCCGTAATAAACTTATGTGAAGTTCCCGACATTTCTAGCCCAGGTAGCGTATTGAATATTTCGCCACCACCATTGTTGAGTAATAAAATTCTTAAATTGCTCTTTATGTGATTGTTCCACAGAGCATTCATGTCATAGAAAAAGCTTAAATCGCCAATGATAACATAGTTTATCTTCTCTGAAGATAAGGCATATCCTACAGCTGTCGAAA
This sequence comes from Bacteroides sp. UBA7333, assembly GCA_002471195.1. Classification (GTDB taxonomy): domain Bacteria; phylum Bacteroidota; class Bacteroidia; order Bacteroidales; family Bacteroidaceae; genus Bacteroides. The sequence continues at coordinate 4,220 of DKPN01000016.1, forward strand.
GGGAGCCTTCAATTCCACTGGTTCCTCTATTGCAACATACTTCTATGGTATCGGGAAAATTATATAATTCGGCATATCGTACAGGCGAACTGTTGGCAATATGAAGAACACTATTGGGTGATATTTGCTTTAACAGACTACCTATGGCCGACATCTCTGAATATGCAAAATCGGGAGTTGGCAATTGCTTGCAATAATTTTCCCATAGCAATGGATATTGAGGTGTTTTAGAGTCTAATAAAGTTGAAATCTTTTCGAGAAACTCAAAAGGATCCATCTCAATGACGGTGGTTAATTTGCCAAATAAATCAATCACCTCGCCATCGGCAGAGACATGCCAATGCTCTATGTTGGGATTATTTCTTATAAATTGTTTTAATCTCTTAGAAACGATATGTCCTCCGTAGGTTATCACTAAATCGGGTGAGAGCTTCTCTTTAGTTTCATCATCCATTGCATATAATGCCATGTCAAAGTTCTTTATAGCTTGTCCCGGAATGGTTCTATTGCTTAAGTGCTCGGTAAGCCACGCAAAATGTTTATATAATGATTTTGTATATTTTTTTTCGAATAAATAAATCAAATTCATCTGCCCAACAATCATCATTTTTTTCGGATAATTGTTTAGCTTATCAATCAGCTCCTTATAATTACGGTCGTAAATGTTTAAACCTTGGTAGCGCGTAATTAAGCGTACTTCGGGCAAATGCTCTTCGGTAAACTGGAATAACGGATCGGATATAGGTACATTAATATGCACCGGACCCTTTCCGTGATGATTTAACTCTAATAATGCCTCATTAATCAATCGGTTGCAATACCACTCATCTTCTTCTCTATTAATCTCGGGAAGGTTGACCGACATCTTCACAAGTGTCTTAAAAATATGGGGTTGCGGCAATGTTTGACCATCCATTTGTCCAATCCACGATGCAGGTCTATCGGCCGATATAACTACAATCGGCACTTTTTGATAAAATGCTTCGGAAACAGCAGGGTGCAAATTGGCCAATGCACTTCCGGATGTACAGCATATAGCAACAGGTTTCCCTCCATGAAGTGCTAAACCTATGGCCAAATAGCCTGCACTTCGTTCGTCGGTAGCTCCATAACACGAGAAATCGGGATGGGTGGATAGTGAATGTACTATGGGTGCGTTTCGGCTACCGGGACATAATACTACTTTTGTGATTTCATGTTTTTGCAACAAAGCTATCAGTTGAAGTATGCTTTTTTTGTTAGTATACATAGTGGCTACATCACTTTATAATTAATATATTTTTCATGGTGAGCATCTTCTTTTCGGTTTCAACCCACTCATCGCTCATATTCGATGAAGACAATAACCCTCCACCTGCATATAGTGTAAATTCTTGATCGGTAAAATGAATACAGCGAAGATTGACATATAGATCGGTAATATGATCTGTGTCTATCATACCAATAAATCCTGAATAATATTTTCGATTGTATCCTTCGTTCGAAATAATAAATTGATAGGCTTTATTTTTGGGCATACCACATACTGCAGGAGTAGGGTGAAGCTGTTTAATTAAACTCGCTACTTTGCATGTTTCGGGTATTGAAAAACTAAAGTCGGTGCGCAAATGCGATAACTCGGCCGCCTTAATAGAGTAGGGCTGCGTTTCTTGTGGTGTGATACCATTGTCTACCAATAGTTTGCGGATGTATAAACTCACCACATCTTGTTCCATTTTATTTTTGATATCCCAACTGTCAGGTAGTTTTCCTTTGTTCAATGATTGGGTACCCGCAAGTGCAACTGTCATCCATTGCCCCGTTTTATTAGATAATAACAACTCGGGAGTGCAGCCCATCCATTGACCGGTAACCGGTGTGTTAAAATAATAAATATATGAGTTTTGATACCGCAAACAGGCTTCAATAAAGCTTTGCTCTATATCTATTTGGGTGGTTTTTGAGTTGGTGGAGCAGCGTGATAGAACTAGCTTTTCAAACTCTTTCTTCTTTAGTTGTTCTGAAAATATAGCAAACTTATTTTTATATGACGCACAGTTATCGGTTTGTTCGACTAATAGATACTTTCTCTCTGTTTTTTGAATAAGCTCATTTATATCTACCGAAAATGTTTTATCGGCACGTATTATGCACAAAGGTGTGCGATCTTTTAGTTGAAAGGGTGCAATGACAAATCCCGATTTATTATTTATATCTTCAATGTCATAGGTGGTATAAACTTCATTGTCATTTTGTATCACAACGTGTAGTTTATTTTCTCTTGGTGCACGATAAATAGCAAAAGGTAAACCTTTTGCTATTAATTTGTCTATTGAGAATAATTTGTTTGTCTGTTCAATCATTCTTTATTAAAAATACTATTAACTATACGAACTGTCGAAACAAGTTTTGATGTCGATGTATAGACATCAATGTTCCACACATGCGACGATCTGCCTTTATGAATAATAGTTCCAACAGCTCTTACTGTATCACCTTCTAAAGCCGATGATATATGATTGCCACTGACTTGCATGCCAGCTACCATTTCATCGCTTTTACATATTAATAACGATCCCATACCTGCTACAGTTTCGGCTAAAGCTAAAGTAGCACCGCCATGCAACACGCCAAATGGTTGTCGAGTGCGTTCGTTTACAGGCATGGTTGCCTCTACTCTCCCTTCGGATACATAGGTGTATTGTATGCCAAGATTGGCTACTAACGTGTTTTTAGCCCCTCTGTTCAACTCTTCAACTGTGATATCAGATGTTTTTAAATCGGACAAAACATTGTTGATTACGGCATTGGCTACTCCATCTTCATCATTCGAATCGGTTACACTATCTGCACAAACCTTTACTGAATGTTCTGCATTTTTCATTGCTATGCCCAAACCGGCTATTTGCAACATAGATACATCACATATACCATCGCCGATGGCAATTACTTCATTGGGCAAAACGGATAGTTTTTCGAGTAGTGCCGATAAAGTAGTTGCTTTATCGATTCCATTTGGAACTACTTCAAGAAAAAACTTTTCTGAGCGATATACATCAAGTGTACCGCTTAAACGTTTTTTCCAATGTTCTTCCAATTGCTTTAGCTCTGTTTCATTATCGCTTACCAACATACATTTGCATGGTGCAAAATCAATGGCTATCGACAGTTCTGGTTCAACAATGATGTTGAGATGGTTGAGCTGAGCTTCCTTTTCAATGTGAATGTTGTCAGCTGTATTAGTTATCAATGTATCATCATGATAAGTAAATACAGGGAAGCCAATCTTCTCGGCTTTTCTTTCTATATATGGCAACATCTCCGGATTGATTCTTCTTTCAAAAAGAATTTCACCGTTTTGAGCGTTAATGATTTGTCCTCCGTTATAGGAGATGATATATCCTCCATAACCACCTAAATTTAATTGTTTCGCTATAGGGAGCAAACCATAAGTGGGCCTACCCGATACCAAGACAATACGAATACCTTTTTGTTGGGCTTTAATTAGTGTCTCTTGTGTGCGTGTGCTAATTTTATTTTGACTATTTAATAGCGTTCCGTCAACATCTAATGCTAATAATTTATATTCCATGATTAAAAGGTTTTATAGGTTTATCCAACAAAGATAATATTAATTGGAAAAAATGCGATGAAGAAGCCATGAAAAAAGGAAACCGCAATTGTATTTTAAATATCGAAATTATCTATAAAACGGGCTATTGATAGTTTATAAAGAACTATGCTGCTTATTGTAAGAATTAACAGTGTTAAATGCATGAATTTAAGATGAAGAATGTATGAGATTTTAAATCAGATTTTAATCACTAGTAATTGTAGTGCAACAAAAAAGGCCGGAAACGTTTTTTGTTTCCGACCTTTCTAAATATTTGGTTCTATAATAAATTATAGTCTTGCTTGAATGGCTTTCGAATCTTCTTCATAGCCAGGTTTGTTTAATAAAGCAAACATGTTCTTTTTGTAAGCTTCAACACCCGGTTGGTCGAATGGATTTACTCCCAATACATAACCACTGATGCCACAACCTATTTCAAAGAAATAAAGGAGCTCACCAATGCTTTGTTCATTTAATGAAGGAATCACAATTCTTATATTGGGAACTCCACCATCTACATGTGCAAGTTGTGTACCCAATTCGGCCATTTTATTAACCTCGTCAACACGTTTGCCTGCTAAGTAATTTAAACCGTCAAGGTTAGCTTCGTCAGAAGGGACTTTTAATTCGTGGTTTACTTTATCTACCGAAATTACAGTTTCAAAAATAGTACGTTCGCCTTCTTGAATCCATTGACCCATTGAGTGTAAATCTGTAGAAAAATCAACCGCAGCAGGGAAAATACCTTTATGTTCTTTGCCTTCTGATTCTCCATAAAGTTGTTTCCACCATTCATTTACATAATGTAGTTTTGGGCAGAAGTTTACAAGAATTTCAATTTTCTTGCCCGATTCATACAATGCATTGCGAGTTGCCGCATAAATCGCTGCCGGATTTTCTTCAAATGGAGTGTTGATACCACATGCTTTTTCCATTGCTACAGCACCAGCGATTAACTTGTCAATATCAAATCCTGCGATAGCGATAGGCAATAAACCTACAGGAGTTAATACTGAAAAACGTCCGCCTACATTATCAGGAATAATGTATGATTTGTAACCTTCTTGATCGGCTGTAATACGAGCTGCACCTTTAGTTGCATCTGTAATGGCTACTATTACTTTTTGAGCCATCTCTTTGCCACGTTGATCTTCGCATTGTTTTTTTAATAAGCGGAAAGCTAGAGCAGTTTCGGTAGTTGTACCTGATTTTGAGATATTAATTACACCGAATTTCTTATCTTTTAAGAATTCGGTCATTTCAAATAGGTAATCTTCGCTAATATTATGTCCTGCATAAATAATAACCGGAGCCGTTTTTTTGTCTTGCAACCATGTGAAGCTATTTGATAATGCTTCAATAACAGCACGTGCACCTAAATAGCTGCCACCAATACCGGCTACAACTACAACTTCGCAATTATCACGTAGTACTTGAGCTGTATTTTTTATATCGTTTAGATCTTCTTGAGTAATCGAAGATGGTAAATGCAACCATCCTAAGAAATCATTACCTTTACCTGATCCGTATTCTAATTTTTCTAAAGCATCTTTTACCTTTGGTTCGAAACCATTGATTGTTTCTTTCGAAACAAACTGTAATGTTTTTTCAATGTTTAAACTAATCATATTATTTATTATGTTAAGGGTTTCCTTAATATCAATTATTACCTATCTGATATTACTTATCTGAATGAATCTGTAAGTAGCTTAATCTCAATCATTGGAGATATACGTTCGTACAATATATTATAAACAGCATCTAAAATAGGCATGTTCACATGATGATGCTTATTAATTTCTTTTATACATTTCGTTCCGTAATAGCCTTCGGCAATCATTTCCATTTCTATCTGTGCACTTTTTACCGAGTAGCCTTTACCGATCATGGTACCGAAAGTTCTGTTTCTACTGAAATTTGAATATCCGGTCACTAATAAATCGCCTAGATATACCGATTCGTCAACATTACGATTTAACGGATGTACAGTGTCTAAGAAACGATTCATTTCTTGTATAGCATTTGAAATTAATACAGCTTGAAAATTGTCTCCATATTTTAATCCGCTACATATGCCTGCTGCTATGGCATATACGTTCTTTAACACAGAACTATATTCTATACCAATAACATCATCGCTAATTGAAGTTTTTATAAACGAACTTCCCATGCGACGAGCAAATATACGTGCTTTGTCTTTATCGGGGCATGCCAAAGTCAAGTATGAAAGACGCTCTAAAGCAACTTCTTCAGCATGACAAGGTCCTGCTAAAACAGCTATATTCTCGGGTGGTACGCCGTATTCTTTCGTGAAATATTCAGATACAATTAAATTGTTATCTGGAACAATTCCTTTGATAGCGGTTATAATAAATTTGTCTTTAAGTTTTGTCTTAAGCTTTTTGAGATGTACTTTTAAATATGGCGAAGGGGTAGCAAACACTAATGTGTCTGACTCTTTCACAATGTCATTAATATTTGAATAAAAAGTAATACGCTTTATGTCAAATTTAACACCTGTGAGATAAGAAGGATTATGTCCTAAGCGTTTGAATTCAGCAATGCGATCATCGCGACGCATATACCAGTTAATACTATCTTCTTGCGCAAGAAACATTTTAGCAATAGCTGTTGCCCAGCTTCCACCACCTACTATCGCTATCTTACCGGGTAGTTTCATATATCAATTATTGAATAAGAAAAATAAAAACAAAGCAGACGACCAAAATAATGGCGACTTTGTTTTTATTTTTCATTCTTTATTTTCATTTAATCTTTTCTATCCATTCAGTAACAGTTGCTACCGTTGGATTGGTTAACTCAAGTTTATACTTTTTATTGATACCACAAATGTCTTGATGTAGCTTTTGAGGATTAACTCCTTTCATGTCTTCAACTAAATTGTATCCGGCTTTTTGAATGACTTGAACCCATTCAGCATCGATACCTATTGCAGTATATTTATCAGTAGAATCTTTTTTAGTAACCTTTTCCGGACGCATTTGTGGGAAGAATAATACTTCTTGTATAGCTGTTTGTCCAGTCATAAGCATCACTAGTCTGTCCATACCAATACCCATACCAGATGTTGGAGGCATACCATATTCTAATGAACGAATAAAATCTTTATCGATAATCATTGCTTCGTCATCTCCCTTTTCGCTTAAGCGCATTTGCTCTTGGAAGCGTTCAAGTTGATCTATCGGATCGTTAAGTTCTGAGTATGCATTTGCTACCTCTTTACCATTAATCATCAACTCAAATCGTTCAGTTAATTCAGGATTATTACGGTGACGTTTTGTAAGTGGTGACATCTCAATTGGATAGTCGGTAATGAATGTAGGTTGAATATAATTGCCTTCACAGAATTCACCAAAAATCTCATCGATAAGTTTACCCTTACCCATGGTCTCATCCACTTCCATATTGAGTGTTTTGCAAATATCACGAATCTCATCTTCATTTTTACCATGTAAATCATGACCAGTAAATTCTTTGATAGAATCTAGCATTGTTACACGTTTAAAAGGAGCTTTCAGATTGATAATGTTATCACCTACCTTCACCTCAGTAGTTCCATTTACATCCATGCTGATTTTTTCAATCATTTTTTCTGTAAATTCCATCATCCAATTGTAGTCTTTGTAAGCTACATAAATCTCCATACAAGTAAATTCTGGATTATGCGTACGGTCCATACCTTCGTTTCGGAAGTTTTTAGAAAACTCATATACACCTTCAAATCCACCAACAATAAGACGTTTTAGATATAACTCGTTCGCAATACGTAGGTATAAAGGAATATCAAGTGCATTGTGATGAGTCATGAATGGACGAGCTGCAGCTCCACCTGCTATTGATTGAAGTATTGGTGTTTCAACCTCCATATAATCTTTAGAGTTGAAATATTCGCGCATTGAGTTGTATACCTTTGTACGCTTGATAAAGATATCTTTGATACCTTCATTCACGGCAAGGTCTACATAGCGTTGACGATAGCGAAGTTCTGGATCTTCAAATGAATCGTATGCTACGCCATCTTTATATTTTACAATAGGAAGGGGTTTAATTGATTTTGCAAGGACAGTAAGTTTTTGTGCATGGATACTTACTTCGCCCATTTGGGTGCGGAAAACAAAACCTTCTATACCGATATAATCGCCTAAGTCTAAAAGACGTTTAAATACAGTATTATATAATTCTTTATCTTCACCTGGACAAATATCATCACGTGTAATGTATACTTGAATACGTCCTTTAGAATCTTGTAATTCGATAAAGGATGCTTTACCCATTATACGACGACTCATAATACGACCGGCTAATGAAACCTGACGAGGAGGCTCTTGGTCTTCTTTGAATTCGTCTTTAATATCTGTCGAGTAAGCATTAACAACATATTCGTCTGCTGGATATGGATCTATACCCATTGCACGGAGTTCATTTAGACTGTTACGTCTAATGATTTCCTGTTCACTAAGTTCTAATAGGTTCATTACTTAATATATTAACTCAATATTTGGAAACAAAAGTACGAAACATTTTTAATATAGCATTACTTTTCTCTTTAAATAAAGATTGACTATCTTTGCATTTTATATAAAATAAGGATGACGACAGAATATGTACCCTCAGAATTAGGGACTCAAAAGATTGGGAAACTACTACTTAAATATGCTATACCGGCTATTATAGCTATGACAGCAGCTTCTTTGTATAATTTAATTGATAGTATCTTTATTGGTCAAGGGGTAGGTGCATTGGCGATATCAGGATTAGCGTTAACTTTTCCTTTAATGAATTTAGCCGCAGCGTTTGGTTCTCTTGTTGGAGTAGGGGCCGCTACGTTGGTATCGGTCAAACTAGGTCAGAAAGATTACGATACAGCCCAGCGCATATTGGGCAATGTTTTAGTGCTTAATATTATCATCGGTTTTTTATTTTCTGTAGTTTCTCTTGTTTTTTTGGACCCTATTCTTTATTTTTTTGGTGGGAGCGATAGTACGGTAGGATATGCTAGAGAATACATGCAAATTATTCTGATAGGTAATATTATCACACATATTTATTTAGGGCTAAATGCTATGCTTCGTTCTTCCGGACATCCTAAAAGAGCGATGTATGCTACTATAGCAACCGTAATAATAAATGCGGTATTAGATCCGATTTTTATTTTTGTATTTGAATGGGGAATAAGAGGAGCTGCTATCGCAACGATTATTGCTCAGACATTGGCGTTGATGTGGCAGTTCAAATTGTTCAGTAATAAAAGTGAATTACTTCATTTTCATCGTGGAATCTTTAAGTTGAAAAAAGCGATAGTGCTAGATTCCTTGGCCATTGGAATGTCGCCTTTTTTAATGAATTTAGCTTCTTGTTTTGTTGTGATTTTAATCAATCAAGGCTTGCAAAAGCATGGTGGAGACTTAGCGATTGGTGCATATGGTATAGTTAATCGAATTGTTTTCGTTATTGTTATGATTGTTTTTGGTTTAAATCAAGGTATGCAGCCTATAGCCGGATATAATTATGGGGCAAGACACTTTGATCGATTAATTAAGGTCTTGAAACTTACTATTATTGTTGCAACCATTTTTGCAATCATCGGCTTTTTGTTAGGTATGTTTTGTCCACGCCAAATTGTTTCAATTTTTACTAAAGATGAAAAATTAATAGATTTGGCTTCCGAAGGGTTTCGAATCGTTGTTTTGGTTTTCCCTATAGTCGGTTTTCAAGTTGTTACTTCCAATTTCTTTCAGAGTATTGGTATGCCATTAAAGGCTATCTTTTTATCGTTGACAAGACAAGTTCTATTTCTGATACCTCTGTTAGTTATTTTGCCTAAATATTATGGGTCTACCGGTGTTTGGATGAGTATGCCAATAGCCGATTTTATTGCTAGTATAGTATCGTTTTGTATGCTGTTATGGCAGTTGAAGAAATTTAAGAATGCTTCCCAGATACAAGAAATCTAATTCGATAGTTGATATTTACTGAAAAATAATTAAGTTTGTTTATCAATAAAATCTAAGATGTTATGGAAAATAATCTCATTATTAATATAGGCCGCCAACTAGGAAGTGGAGGACGTGAAATAGGCGAGAAATTAGCAAACCGTTTGAATGTTCGTTTTTATGATAAAGAATTAATAGAGTTAGCCTCTAAGCGAAGTGGATTGTGTACTGATTTCTTTGAAAAAGCCGATGAAAAACCATCGCAAGGCATTATAGGGAACTTTTTGGGGATGGGTTTTCCATTTATAAACGAGGGAGCTGTTTCATCATTGAACTGCTTAAACAATGATTCTCTTTTTAAAATTCAGAGTGATGTAATACGCCAATTGGCAAAAACCGATTCATGCATATTTGTAGGACGTTGTTCGGATTATATATTGCGAGAGCATATTAATTGTATAAATATATTCATAACAGCCAATCATGAAGACAGAATTAATAGAGTTCAACAACTATATTCTATTTCCGAAAGTGAAGCTGAAAATAAAATAGAACAGTCAGATAAGAAGCGTGCTAATTATTATAATTATTATAGTTATAAAGCATGGGGGATGGCCTCCTCTTATCATTTATGTATTAATAGTTCTGTGCTGGGTATAGATGGTACAATAGAGTTTATCGAAGATTTTATTCAACGTCGCACCGCAAAATAGATCATTAATAAAAGAGAAATGGGGTTGTGTTAACCCCATTTCTCTTTTATTAGATCTTCCATTTTTAATATCTCATCTCTATACTGAGCTGCTTCAATAAATTCTAATTTTTTTGCTGCTTCTTGCATTAATTTACGAGTACGATCTATACTTTTCTGCATTTGATCTTTGGTCATATATTGCATAATCGGATCGGCGGCAATTGTAGTATGTGAAGTCTCGATATATGCTTTTTTGTCACCGATCTGTTCTGTTGATTCGTTATGTGTTCCAAATACAGCTAAATTGCGTGCTTTTTTTATCTGTTGCGGTATAATTCCATGGGTTTCATTATAAGCTAATTGCTTTTCTCTTCTTCGATTGGTTTCATCAATGGTTAAGCGCATGCTTTCAGTTATTTTATCAGCATACATAATAACTTTGCCATTAACATTACGAGCCGCACGTCCTGCAGTTTGAGTAAGTGATCTATGTGAACGAAGAAAACCTTCTTTGTCGGCATCTAATATTGCTACAAGAGAAACCTCTGGTAAATCGAGGCCTTCGCGCAGTAGATTTACTCCTATTAAAACATCGTACACTCCTTGTCGAAGATCGTCCATTATTTTTACGCGTTCCAATGTGTCAACGTCGCTGTGGATATAGTTACAACGCACATTATGATTTAGTAAGTATTCAGTCAATTCTTCGGCCATCCGTTTGGTTAAGGTGGTAACCAATGTACGTTCATCTTTTTCTATTCGTTGTTGAATCTCTTCCATGATATCATCTATCTGGTTGAGGCTTGGGCGCACTTCTATAATAGGATCTAATAAGCCTGTCGGACGAATAACTTGCTCCACTACAATTCCTTCAGATTGTGTTAGTTCGTAATCAGCTGGTGTGGCACTAACATATATTACCTCTTTAGTCATCGACTCAAATTCTTCAAATTTGAGCGGACGATTATCAAGTGCAGCCGGTAAGCGGAATCCATATTCAACCAAGTTTGTTTTTCGTGCTTTATCACCTCCATACATAGCACGTATTTGAGGTACGCTGACATGGCTTTCATCAATAACCATAAGAAAGTCATCTGGAAAGAAGTCTAACAAACAATAAGGTCTTGTGCCCGGTAATCTGCCATCAAAATAGCGAGAATAGTTTTCAATACCGGAACAATGTCCTAGTTCTCTAATCATTTCCATATCATACGTTACTCGCTCATACAATCTTTTGGCTTCGTACTCTTTTCCGATAGACTCAAAATAGGCTACTTGTTTTGTTAAATCGTCTTCTATTTGATAAATGGCCCTTTTGGTGGCCTCTTTTGTTGTCATAAATAGATTTGCAGGATAAATTTTATATGCGTCAAACTTGTTTGTTGTAACACCTGATATTGGATCTACCTCTTCTATGGAATCTATTTCGTCTCCCCAGAATATAACTCTTAAAACATGATCCGAATAAGCTAAATGAATATCAACAGTATCTCCTTTTACTCTAAAATTTCCTCTATTGAGATCGAGGTCATTACGAACATATAGACTGTCAACCAGTTTTCTTAAAAATACATTTCTATCTATTAATTTACCCTGTTTTACTTCTATCACATTTTCGTAAAAATCGGCAGGATTGCCCATGCCATAAATACAGGATACCGAAGATACAACAATTACATCTTTTCTACCCGATAATAATGCGGATGTTGCTGCCAGTCTGAGTTTGTCAATTTCATCATTGATGGCTAAGTCTTTTTCAATATATGTATCTGAATTGGGTAAATATGCTTCGGGTTGATAATAGTCATAATACGACACATAATATTCAACTGCATTATTAGGAAAAAAGCCCTTAAACTCACTGTATAATTGAGCAGCCAAGGTTTTGTTATGGCTTAATATTAAAGTTGGCTTATTGATGTTGGCAATAGTGTTGGCAATAGTAAATGTTTTTCCTGAACCTGTTACGCCTAATAATGTTTGAGCGGGTATTCCTTCATTAATGCCTTGAGTGAGTTGAGCTATGGCTTCTGGCTGATCTCCAGTAGGTTTATATGCTGATGTTAATTCAAATTTCATTCAGAACGATTCCTTATATTTATGTTATTACAATATTCGGAAAAAAAAGTTTTATCAACAAATGTTTTTTATATAATTAGTAGGTCGATTGAATAGGTGTATTGAACAAAAAGTTTTATTTATGATCTTCAATCTAACTTTTTGGTTTAAAATATCGCATAGCTGAAATAAATTGTTTACTTTGCGTTGGCATATTCAGATATCAGATATTTAACCTAATATACAAATATAAATACAATGAAAAACATGATTTGGAATGAAAGTATTGAATGTATAGATCGAGATGCTTTGAAAACAATACAAAGCATTCGTTTGAAGAAAATAGTCGAACATATTTATCACAATACTCCTTTTTACCGAAAGAAAATGCAAGAGTTAGGTATTACTCCGGATGATATTGAATCGATAGATGATATTATTAAACTTCCATTTACTAATAAAAGTGATTTGAGAGATAATTATCCATTTGGATTATGTGCGGTACCAATGAGTCAGATTGTTCGAGTTCATGCTTCATCAGGAACAACAGGAAAACCTACTGTTGTTGGTTATACGCGAAAAGATTTATCCTCTTGGACTGAGTGTTTAGCTCGAGCTTTTACCTCTTATGGTGCATCTAATGCAGATGTTTTTCAAATATCATATGGATATGGATTATTTACAGGTGGATTGGGTGCTCATCAAGGAGCTGAAAAAATAGGAGCTTCAGTTATACCCATGTCAAGTGGTAATACCGAAAAGCAAATAACTTTAATGCATGATTTTGGATCAACTGTTTTATGTTGTACACCTTCATATGCTCTTTATTTGGCTGATGTTATTAAAGATTCCGGTTTAAATATAAATGATCTAAAATTGAAGGTTGGTGTGTTTGGAGCAGAGCCATGGACTGAAAATATGCGAAAAGAGATTGAAGAAAAGTTAGGAATAAAAGCTTTTGATATATATGGATTGAGTGAGATTGCTGGTCCTGGTGTTGGTTATGAGTGCGAATGTCAGGATGGAACCCATTTAAATGAAGATCATTTTTTTCCTGAAATCATTAACCCTGAAACAAATCGACCAGTCGAATCTGGTGAAATAGGGGAATTGGTGTTTACCCATTTGACAAAAGAGGGAATGCCTTTGCTGCGTTATCGCACGAAAGATTTGACCAAACTTAATTATGCTAAGTGCAAATGTGGTCGTACTTTGGTACGTATGGATCGTATTTTAGGACGATGTGATGATATGTTGATTATACGCGGAGTAAATGTGTTTCCTACTCAAATCGAATCTGTTATTCTTGAATTAGAAGAATTTGAACCACATTATTTATTGATTGTTGATCGAAAAAATAATACTGATACCATGGAGCTTCAGGTTGAAGTGCGGGAGCAGTTTTATTCGGATGAAATGAAACAGATGTTGATTTTAAAGAAAAAGCTCACCGCCCGTTTACAGAGTGTGTTAGGATTGGGGGTTGATGTTAAATTGGTAGAACCAAGAACAATAGAGCGTAGCACAGGAAAAGCAAAGAGAGTAATTGATAATAGAAAACTTTAAAAATAAATATTATGGTTGCAAAACAACTTTCAATTTTTTTGGAAAATAAATCAGGGCGATTGACGGAGGTAACTGAAGTATTGGCTAAAGAAGGTATTAACTTGTCGGCATTGTGTATTGCCGAAAATGCCGATTTTGGTATTTTGCGTGGAGTGGTATCTGATCCTGATAAAGCATATAAGGTGCTGAAAGCAAATCATTTTGCTGTGAATGTAACAGATGTAATAGGTATTAGTTGTCCTAATATTCCAGGTGCATTGGCCAAAGTGTTGCATTCGTTATCTTCCGAAGGGATGTGAAGAGAAAGACGGATGGGGGAAAAAAAAAGAGAATGAGA
>DKPN01000032.1 GCA_002471195.1 Bacteroides sp. UBA7333
TGTTTTTATTATCCATAATGATTTATTTAGTTAATGACACAAATATATGAAAATGTAAGTAATTATAATAATTCAATATGTTTTTTCTTGTATTGTTATAAAATGTTTTTTGTGTAAGGTTATCACATTGTTATGTAAGGTTGTTTATTATTTTTTTAACTGGGTGCTTTATTGTTATGTGCTTCTTTCTTAAATAGTATAACATTAAACCTATTGCATCTGCTTCATTGTCGTCTTTGGTCATGTATCCCAATAAATTAACGTGCTTAATCATTGCTCTTTTATGGTCTTCGTAGCCATCTTTGCGATATATGATTTGGCCCTTAAGTTCAAATTTATAATCGTTTTTACACAGAATGTTTTTAATGTCTTTGGGGGCTATAAAAATGGGTTCGCTTAAATACTCATCGTATTTGCAAATCATTTCTATTATTCCCTGATATTTAGCAAGTCTTTTAAATGTGTGTGTATTGTCGCCTAAATATATGTCCTCGGCTACGATTTCGCCTATATTGTATTTTTTAATTATTTCAGTTAGTATTTTATCTAATTCTATTAACGAATCTCCTACATCATTACTAAGCCTCCAATTACCACGCTTAACTATCTGTTGTTTTTGGCTATTATATATTGCGTACCCTCCTTTTAATGCTGCGTCTATGCTTAAAATATTATTGTTATTCATTATTGTATTTATATAATCTTAATTACTTTAATAGGGTGTATTACTGAATAAGTCTTAAACCCTCTGTTTATGGACTATGTATATAATTCAATTGAATAAAAAGTGTATCCTTCTAAGTGGGTGCGATTTTACTTAAAAGTGTACCCTTCTAAGTGGGTGCAGTGTGTACCCTTCTAAGTGGGTACGTTTTTTTCCATATTTCTGCATTATCGTATGTTGCTCCTTTGGGTGTTAGGGGTTCTTTGTCATGGTCATCTTTTTGCTTTGTCTTTTTTTTGGGGGGTGAAGGTTTGTTTTTATGTTCAAGAATTAATTTTGCAACTCGCTTAAAATTGGGTGTAAATTCCGTATTTTTTGTACTGCTGTTAACTTCAATCCAATTACCCTTTTTTAATAAGGCTATTTCTCGTTGCAGTTGTTTGAGGCTAATACAAATCTCTTCTGCTAATTTTCTATAACTTATTTGAAAACCAACTTCAACCCCTTTTAACCTGCTTAGATAAACGGCCTCAGAATAGATAGTTATAAAAACTGTTAATGTGTAGGTATGTGCGATACCACACTCTTTAAAAGCGTGTAGTATTGCAACATTAAGATAGCGATATAAGGCGGTGTACCTATTGCATAAAGGGCTTACTTCATCTTTAGACATACATTTCTTTCTTAATCTTCTCTAACACTTGTTTGAGATAGACATCATTTAGCCAATTATCAGTTATTTCATTATTGATAATTATTTCACGTTTGCAAAAGCCTATATCCTTTATTTCAAGACAACCCATTGATGAGAATATATGCATAAAACGACATACATTACTGTGGTTCATCTTTTTGTATTTGTTGGCTATTTCTCTGTAACTGTCTGTTACCTGGTTTGGGTACTTTCTTTTTAGCCATACTAAGAACTTGCGTTGTTTGTTAGTTAGTTCAAATCTTTTGTTAGTTGGTTCTACTCTTTTGTTCATTTCTTATAAATTTTAAATTAATATTATTCCCTTTTGGGCTTATTACACAGTAATAGGGCTAAAGAGGTGTGTTAGGTTTAAAATAAATAGTACATCTTATATACTATGCCAGCTTTGAAGACATAAGAATATAAAACATAACAAATTGCTGAAATGCCTTTGTGTAGGGGCTTTCAGTAACATGGGGTTAATAAAATAATGACTGTAAAACCTGTATTTTAGGTTCTTTTTTTCAATTGACGAGAGTTTAACGGCTTTTTATATATATGTTATCCGTTATTTGGGGTAATTTTGTTTACTGTTTTCTATGATTTTGGGCTGTAAATATATAAAAAAAGTTAGAAGTGTAGTATATTTTGATGTATTAAAATGGGTGTGTTTTTTCTTTAGAAGTGTAGTATATTTTGATGTGTTGAAAATCGACTGTTTAAAGTTTATGACTGGGCAATTATTATGCAGCTGGATAGATGTAAAAAATACTCGCTAAGCCTCAAAAACGAGATTGAAAAAAATAGCCTTTAATTACATATGGTTTCCGTACCAAAGAGCATACCCACCCCTTTATTTTTTTATTACATTGACTTAATCATTCAGGGTATATTTATTTGATACTATTAAATGTGTATATAGAATTAAGTCTGTGCAGTTGAACTGCTTATATGGGTGGTATGTTTTGATTTATAGAAAATAAGTTGAAAAGTTGTGTCTGGGGTAAAAATCGTTATAATTATCTAAAATACATATTATTGTCGAAAAATATGTCTGGTGGTTTAGATGTATTAAAATATTATTTATATTTGACAATAGAAACAACGTTGCTTTGTAACGATTTTATTTGACTGTGGCAGTAAATTTGTGCAGTTATATTTATAATATATTTGTAACGCTCTGAAAATAAGCGTTATATGAAAATTTAGGTGTATCCTCGTCGGAGGTACAAAAGAGTTTTGTAATTGCCCGATTACAAAACTCTTTTTTATTTCCTTATTATTAATTAATGTAACAATACTGCGAAATATTCCTGTGCATTTTACCCTAAATAATAACATCGTGCTAACTCCGCATACTTACCGTGGTAGTTGTATTGATTTACCCCGGTAAATGACTAGAGCTACCAACTCCTTTCCATAAGAGTAAACTAATGAGAAATGTGCCTATGCACTTGGAGGATGAAATATGCCCCGAAACAGAGTGGACTATCTCTATTTCGGGGCATTTGTAGATGGTGTCAGAAGAATGTTTTTTAGATGGACATATATATAATGTCTATCAGCGTTTTATGAGTTGCCTTTTTCCCAAGCCTCGTTAATGTTTTTGGCAATCTCTTGAAACTCCTCGGTAGTGAGTTTTAATTTTGGATTAGAGATGATCATATCCGACTCTTTATTGATAGGGATAAGATGAATGTGAGCGTGAGGTACCTCCATTCCCATAACAGCTACTCCAACACGTTTGCATGGAATTGCTGTTTCGATGGCTTTTGCTACTGATTTGGCAAAAATCATCATTTCGCCTAAATCTTGGTCGGCAATGTCGAATATATAATCAACTTCTTGTTTTGGAATGACCAGCGTGTGTCCTTTAACAAGAGGATTAATGTCTAGAAAGGCGAAAAAACGATCGTTCTCGGCTATTTTATAGCAAGGTATTTCGCCATTAATGATTTTTGTAAAGATGGTTGCCATATCGGTTGATTTGGTTTATAAAAAAGAAAGGCAAATCTTCAATAATAGAAGATTTGCCTATAGAGTTAAATAGAAATGTTTACCACTTCCAGTTGTATTTGACCTTGTGGTACGGTGATTTCTGCTACGTCTCCCACCTTTTTGCCTAGTAGTCCTTGTGCAATAGGTGTGTTTACAGAAATTTTACCTTCCTTCAAGTTTGCTTCGCTTTCAGAAACAATGGTATAAATCATTTTCATTCCATTTTTTACGTTCTTAAGCTCTACCTTATTTAAAATTTGTACCGAATCGGTTTTTAATTTTGATTCGTCGATGATTTTTGCTTCTGCGATAATTGCTTTTAATTTACCAATTCTCATTTCGAGCATGCCTTGTGCCTCTTTTGCTGCATCGTATTCTGCATTTTCAGATAAATCACCTTTGTCGCGTGCTTCGGCTATAGCAGCAGAAATCTTAGGGCGTTCCACCGTTTCGAGTTCCTTTAAATCTGCCATCAGTTTTTTATAGCCTTCTTCTGACATGTAAGCCATAATAGTCCTCCTTATATTAAATTTTTAATTAATGTAAATGGTATATAAAATAAAAAGAATTCCAACACTCTGCATGCTGGAACCCTCCTGTTACTATTTTATATTGCAAATATAGTTTTTAATTTATTAATAAACAACTATTGCATGATGCTTTTCAACATATAATTTTTTTGTAAGCTATTTTACAGCAATGATTTAATTGCTTGATCAATATCTTTAATCTCTTCGTCGCGCAACTTCAACTCATTATTGCGGTTAATTAAAAAGAAACTTGGTACCTGTTTGATATTGTATAGCATGGCGTTTGTTGAGTAAATGCCATTTTGATCGTGAACGCTTACCCAAGGTGAATTGATAGCCGATGTCTTCCAAAAATGTTCGTCGGCATCGAGTGATACTTGATATATTTCTAAACCTTGTGCTGCATATTTATTGTATAGATCTTTCAGCATTAAGTTGTGAGCAGCTCCTTGTTGGGTTTGAAATATGGTGAAGTCGAGCAGTACGACCTTTCCTTTTAAATCGGAAAGTTTTTGATAGTTGCCTTTCGCATCGCGCAAGTTGATATCGATTACACCTATTTCGTTTACTTTATCTTCGGGCACCTCAACTGGTTTAACATCTCGGTTGCGTGTGTTTTGCATTCCTTTGATCGCAATGTTGTAGAGGTTTTTCGAACGCAACGCATGCGGATAGTTGTGGTTTAAACTGGTAGCAACTGCTGCAAAGCATTTGTTATCATCTTTGCTATTGAATGGGTCGAAAATAAGGTAGTTGTTTGCTTTTTGGAAGAGTGCAAAATAAGCCGATGCGCTTTGTGGAGCTGTAAAGATATAATTCATCTTCACATCATCTTTATAGTTTTTAATCAATGCTTCCAGTCGGTCTTCAAATATTGAATAGGGTAGTTGATTGCTGCGTAGAGCCGCTTGCAATATGTTTATATTCGACTGCAACTCCATTTGTTTAAGTGTTAGCTCTTTGATTTTTTCGCTGTTTTCAGAACCATATATATTGTATGCTGTCGACATTTCGGCATAAGGCGCATCAATGGTAATGGTTTCGGTGGAGTCGATTGAGAAATTAATCACTTTATCGTCAAGTCTCAGGCGATAAAAATCGGGCGATTCAGGCTGTTGGCCTTTGAAGGTGAATGAGCCTTTGTCGTTTAATTTTATTGAATCTAGTATTTGGATGCCGTCAAGGCGTGATGCTTCAAAATAAAGTGTCTTGTCTTTTGCATCGTTAATATTTCCTTCGACTGTGAATTTGGGGGCTGTGCTACAGCTTCCTAATGCCACAACAAGTAGAGCTGCCGATAATATTTTTTTCATTATAAAAGTGTGTTATTTCTATTGCAAATATAATTGTTTTAGAAATTAGACAAAGCATTTTGTTATTTTCTTGCCCTTATTTTGTGTAAAAAAAGAATTTGCGCTAATATTTTCGCTCATTTCCACCATATTACAATAATATATTATGTATATTTGCCTAATTTTTGAAAGAAATTATTGAAAAAACAATTTTTATGATTAATCCAATCGTTAAAACAATCGAGTTGAGTGATGGCAGAACCATTACACTCGAGACGGGAAAGTTGGCAAAACAGGCAGATGGTTCTGTTATGCTTCGCATGGGAAAAACCATGTTGCTTGCAACTGTTTGTGCCGCGAAAGATGCAGTTCCCGGTACTGATTTTATGCCATTGCAGGTAGAGTATAAAGAAAAATTTGCCGCAATGGGTCGTTTCCCCGGAGGTTTCACAAAACGTGAAGGTAGAGCTTCGGATAATGAAATCCTAACTTGCCGTTTAGTAGACCGCGCTTTGCGCCCACTATTTCCAGATAATTATCATGCAGAAGTATTTGTAAATATCATTCTTTTCTCTGCCGATGGCGTTGATATGCCTGATGCATTGGCTGGTTTGGCTGCATCTGCAGCACTTGCTGTATCTGATATTCCATTCAACGGACCTATTTCAGAAGTTCGTGTTGCTCGTATCGATGGTCAATTCGTAGTGAATCCTACTTTCGAACAATTCGAAAAAGCTGACATGGATATCATGGTAGCCGCTACCTACGATAATATCATGATGGTAGAGGGTGAAATGAGCGAAGTTTCGGAAACTGATTTGTTGAATGCAATGAAGTTTGCTCACGAAGAAATTAAAAAGCAATGTAAAGCTCAAATGGAGTTGACCGAAATGGTAGGTAAAACGGTAAAACGTGCTTACGATCATGAGGTAAACGACGAAGAACTTCGCAAAGCTGTACACGAAGCATGTTATGCTAAAGCTTATGCGGTAGCCGCATCGGGCAACAACGACAAACATGGTCGTATGGAAGCATTCGAAGCTATCGTTGACGAGTACAAAGCAACACTTCCTGAAGATGTTTTGGAAGAAAAAGAATCGCTGATTGACCGTTACTATCACGATGTAGAAAAAGAAGCTATGCGTCGTTGCATTCTTGATGAAGGCAAACGTTTGGATGGCCGTACTACTACCGAAATTCGTCCTATCTGGAGTGAAATTGACTATCTTCCGGGTGCACACGGATCGGCTGTATTTACACGTGGCGAAACTCAATCATTGACTACCGTTACTTTAGGTACTAAATTAGATGAGAAAACGATTGATGATGTATTAAATCATGGTAAAGAGCGTTTCTTATTACACTATAACTTCCCTCCATTCTCAACCGGTGAAGCTCGTCCACAACGTGGCGTAGGTCGTCGTGAAATTGGTCATGGTAACTTGGCGTGGAGAGCATTGAAAGGTGTAATTCCTGCTGCTTGTCCATATGTGATTCGTGTCGTTTCTGATATCCTTGAATCAAATGGTTCTTCTTCTATGGCTACAGTATGTGCAGGTACGCTTGCATTGATGGACGCAGGTGTGAAGATTTCTAAACCGGTATCGGGTATCGCTATGGGATTGATTAAAAATGCAGGTGAAGATAAATTTGCTGTGCTTTCTGATATTCTTGGCGATGAAGACCACTTAGGAGATATGGACTTTAAAGTAACAGGTACTAAAGATGGTATTACTGCTACTCAAATGGATATTAAAGTGGATGGCTTATCATACGATATCCTTGAACGTGCATTAAACCAAGCGCGCGAAGGCCGTATGCATATCTTAGGTAAATTGACTGAAACAATTGCTGAGCCTCGTGCCGACTTGAAAGATCATGCTCCACGCATCGAAACAATGATTATTCCTAAAGAATTCATTGGTGCTGTAATCGGCCCTGGTGGTAAAATTATTCAAGGAATGCAAGAAGAAACAGGTGCTACAATTACTATCGAAGAAGTTGATGGTGCAGGTCGTATCGAAGTTTCGGGCACAAACAAAAAATCGATTGAAGATGCTATGCGCCTAATTAAAGGTATTGTTGCTGTTCCTGAAGTAGGTGAAGTGTATAAAGGTAAAGTTCGTTCGATTATGCCTTATGGTGCATTTGTTGAATTCCTTCCTGGAAAAGATGGTTTGCTACATATTTCTGAAATAGACTGGAAACGTCTTGAAAAAGTTGAAGATGCCGGAATTAAAGAAGGTGATGAGATTGAAGTGAAGTTGATGGATGTTGATCCAAAAACAGGAAAATTCAAACTTTCTCGCAAAGTTTTACTTCCAAAACCTGAAAAAACAAACTAATATTAAGTATTCGATAGAATCTTAATAATTGTATATATAAAACTCCTCAAGTTACTTTGAGGAGTTTTTTTTTAGTAAATATTTTGTAATATGGAAAATTATGTTTTGTTTTGCTAATATAAACTAATACCTATAAACACGAATAAATGCCATCTGTACTAGCGATTAATTCAACTACTTTTACCAAACTTTTTCAAGATAACCAACAACGGTTTATTTTGTTTGCCTACTCTTATATAAAAGATAAGGATGAGGCCGAAGATATCGTTATGGAATCGATGTATGCATTGTGGGAGAGTCGTGATAAATGGGATGGTGATGCCAATATCAAAGCTATACTTCTTACCATTATAAAGAATAAAGCTCTAAATTATCTTTCACGTCAACAAACACGTCTACGTATAGAAGATGAGTTGACAGATTTTAAACAACGCGAATTAAACCTGCGTATCTCTACGCTTGAGGCATGCAATCCCGATCTATTGTTTGATACTGAAATTCAGGAGATCGTAAAAAATACATTGGAGAAACTTCCCACACAGAGCAAAAATATATTTGTTTTGAGTCGTTACAAAAATGAATCGAACAAAATTATTGCTGAACAATTAGGAATTTCAGTAAAAAGTGTAGAATTTCATATCACTAAAGTGTTGAAAGAGTTGCGTTTAGAACTTCGAGATTATTTAATTTCATTTTTTCTTTAAAAAAGTTTCATTTTTGTTTAGGGATGTTTATTGATTGTTTGTCTTATATATAGAAGGGGTGATAAATACCTCACTTGATAAGACCGAAAATCATAATGGACCAAAAAATATTATTTAAATACTTCAAAGGAAACACAACTCATGAAGAAGAGAAGCAGATTCTTGATTGGGTAGAAAGCTCAGACGAGAATCGTAAACAACTTCAGAAGGAGCGTCTCTTTTTTGACATTTCTAATTTCTCAGAACCCGAATCACAAAAAGCAAATTTAAAACATCGCATTTATCCGGCGCTAAAATGGTCGATGGGTATTGCTGCTGCTGTATTGGTGCTACTAAGCTGTCATGTTTTATTGCGTGAGTATGTTATCGATAATGCATACGCTAATCTGCAAACAGTAACTGTTCCGGCGGGTCAACGTGTACAAATCGTTCTTGCAGATGGCACTATGGTGTGGTTAAACTCTCAATCAACATTGACCTATCAAGCCGATTTCGGACGTAAAAATCGTAACGTAACCTTAGATGGAGAAGCCTTCTTTAACGTGCAACATAATGCCGATATCCCTTTTAATGTAAATACCCAACATAATCAGGTGCGAGTGGTAGGAACACAGTTTAATGTATGTGCCTATAATAATACAAACAGTTTTGAAACATCGCTTGTTGAGGGCATTGTTGATATTTATAATGCTGATAATACTAAAGAACCACTTGTTAGATTGCATAAAGATGAAATGTTGGTAGCTACTAATGGAGTTTATCGCAAAAATAAAATCTCTTCATACGATTTTTTAAGATGGAAAGAGGGCATTTATTGTTTCGACGATATGCCATTCAGTGATGTGCTGAGCAAGCTTGAAAAATATTATAACATTAAAATCACTGTCGAAAACCAATCGGTGCTAGGCTATAGATGTACTGGTAAGTTTAAAGAACGAGATGGGATAGAGCACATTTTACGTGTGGTGCAGAAAGATTTGAAGTTTAAATTTATAACCAACTCAGAAAATAATACGATTGTAATTAAATAGAAAAACGCTTTAGTTATTAACCTTTTAAAAAAAACACTCTAATACTTATGTACACATAAAAAACTAGCTCTAAAAAGAAAATCGGAAAGTACCCCCATACTTCCCGATTTAAAATAGTCAAAAATCGACCTTAATCAATTTATTAACTTAACACATTACAAAGATATGAGAAAAATTTCTTTGAATGGGTATATACACCCAAAAAGTTTAGCTTTAAAGCAAATATTTTTAACTATGAAGATCACATTTTTCCTTCTTCTATTTGCTACTTTCCAAGCGTATAGTGCTACCGGGTTTTCACAAAGTTCAAAAGTGAGAATAACCGATTCAAGTATTAAAATCAGTGAATTGCTTCAGCAAATAGAATCTCAAACCGATTATTTGTTTGTGTATAACAAGAAAACTGTTGATACGCAGCGTGTTGTAAATGTAGATGCTGCTGATAAAGCTGTGTCTGAAGTTCTTAATGAGGCTTTCAAGGGAACTGATATTCATTATGTTATGGAAGGACAAAATATTGTACTTACTAAAAATGAAGTATCGAAAGTTTCTGTAGCTCAACAAAACGTAATTACTGTTAAAGGTACAGTTGTTGATAACTACAATGAGCCTGTTATTGGTGCTAACATACATCAAGTGGGTTCAACAAATGGTACAATTACCGACCTGTCTGGTAATTTTACTATCAACGTGCCTTCTGATGCTACACTTGAAATAACTTATGTTGGTTATAAACCGGTTACTATCGTCGTAAATGGCCGTAGAAATATCGATGTTAAAATGGAAGAAGAGGCACTTGCTCTTGACCAAGTAGTTGTGACTGCGATGGGTATTAAAAAGAAAGAAGCTTCCTTGACTTATTCAACTCAACAAGTAGGTGGCGATGAATTGACACGTGCAAAAGATCCTAACATGATGAACGCATTGGCTGGTAAATCTGCAGGGGTGCAAATTTCTCGTAATACATCAGGTTTGGGCGGATCTGCAAAAGTTTCGATTCGTGGTATCCGTTCGGCTAATGAAAGCGGAAATAATCAACCTCTTTATGTAATTGATGGTGTTCCGATGTTAAACTCAACTAGCGAACAAGCATTCAACGTAATGGGTGGTGATAATGATGGTGGTAACCGTGACTCTGGTGATGGCATCTCTAACTTAAATCCCGATGATATTGAAAGTATGAGCATTTTGAAAGGTGCTTCTGCTGCTGCTCTTTATGGTTCGCAAGCGGCCAATGGTGTTATCTTAATTACTACAAAGAAAGGCAAAGCAGGTATGCAACGTATCACTTTTAGCTCAAATCTTTCGGTTGATCATGCTATTGATTTTCCAAAATTCCAAAACACATATGGAGAAAGAGGAGATGATAGTTATGGTGAAAAAGGTAATGTTAAAGATTACAATAACTTAGATGGATTTTTTAGTAACGGTATTACCGCAATTAATTCATTGAGTGTACAAGCTGGTAAAGAAAAATTCCAAACTTATTTTTCTTATTCGAATACAAATGCACGTGGTATTGTTGATGTAAATAAAATGCAGAAACATACTTTGACATTGCGTGAAACAGCTAGTTTGTTTAATGATAAATTATCATTGGATGCTAATGTTACCATGATCTCACAAACAATCAAGAACCGTCAATCATCGGGTGGTTATTATATGAATCCATTGGTAGGTTTATATACTTTCCCACGCGGCAAAAATCTAGGTGAATACAAAGACGCATACGAAATCTTTGATCCATCAAGAAATATGATGGTTCAAAATTGGTACACCACAACCCTCGATTTTGAGCAAAATCCTTATTGGATTACAAATCGTATCAAAAGTAATGATAAGCGTTATCGTGCATTAGCTTCTTTATCGGCAAGTTTACAAGTAACTGATTGGTTTACATTGCAAGCTCGTGGTAACGTAGATTTTATTAGTGATCTTTATCGTCAAAAGATGTACGCTACAACTGCTTTGAACTTAACGCATGAAAATGGTCGTTATACTGATTTAAATAATCAAGAGTTTATGGTTTATGGTGATGCAATGGCTATGTTTAACAAGTCATGGGATAATTGGTCATTAAATGCTGCAGTGGGTACAAGTATCAATGCAACTAAGGCTAATAGCTTACGTCTTGACTCTGGTAAAGCGGGTTTATATTATGCAAACGTATTTACAGTAGCGAATATTAACTTCGCAGGTACAGGTACTGCATACATCAATCAAACTATCAATGCGCGCCGCACGATACAATCTGTTTTTGGAACAGCACAAGTTGGTTTTAAAGAAAGTTTATTCTTGGATATCACAATGCGTAATGATTGGTCGTCAACTTTGGCAAATACTAAATATTTGAGTAAAGGTTTCTTCTATCCTTCTTTTGGTGCATCTTGGATTATCAATAAAACAGTAGCTTTACCCGAATGGATTAGTTTCGGTAAAGTACGTGCTTCATGGGCTCAAGTAGGTAATGATCTTCCTCTCGGAATTACTTCTCCATCAGATGTTATCATGGCTGGTGGCGTGATTCAAGCTCGTCAATATGACTTTGATAATCTTAAGCCTGAAATTTCATCTTCATGGGAAGCTGGTATGGAATGGAGTTTCTTGCAACAACGATTAGATTTTGACTTAACATTTTACAAAACAGACACAAGAAATCAATTACTTTATGTCAAAAATGATGTGGGTCGCTATCCTTTCAAATATGTAAATGCTGGTAAAATTCGTAATACTGGTGTTGAAATAACATTAGGAGCAACTCCTGTCATGACTCAAGATTTCCGTTGGAAAACTGGTATCAACTTCTCAATGAACAGAAATAAAATTGTTTCATTAGGCGAATATGATTCATTTACTTACGGTGATGATGGTTTATCAATGCCATATCGCATGCGTATTGTAAAAGGAGGTAAATTGGGTGATATTTATGGTAATGACTTTGTTTATGGAGAAGATGGTAAAGTTGTTGTTGGCGATGATGGTTTGCCTGAAACTGAAAAAGGAAGCAATACCAAACTTGGCAATTCAAACCCAGACTGGTTGATGGGTTGGAACAATACATTAACTTACAAAGGGTTTAGTTTGTATTTATTATTTGATGCTCGCGTAGGTGGTGATGTTGTATCACTAACTCAAATGCAATTGGATTGGCGCGGTGTAAGCGAAAATTCAGGTAATGCACGCGATGCTGGTTTTGTTGAAGCTGGTGGAAGACAGTTTACTGATGTAGAAGGTTTCTATAAAAAAGTAGGTTCTCGTGGTGATGGTGTTACTGAATTCTATAAATACGATGCTACTAATATTCGTCTTCGCGAATTGTCTTTAGGTTACTCGTTCCCAAGAACTTTATTAAGCCGCACTAAAGTTATTCAAGGTTTAGATCTTTCGTTTGTGGCTAGAAACCTGTTCTTCATTTACAAAAAAGCACCATTTGATCCAGATGCTGTAATGTCTGTGGGTAACTCTAACCAAGGTGTAGATGCATTTGGTATGCCTTCGACTAGAAACATGGGATTCAATATTAAGTTAACATTCTAAAATTTGTACGTTATGAAAATATTAAATAATATAGCAAAAACTTTAATTGTAGGAGTAGCCTTCACTGCTTGTACAGATAACTTTGAAAGTTATAACGAAAATCAAAATTCGTTCCCGGAAGAATTGCAAAGTATTGACTTTCAAAAGCAGAAAATTCCTTTTAAAGTAATACAAAGAGGTATTATCTATCAAACAAATGTGGATGGAACTAACTGGCAATATCAAATTATGCAAAATTTGGTGGCCGACATGTTTTCTGGTTATTTTCATGATATGAATAACCCATTTATGAATCAAAATACTTGTTATGCTTTGAATACTGGTTGGACTGCAGCACAATGGGATTATACCTATGCGCAAGTAATGCCATCAATCAAAACAGCCGAAGAATTGACTTCAGATGATAGTTTTATTGCGTTTAACTCTGTTGCTAAGATCATCAAGGTAGCAACCATGCATCGTGTATCCGATTATTATGGTCCTATTGTTTATTCTAACTTTGGTACTGCCGATCCACAACCTCAAACACAGGAAGAGGTATATAAAGCGTTTTTTAATGATTTAGACAAAGCTATCACTGCTTTGAAAGGTTATGATGGACCCGATACTTTTGCTGATACGGATATAATGATGCCTGAAGGTAAACGTACTTATAAACAATGGCTTAAATTTGCGAACTCTCTTCGTTTACGCTTAGCTATGCGTGTGTCAAATGTGGATAAAACATTGGCTGAAGCACAAGCTAAGGCAGCATTAGATCCAAGTAATGGTGGCTTGCTAGAAGCTGCCGATGAGACTGTTGGAGAATATGGAGTTGCTAACCCATTGGGAGGTGTTGCTAACTGGTGGGAGGTATACATGCACTCTTCGATGGAGTCTTTCCTAAATGGTTATGAAGATCCACGTATGTCTAAATATTATAAACCTGCAGCAGGTGGTGATGCACCGGCAGGAGTACCTTATCTCTTCGATATTACTGGAACTTATAAAGGTATTCGCCAAGGTACTAATACAACAAGCGACAAACGATATCAAATGCACTCATGGACAAGTGTCACACCTTCTACTCCGATTATTGTGATGACTGCTGCAGAAATCTGGTTCCTACGTGCTGAAGCTGCTTTGAGAGGATTTTCTTCTGAAAGTGTACAAACCTGTTATGAAACTGGAGTGAAAACGTCATTAGAACAATGGGGGGTTGCAGGTAGTTATGATAGTTATATAAATAGCGATGCGCAACCTAGAGAATATAAAGATGCTTTCGTTGAGGCTTTTAACTCACAACCGCGTACTAAAGTATCTCCAAAGTTCAATCCTTCTGGTTCTAAAGAAGAGCAATTGGAGCAAATTTGTACTCAGAAATGGTTAGCTACTTATCCTGAAGGATGCGAGGCATGGGCTGAACAACGCCGTACTGGATATCCAAAATTGCTTTATATCGCTATTAATCTAAGTGGAGGTGCAATTGATACTGAAACAATGATTCGTCGTGTTCCATTCCCACAAGGATATAAAGAAAGTAATGCATCACTTTACAATAAACTTGTAGAACAATTAGGCGGTGTAGATACTGGTGGTACTCGCTTGTGGTGGGATGCCGGTCAAAATAAATTCTAAATGGATACACACTTAAACTATATAAAACAAGACTTATTTTGCACAGGAAAATTGAGCCAATAGGTATTATATTAGGATATATGCTCAATAAAATTTAATTCATGAAGCCCGAGTTGCTGTGATAGCAATTCGGGCTTATTTTTGAATAAGTAGCAACTATCTGGTAGCCGTATCGCAATAGGCTTTTGGCTTTTAGATATCTACGTAATGCTTATTGTAGGGGTTGTTGCTGAGTGATGCAATGTATCATTCCTCCTTCGGCATATACGTTTTGTGCCAAAATGCCAATTACTTTTCTTTCCGGATATATGTTTTGTATCTTTTCAAGTGCTATGTTATCATTCGGATCATTGTATATGGGTACAAGAACTAAGTTGTTGGTGATATAGTAATTTACATATGATGCTTTGATCCCAAGATCTTTGCCATAAGTGGTTGTCACATTATTTTGGGTGAGAGGAAGCCACGTGTAGTTGAAAGCATTGCCATCTGTATTTTTTGCATGATACAAAATATCAATGTCATTATCGGATAATTCCCAATAGGCCAAATCGGCTTTACTCATGGTTATTATCGTATTACCATCGGGTGTGAATCGAGCAAAGCCATCTACGTGCATATCCGTAATCCCTACGTTTGCTCCTTTCATCCAGATAAAGTTTTTCACACCGAGATAGGTGGTTAAAATCCTTTCGGCATCCTCTTTTTTCAGCCCCGGATTTCTATCATTATTGAGTACAGAACTTTCGGTTAATAAAATGGTGCCTTGTTTGTTAAACTCATACGCACCACCCTCAATGGTCATCTCTTTTTGTAGATTGATGTAGGGCAATTCAAGACTTCCAGCCACTTCGCTTGGTATTTGTCGGTCGTAGTTGTATTTAAACTTGTTGCCCCATCCGTTGAATCCCCAGCCCTCAACGTACATGCTATTTTTCTTGTCGAAAACAAAGATCGGCCCATTATCTCTTATCCATACTCCATTTGTTTTGAATAGGTGATAGTCGATGTTGTTGGTCGCTATATGATTCGCCGCAAGTCGATCGGCTATTTCTTCTTTGTGCTTCTCATCGTAAGCAATGATATGTACTTTGCCTACTCGAACCAGTTCTTGGGTCATGGCTATCCATGTCGGTTCCAAATGTTTGGCGTACGCATAGCCATACTCATAAGGTTGCGGCCACTGAAGCCACGTGCCTTCGTGTGCAGCGCTCTCAATGGGCATTGTGTAAATAGCCTTCTCTATGGGTATATCAATGGGGTGATTAGACGAGCATGACGCATTCGAGATGATTAACGTGGCTAATAATATGGATTTCATCATATTGTTTTATTGTAATAACAATAAGTGGTATGTAATGTTGCTTATCCATAGTTATATATAAAATAAACGGGCGATGATTGATTGATCATCGCCCGTTTTTAAGTTGCAATTACTTAATAAGTAATTTGTATTTCTTTACGAAGTACTTTATATTTCTCTACAAAGTATATTCTTTTTCTTCTTATTTTACCAACTCTTCTTCTTTGCCTACATGTTTCTTTTTCAAGAATTCGTAAGCAATTGGAGCTGCAATAAATACTGAAGAAAGTGTACCGATTACAACCCCTAAGATCATTGCAAATGCAAAGCTTTGAATTGATTCACCGCCAAGGATGAAGATACACAATAGAACGATCAATGTACTTAAAGACGTATTTACTGTACGTGCTAAAGTAGTATTCAATGAGTCGTTGAATAGTTGACGTGCTGAGCGTTTTGGATATAATCCGAAGAATTCGCGAACGCGGTCGAAGATTACCACCTTATCATTGATAGAGTAACCGATAGCCGTCAATATTGCACCGATAAATGTTTGATCGATTTCTAAAGAGAATGGAGCGATACCCCAAAGTAGAGAGTAAGCACCGATAATCATGATTGTATCACTTGTTAGTGCAATCACCGAACCGATACTGAAAGCTACATTGCGGAAACGAATCAAGATGTAAAGACCGATAGCAAACAATGCGATAATTACCGCACGGATAGCTGCATCGCGAATATCATCAGCGATACTTGGACCTACTTTTGCCGAGCTAATGATACTACCACCTGTATAGTTATCGCGGTCGATAAATGTTTCAAGTGCGATGTCATTAGTCAAGATAGGTTTCAAGCTTTCGTATAGATATGCTTCAATTTCTGAGTCTACATTGTTGCCTTCTTCGTTGATGCGGTAGTTAGTACTGATACGAACTGTTTTCTTGTCAGAACCAATTGCAAGTACACCTACATTTGCATCACCAAATTTACTCTCAATCAAATCGCGTACTTGTTCGGGTTCAACTTGTTGTTCGAATTGAACTTTATAGTTGCGACCACCGGTGAAGTCGATACTTTGACTTAAACCGCGGATGAAGAATGAACTACAACAAATGATTAAGATAATAACTGTAACAATGAATGACACTTTGTTTTTCTTCATGAAATCGAACTTCGTATTCATCAACAAGTTTTTAGATAAACCTGAAGAGAATGTAAGTTTTTCCAATCTGTTTCTATTCATTCCTTCGTATACAAGACGAGTCAAGAATACGGCAGTAAAGAATGAGCAAAGAATACCGATAATCAAAGTAGTAGCAAAACCACGGATAGGACCTGTACCGAAGTTGAACAAGATAATACCTGTGATGATGGATGTTAAGTTAGAGTCGAAAATTGCAGAGAATGCATTTTTATAACCATCTGTGATTGCCATTTTAACGCCTTTGCCCGAACGTAGCTCTTCTTTTGTGCGTTCGTAGATAAGTACGTTAGCATCTACTGCCATACCCAATGCAAGAACCATACCGGCAATACCCGACATTGTGAGTGCTGCTTGGAATGAAGAAAGGATACCTAGTGTGAAGAAGAAGTTCAAGATCAATGCGCCATTTGCAATCATACCCGGAATGATACCGTACATGGTGCACATGTAAATCATCAATAGTACCAATGCCATTACGAATGAGAAGAAACCAGCGTTGATTGACGCTTGACCCAATGAAGGACCTACGATGTCTTCTTGTACGATATATGCTGGAGCAGGCATTTTACCCGACTTCAATACGTTTGCTAAGTCTTTAGACTGATCAATTGTAAAGTTACCTGTGATTACTGAGCTACCGTTAGGAATTTCAGAGTTTACATTGGGTGCAGAGTATACATAGTTATCAAGAACGATAGCGATGCTGCGGCCAATGTTTTGTTTTGTCATTTGAGCCCAACGACGAGAACCGTCAAGGTTCATTTGCATGCTTACAGATGGTTTACCATGTTGGTCGAAGTCATCTCTTGCATCGGTAATTACATCGCCTTCAAGTGGAGCTTTGCCATTACGCTCAGTCGATTTGATCGCATAAAGTTCGAACGTTTGTTTCTTAGGATCATATTCGAAAGGAGCCACACCCCATTTCAAAAGAAGATCTTTAGGAAGCTCAGCTCTTACCTCTTTCATGCTCAAATAACGATTGATTTCGGCAGTGTCTTTATAGTTAGCATAGCCTACTACCGGACCTTGACCGTTTTGGTTCAATTGAAGAATCGCCAATAATGGGTGCTCTTTTTTCAATTGCGCCATATCGATAGCCGATTCTTTTGCTTCGCCTTTTAGGGCAGCAGCAAGACTGTCGGCAGCACTTATCGTTTTCGTTTCGGCAATCACCTCTTTCACTTCGTTTACTTCAGTAGCCGATGGAGCCTCTTCAGCAGGAGTTTCAGAAGTGATGATGTTGCGAAGTCTTGAGTCTGCAGAATACAAAGCAGGAGTTACTTCACGAGCAGTATAAGTTTCCCAGAATTCAAGATTAGCCGAACCTTGAAGAAGTTTTCTTACACGTTCTGGCTCTTTGATACCTGGAAGCTCAACCATGATACGACCCATCTTGTCTTCCAAACTTTGGATGTTTGGTTGAACCACACCGAAGCGGTCGATACGAGTACGAAGTACGTTGTATGAGTTTTCTACTGCTGCTTTTACCTCTTCTCTCAACACTTTCTCAACTTCAGCATTCGTAGACTTTTGGTTTACTTTATCTTTAAGTTGTTGTGTAGCGAATAGCTCGGCCAATTTACCTTCTGGTACAGTGCGTTGGTACTCTTCAACGAAAAGTGTGATGATGTCTTTTTGGCTGTTTTGTGCTTGTTTAGCTGCTGTAGCCAATGCTTGATTAAAACCTGCGTTTGTTTTATTGTCTGCAAGTGTTTTAATAACATCAGGTACTGAAACTTCCAAAATAACGTTCATACCACCTTTCAAATCAAGACCTAAACCGATCTCCATTTCGCGACATTGTTTCAGCGTGTAGCTTCCCAACCAAACTTTTGTATTAGACAAAGAGTCAAGGTAGTCTTGTTCAGCGTTTACATCTCCAGCCGCAAATTCTCTCGCTTGTTTAGTGTAGTGACGAGTTACGAATGAGAATGATAAGTAGAACACACAAACCAAGGTTAGCAATACCGCAAAAACTTTAACAAATCCTTTGCTTTGCATTTTTCTTTAATTTATTTATGATTACTTTTTGAATTAATTCTGTCGTATATAAGGCTGCAAATATACTTTTTTTTTCATATCTAAAGGTATGTAAGGCCAATTATTTACGGCCCTAAACTATTATTTTGCTACATTTTTCCGTTTCTACATACCTAGAAAGGCATTTCTCTGATTTTTAGGTAGTTCAAATCATGGCGGGGCTATCTATCTGTAGCATTGCTAAAGTAAATAATTTTTATAAAATTTGTATGTTGTGTTAATGAAGTATTATGGAGTCAGCATACCAACTGCTCTTCGCAGTAAATAATACACGATATAACCTCTTTAGTGCGCCGAAAGCGAAGTGTCGATGGGTTCGGTGTGAATGCTGATATATGCATTTTTCCCCAACTCCTGTTTTATGGCTTGTTCTACTTGTGTGGTGATATTGTGCGCTTCTACAAAACTATGATTTTTGTCGAGTTGTATATGCACATCGAGGGCAATGTCATTGCCTATTTTACGTGTTTTTAATTTATGAAAACTAATTACATCTTTGTTGGCTATGATTGCTTTTCCTATCTTTTCACACATCTCAGTAGGCAACGCATGTTCGAGCAATTCGTCGATAGAGGGTTTTCCTAAATCCCAAGCTACTTTTGCAATGAAAATCGATACTATAAGTCCGGCGATAGGATCGAGAACGCGCCATTTTTCGCCTAGTAATATTGCACCTGCGATGCCTATTGTGGTACCAATAGATGAGTAAGCATCCGAACGGTGATGCCACCCATTGGCAATTACTGCGGGGCTGTCAATTCGTTCGCCTACACGTTTTGTGTAACGAAATAATGCCTCTTTAACAACGATGGATATTAGTGCCGCCCAAAGTGCTATGAGGTGGGGCTTGGGTATAATATCGCCTTGAATGGAGCGCCATATTTTGTGTGCCGATTCCCAAAATAAAATCAGGGCGACAATGAGTAGGGCAATAGATATCAATAGGGTAGCGAATGTCTCATATTTGCCATGACCATATGTATGTTCATCGTCCGACTGCTTGCCGGATAGGCGTAAGAATATAATTACGATAACATCGGTGATAAAATCGGAGAGTGAATGCACACCATCGGCCAACATCGCCGAACTTTTTCCTACTATTCCGGCTGTGATTTTGCCTAAACTGAGCAATAGATTTGCAAAAAAACCGATAAGTGTAACACGTTGTGCTTCTTTTATTCGCTGATTAGCCATTTTTTTGAGTTTTTATGCATACAAAAATAGCTAAAAAAACATTCTTGTCCCATGATCTTTCTATTTGATATTGTGATTTAGATTAAATCTACATAGCGTTGTTTCGAACTCAATTGCTTGGCCACATAAACAGTTGTATCGCTATCCAATAAAATTTTTCGTCAATATAAATTGCGCTAATCAGATAAATACTAAACCCAACAGGCTCACCTGTAGTATAATATCTAATTGAGATACTCGTAGACCAACTGTTATGAATTAGAGAGGTCGTTCAATCCTGTTTCGTGACTCCGCTTAGTCAGCACGGTAAATAAGGGGAGTTACCATGCTGATTAAGGGGAGTTACCATCATCCTTCAAGTGCTTTATTAGACCACTATTATTTATTGATATTTAGGCTTAGATATCAAGCAAAGCTTCAATTATCCCGAACAAGACAGGGATGAGAAGCATCAAACAGTCTTCAAAATACAGGTCGCCCCATCTTTATTTGAAAAATGAGGCTTTAGATGTAAAAAAAGAACTCGTCGTCTGTTTAATAGTAGTCGAGCTAAATCTTTGAGATCATAAATGAGTTTTATCAGACAGTAATAAAACAGTTACGGCTAAAATGTCTATCTTTGGTTGCAATCAACCAAGAAATACTTTTATATGAAACACAAAATTTTGCCGGCAGTGTTGTTGCTATCCGGCTTACTTCATGCTTCCATGGCATCTTCTCAAGTGCAGTTGGTCAAAAACGAAAAGCCCACTTCGCGTATTGTGGTTTGTGGAGACGATGATGTCGATATGCGTGCTGCCTTGCTTTTGCAAGACTTTGTTGGACGTATTAGTGGAGCGAAAATACCTATCGTTCAAAATGCCAAAGTAAAGAAAAATGATGTCGCCATTGGCTATTGTGCCAATCCTTCACTGCAAAACAATGCAGCTATCACATCGCAATTAAGCGAAGATGGCTTTTATGCCTCTACCACAGATGGTGTGTTGCGCATCGTAAGTGGTGGCGATAAAGGTAGCATATATGGAGTAGTTAACATGCTCGAAAATCAATTAGGGGCAGCCTATTATGGCGACAATGAATATTCGCTTCCTACCTTGCCAACCCTACAATTGCCAGCCTACGAAGTCATTGATAACCCGGCTTTTCGCTATCGCCAAAGTCAGAATTATGCCATGCAAAACGATTCGATTTATAAATTGTGGTATCGTTTGGAAGAACCGAATGAAGTCTTTGCTAACGGTTATTGGGTACATACGTTCGATGCTTTATTGCCATCGGCTGTTTATGGCGAATCGCACCCCGAATATTACTCTTACTTTCGTGGCAAGCGTAACCCCGGCAAAGCCAGTCAGTGGTGTTTAACCAATCCCGAAGTATTCGAAATCGTTTCGCAACGCATTGACTCGATTTTCAAAGCCAATCCCGGAATGGATTTGATTTCGGTCAGTCAAAATGATGGGAACTACACCAATTGTCAATGCGATAGTTGCAAAGCTCTCGATGAATACGAAGGAGCATTATCGGGTAGTTTGATTCATTTTATGAATAAACTGGCATCCCGTTTTCCCGATAAAGAGTTTTCTACCTTGGCCTATTTATACACCATGAATCCACCCAAACATGTGAAGCCACTTCCCAATGTCAATATTATGCTTTGCGATATTGATTGCAAACGCGAAGTGGGTTTAACCGAAAATCCATCGGGGCAAGAGTTTGTAAGGGCTTTGGAGGGATGGTCTAAAATCTCTAACAACCTCTTCATTTGGGATTATGGCATAAACTTCGATAACTATGTAGCCCCATTTCCGAACTTGCATATTTTGCAAGATAACATTCAGTTATTCAAAGAGAACAATGCAACGATGCATTTTTCGCAAATTGCCGGTAGCAGGGGCGGCGATTTTGCCGAATTGCGCACCTATATGGTGTCAAAACTAATGTGGGATCCCTATCTCGATGCCGACTCATTGATGAATGGTTTTCTTACCGGTTATTACGGAGAAGCTGCACCCTATTTGTATCAATACATTAAATTAATGGAGGGAGCTTTGATGGGTAGTGGTGTTGGTTTGTGGATTTACGACTCGCCGGTGACGCATAAAAACGGAATGCTGAAACCCGAATTAATGCGTCGATACAATCAGTTGTTTGATCGAGCCGAAGCGGCCGTTGCCGATAATAGCACTCTTCTGAATCGCGTTCGTCGCACTCGATTGCCGTTACAATATTCCGAATTGGAGTTTTCGCGTACCGAGCAAGTGCGCGACTTAGAAAAAACCATCAGCCAACTTAATCTTTTTGAAGAAAGAGTGAAGCAATACAACGTTCCTACGTTGAATGAACGTAGCAATTCTCCGGTAGAGTATTGTCAACTTTATCGTCAACGCTATTTGCCAACCGATATTAAAAATAAAGCGTCGAATGCCGAAATTCGTTTTGTGAATCAACCGGGGCAAGGCTATCGAAAGATTGCTTCTACCGCACTAACCGATGGCTTATTTGGTGGATCATCGTTTGTTGAAAGTTGGGTTGGATGGGAAGGACAAGATGCTGAGTTTATTATCGATCTGGGCAAAGAAACAGCGATAAATTCTATCACTTCTGATTTTTTGCATCAGTTAGGACAATGGATATTACTACCCACTAAAGTGACTTATGAAGTGTCAAACGATGATATAAGTTATACCCCGCTTTACACTAAAGAGTTGCCCGAAGATCGTTCGGCACAGGTAAAGTTTGTGGATGTGAAATATCAAGGTGAGGCGCCTGTTAATGCACGCTATATCAAGGTGAAAGTGACCGGAACAAAAACTTGTCCGCATTGGCATTATGGTGTAGGGCATCCTTGCTGGTTCTTTATCGACGAAGTTACAGTGCTGTGATAAAATTTTCACTCCAATAAAAAAAGGCTATTGAAATCATTACGTTCAATAGCCTTTTTTATTGGGGTGAATTTAACCAATGGTTAATTTTCTATTTCATACCACGGTTTTTCAACATTGGCTCGATGTTAGGATCTGCACCGCGGAACTTTCTATAAAGCACCATCGGTTCGTCGCTACCACCTTTTTCAAGTACGTTGGTGCGGAATTTACTAGCTGTTTCTTGATCGAATATTCCATTTTCTTTGAAGGCTTGAAATGCATCATTATCGAGTACATTCGCCCACAAGTAGCTATAGTAGCCGGCTGCATAGCCACCTATAATATGGTTGAAGTAAGTGCTACGATAGCGAGGTGGAATTTGAGAAATTAAGCCCAATTTGTTCATCGCATCATTTTCGAATGCCACTACATCCAGATTATCAGTATTGGTTAAGTTATGAAGATTCATATCTAGCAAGGCAGCAGCCAATAGTTCTGTTGTCATGAAACCTTGGTTGAAAGTACTTTGGTTTAAGATTTTTGCAATCAACGAATCGGGCATCACTTCGCCTGTTTGGTAATGCTTTGCGTACATTTTCAATACTTCAGGTTCCATCGACCAATGTTCGTTAATTTGAGATGGAAGTTCAACGAAGTCGCGAGCTACTCCCGTACCTGCAAGTGTTGTGTATTGTGTGTTCGATAGCAATCCATGCAATCCATGGCCCAATTCGTGAAATAGTGTTTGAACCTCGTCGATGGTCAACAAAGATGGAGTATCACCTACCGGTTTCGTAAAGTTGCAAACATTGTATATGATGGGACGTACCTCACCGTTTTGTTTGCGGAAACTGCTCATCCATGCACCGAAACGTTTGCCCGGACGAGGATGGAAATCGGTATAGAAAATACCGATATGCGAGCCATCAGCATCGGTAACTTCGAATACATCTACATCGGGATGATACGTTTGAATTCCTTCGATAGGGTTGAAATTGATGCCATATAGCTTGTTGGCTACCATAAATGCACCATCACGAACACTTTTGATAGGGAAGTAGGGTTTAATCTCTTCTTCATCCAAGTTGTACTTTTCTTTGCGAAGTTTCTCTGTATAATACCACCAGTCCCAGCCTTCTAGCTTTTCGCCTTTGCCTTCTTTATCCATCATTTTTTGAAGTTCGGCAGCCTCTTCTTTGGCTTTTGGCAAAGAGTAAGCCCAAAGATTATTTAAGAACTCCATTACTGTTTCAGAATTCTTAGCCATGTTATTGTCGAGCACAAAGTTTGCATAAGTATCATAGCCCATCAATTTTGCTCTTTCTAAGCGTAGCTTAATGGTTTGAGTTAAGATATCTTTGTTATCGTTTTTATCGCCATTATTACCACGATTGATGTAAGCCGTGAATATTTTTTCTCTTAAATCGCGATTGTCTGCATATTGCAAAGCTGGCAAACGACTGGCGTTACGAAGCGTAAACAGCCATGTACCAGGACGTCCAGCAGCCGTAGCCTCTTCGGCAGCACTTTGACGAAACCATTCGGGAAGACCACTCAACTCTGACTCATTTTCAATAAATAATTGAAACTCATTATCGGTGTTCAATAGGTTGTTGCTAAACGTAAGCCCTAAAGTTGATAACTCTTTGTTGATTTCGCGCAAACGTTCTTGTTGTTCATCTGTCAGATTAGCACCCGAACGTACGAAACTCTTGTAAGTTCTCTCTAAAAGTTGTTGTTGCTCAGTATTCAATCCTAGACTATCTTTTTGTTGATATACCGCATTGATGCGATCGAACAAGGCTTTGTTCAACATGATATTGTCTGAATGTTCTGACATGACAGGTGCCATGGTCATTGAAAGTTCTGTGATATCATCGTTCGATTCTGCACCTACCAATCCGTAGAATACAGCAGAAACTCGATCTAATACCGGAGAGCTTTTCTCTAAAGCAACAATTGTATTTTCGAAAGTAGGTGCTTCCTGATTATTAACAATAGTAGCAATGAGGTCGTTTTGCTCTTGCATGCCTTTATCAAAGGCAGGTTTATAATGCTCCATTTTGATTTCATCAAATGGAGGCGTACCAAACGGAGTATTGAACTCCGCAAAAAATGGATTGTCGGCCTTCGAGGCAGCACATGCACACATCATACAGCTTGCGGCTAAAATAAGAAATGAATTTTTAAAGTTCATATATTAGTATAAAATTAATGTTGTCTGTTTTTTAGTTTTCGATCGTAGCATAGCACCATATGGGATAATGGTCAGAGTCTTTGATGGATCGATCGACTGTGCAATTGTAGGTTTTTATGTTTTTACTCGTCAAAATATGATCAATTCTGAAGTAAAAGCGATTTTGATTATACGAAATTCCTAGTCCGCGTCCCGATTCGATAAAGGCATCATTCAGTTGGTCTGAAATTGTCCAATGTGAATATGAAAGCGGGGTGTCATTGAAGTCGCCACATACAATGATGTTTTTGTAAGGCGAATGAGCAATGATATGAGCAATGCTATCGGCTTGAATCGATCGTATGGCCGATGCTTCTGCCAGCTTTCCTATCAGATGCGTAGCTCCCGATTTCACTTTGTTTGCATCGGGATCTTTTATCATCTGTCCCAACGTAGCTTTATCTTCTTTTGTTAACTTATTCGACTCTAAATGGTTGTTGATCAGGAGAACGGTGTCGTTATTGATCTTTATTTCATGCACCATCGAACCATTGTATTTGCTTTGATATCCCACTCTTCGGGTAGAGAGTATCGGATATTTAGAGTAGGTAGCTATCCGATTGCCTTTATTGTTTTTTCCTATATGCTGCGTTCTTTTATAAGGATATGCTTTCAGTGCCTTGTTTATGTCGCTTTGCGAAAGATGCTCCGTATTATTAGATTCGGCATATTCTTGAACACAAACAATATCTGCATTACTTTCTGAGATGTAATCGAGAATGGCATTTTTCCCGTTTATCTTTTTCAGACCATTAAACCCCATTACATTGTACGATAAAATCTTAATGTTATCATTCGGAATGTCACGAGTGGTATAATTTATCGGCATATACATTCTGATTTGTGGAAAACATATAATTAGTATGACCAACGGAAATAGGGCATACTTATAATGCACAAACATCCAAAAAACGAGGAAACCGATGTTGATGAACAGGAAGATAGGAAAAGCCAATCCCATACTCGAAAGCAGATGGTGCTCGGTGGGGTTGGCATAAGGGCTATAAGCTGTAGTGAGCAATAAACATGCAAATACAGCATTCACTATCAGTAAAATAAATGTGATGAGTCGCCCTAAATGTTTCATATGCTATTTTTTACTTGCGTCGAATAAACTCTTTTTTTCATCATTGGTTAAACTGCCATAACCCGATTTTTTTAACTTGTCGAGAATACGATCAATCTCCTCCGATTGTACTTTTTTCTTTGCATTGTAATCGTAATCCTTTTGGCGATCGTTGCCATAATGTACCTTCATCTTTGGCTTACGTTTATAGGTTCGCTTATCGAATATCGAAGCAATTGCATCTATCAATTTATTAATCCATTTGGTGATGTCGGTACCCTTTTTAAGGCTTGCTGCAAACCATAATCCCGCCAATGCGCCGCCTATATGAGCTATATGTCCACCTGCGTTATTTGAGGTAAGAAACAATATATCGGTCAGTACTACGATCAATGCCAAGTATTTTAATCTTATATTTCCAAACAACAATAATCTTACCTGATAGTTGGGCTCACGATATGCTGTAGCTACCACGATAGCAAGTACCGATGCCGATGCTCCCACCATTGACGATGCATAAAGCATGGGTTCGAAATAGGGAAATATGTTGAAAGCAATCATATACAAGATACCTCCACAAAAGCCTCCCAATAGATATAATCCTCTTAAATGTTTTGCCGAAAATACATATAAAAACAACTGGCCGAACCAGAAGAGCCAAAGCATGTTAAATAAAATATGCAAGATGTCGGCATGCATAAACATATATGTAATAAGCGACCATGGTTGCAATAAGAAACGTTCTACCGAAGCCGGCAATGCTAATAGGCCGAAGATGTCGGCTGCACTGCGGTTGAATAGCTGTAATATGATTGATATGAGATTGACAACAATGAATACGGCGATATTAGTAAATATCAATTGTATTACGATGTTGCCTTTTTTGAATTTATCTTTTAAATCAGTTATAATTTGTGCCATTTAAATTGCCTTTTTTCTTCCAATACATAATCAAAATGAATCCGAAAATCATACCTCCTAAATGTGCAAAATGGGCCACATTGTCATTCGGGTTGTTCGAAAATCCGGAGTATAACTCTAATAACGCATAACCTATTACAAAATATTTGGCTTTGATAGGAAATGGGAATGGGAATATAAATAAAGGTGCGTTTGGAAATAACATACCGAATCCTAGAAGAATGGCGTATACTGCTCCCGATGCCCCCACCGTATTCATCATATTAAGATATTCGGCCATTGGAATAGCACCGAACGATGTTTTTACTTGATCGTAATGTGACAAAACCGTCTGGTATTCGATAAATTGTACCCCTTCTTGTATTAAACCGGCACCAATACCACACGCCACATAGTAAAATAAAAATCGTCGCGGTCCCCATACCGTTTCGAGTGTTCTACCAAACATCCATACGGCAAACATATTGAAAAATAGATGTCCCCACCCACCATGCATAAACATGTAGGTGATAAGTTGTGCAGGATTAAAATCGCTTGCTAAGAAAAAATGAAGTCCTAGATACTTTGTTAAGTCTATTCCATACGACTTCGCTACTATAGTTCCTAAGAATAACAGCACATTAATGATGATAATATTCTTAGTAACTTTTGGCATTTGCATCATATCGTTATTGTAAAATTGTCAATTAATGAATGCAAAATTAAGAATTTAATCGGTTTTAGAATAAAAAACGCTATAGATTACTTCTTTTTCAACAAATTGCAATGTTTTTTTTTAGTTTTTATTTGAAATATTATTTCGATAATCTATATTTGTGAGAAATAATTATCTATCTCATTTCTAAACAAATAATTTTTTAAATTAAAACACTATGAATAAGGCTGAACTTATTAATGCTATTGCAGCAGAATCTGGTTTAAGCAAAACAGATTCTAAAAAAGCTCTTGAGGCTTTTGTATCTTGCGTATCTAACGCTTTAAAGGATGGCGACAAAGTTGCTCTGGTTGGTTTTGGAACTTTTCAAGTAAGCGAACGTGCCGAAAGAACGGGTATTAATCCATCTACTAAACAAACAATCACTATTCCTGCAAAAAAAGTGGCTAAGTTCAAAGCCGGTGCAGAGCTTTCTGCTGCTGTTGAATAATACGCATCTACTTAAAAACAAAGAAAATACACGAGGAGACGTTTATACGTCTCCTTTTTTTGTATCTTTGCAAACTCGAAATAAGATTTGGATATGAATATAGAAAATAAACTAGTTGAGTCGGTAATTGCCGGATTGCAAGCTCTTTACGGACAAGACGTTCCTGCAACACAAGTGCAGTTGCAGAAGACAAAAAAAGAATTTGAAGGACATCTTACATTGGTAGTGTTTCCTTTCTTGCGTATGTCTAAGAAAGGACCTGAGCAAACTGCCGAAGAGATTGGCGCATATTTGGTGGCTAATGAGCCGGCAATTGTTGGTTATAATGTTATTAAAGGCTTTCTGAATTTGACGATAGCTTCGGCTGCTTGGATTCAATTGCTTAACCATATTAATGCCGATCAACAATACGGTATTGTTGATGCCGATGACAACTCTCCTTTGGTTATGATTGAGTATTCATCGCCCAATACCAATAAACCACTTCACTTGGGCCATGTGCGCAACAATCTTTTGGGTAATGCGTTGGCTAACATCGTAAAAGCCAATGGTAATAAGGTGGTAAAAACAAATATTGTAAACGACCGCGGTATCCATATCTGCAAGTCAATGTTGGCTTGGAAATTATATGGAAATGGCGAAACACCACAATCATCGGGCAAGAAAGGCGACCACTTGGTAGGCGACTATTATGTAGCTTTTGATAAACATTACAAAGCCGAATTGGCTGAGTTGATGGAAAAAGGCATGACAAAAGAAGAGGCCGAAGCTGCATCAACATTGATGGCTCAAGCGCGCGAAATGCTTTTGA
This sequence comes from Bacteroides sp. UBA7333, assembly GCA_002471195.1. Taxonomy (GTDB): domain Bacteria; phylum Bacteroidota; class Bacteroidia; order Bacteroidales; family Bacteroidaceae; genus Bacteroides. Next base: position 29,203 of record DKPN01000032.1, read on the forward strand.
AATGGGAACAAGGCGATCTTGAAGTACGTGCCTTGTGGGAAATGATGAACGGATGGGTATACGAAGGGTTTGATAAAACCTACCAAAAAATGGGAGTTAGCTTCGATAAGATCTATTACGAATCGGATACTTACACGGTAGGTCGTGATAAAGTATTGGAAGGCTTGGATAAAGGTATTTGTTATAAAAAAGAAGATGGCTCTGTGTGGGCTGATCTTACTGCCGAAGGCTTAGATCACAAACTACTGCTTCGTGGCGATGGAACATCGGTTTATATGACACAAGATATCGGTACTGCAAAACTTCGTTTCGACGATTATGCTATCGATAAAATGATATATGTAGTAGGTAATGAGCAAAACTACCACTTTCAAGTATTGTCTATCCTTTTAGATAAATTAGGTTTCTCATGGGGTAAAGATTTGGTACACTTCTCTTACGGTATGGTAGAGTTGCCCGAAGGCAAAATGAAATCGCGCGAAGGAACCGTGGTGGATGCCGACGATTTGATGGAAGAGATGATCTCGACTGCTAAAGAAACATCACAAGAGTTGGGTAAACTCGATGGTTTAACGCAAGAAGAGGCCGATAATATTGCTCGTATCGTAGGTTTGGGTGCTTTGAAGTATTTCATATTAAAGGTAGATGCTCGCAAAAACATGACTTTCAACCCTAAAGAATCTATCGATTTTAACGGTAACACCGGTCCGTTTATTCAATATACTTACGCACGTATCCAGTCGGTATTGCGCAAAGCTGCCGATAGTGGTATCGCAATTCCTGCACAACTGCCAACAGATATTACATTGAGCGAAAAAGAAGAAGGCTTAATTCAAATGGTAGCCGATTTTGCCGAAGTGGTAAAACAAGCTGGAACCGATTATAGCCCATCTATTATTGCTAACTATATTTATGACTTGGTAAAAGAGTACAACCAATTTTATCATGATTTTAACATCTTGCGCGAAGAAAATGAAGGCTTGAAACAATTCCGCCTTGCACTATCTGAAAACGTTGCTAAAGTAATTCGTTTGGGTATGTCATTACTGGGTATGGAGGTTCCAAATCGTATGTAATTGTAACTATCTATATAAGATATAAAACATAAGGCTTCCCTCTCGAAAGAAAGGGAAGCCTTATGTTTTTGTATTATCTCAATCGATAATTATTTCTTTTTAGCCGGAGCTTTACGCTTTTTAGGAGCCGATTCAGCTTTCTCTTGTTGTAGCTTGATAATGTTGAAGCAAGTTTCAAGATTCAAGTCTTGTGGCACTACATTTTGAGGAATTTTGTAATTCTTCTTTTGATAGCTGATGTATGGGCCATAACGACCATTCATGATAAACATTTCAGGATCTTCGGCAAACTCTTTGATAAACTTCTGCTTCTCGGCTTCGCGCTTTTCTAATATTAATGCAATGGCCTCGTCCAAAGTAATCTCCATAGGGTCGACACCTTTCGGCATTGAGTAATATTTATCTTCATGACGCACGTAAGGTCCAAAACGGCCGGCACCAATCGTAACCACATTATCTTCGAAATCGCCCAACGTACGAGGTAGTTTAAAGAGTTCTAATGCTTGCTCGAGGGTGATGGTTTCCATTGAAAGCTCTTTGTTGAGGCGTGCAAAACGAGGTTTTTCTTCTGCATCTGCGTCACCGATTTGAACCATAGGGCCAAAACGTCCAATTTTTACCGATACGGTTTCGCCCGTTTTAGGGTGTTGTCCTAGTATACGTTCGCCCACCTTGCGCTCGCTTTTGAGTGCTAGTGTAGCTTCTACAGCCGGATGAAATTGTGTATAGAATTTCTGCATGATGGTGTTCCATTGGATATCGCCATCGGCAATTTCATCGAACTCCTTCTCAATGTTAGCAGTAAAATTGTAATTCAAAATGTGAGGGAAGTACTCGGTCAAGAAATCGTTTACCACAATACCGGTATCGGTAGGCAACAATTTCGATTTCTCAGCACCTACTATCTCTGTTTGTACATTGTGCGATACTTTTCCATCTCTCAAGGTAAGAACATTGTAGGGGCGTTCTTCACCGGTTTTTTCGCCTTTCACCACATATTCGCGTTGCTGAATGGTAGAGATGGTAGGAGCGTATGTTGATGGACGACCAATACCTAGCTCTTCTAGCTTGCGTACCAAACTAGCTTCGGTATAGCGCGGCGGACGCTGTGTAAAACGTTCGGTAGCTGTGATGCCTTTAGTCTCTAATTGCTGGCCTTTTGATAAAGGAGGCAATAGGCGGCTTTCGTCTTCTTGTTCGCTATCTTCATCATACGATTCTTTGTAGATGCGAAGAAAACCGTCGAAAGTAATCACTTCTCCCACCGCAGTAAAGTAATCGCCGTTGTTGCTGATTGCAATGGTTGCTGTGGTTTTTTCTAATTCGGCATCGGCCATTTGCGAAGCAATAGTACGTTTCCAAATTAAGTCGTAAAGACGCTTTTCTTGTGCACCCGCACTTACGGTTTCGTTTTCAATATAAGTAGGGCGGATGGCCTCATGTGCCTCTTGTGCACCTTTTGTTTTTGTAGTGAAATGTCTTACCTGTACATACTTTTCGCCCATCATGCCGGTAATAGTTTTTTTACAATCGGCAATGGCATATTCAGAAAGATTTACCGAGTCGGTACGCATGTATGTGATCAAACCGGCTTCGTATAGCTTTTGAGCCAACATCATGGTTTGTGCCACCGTAAAGCCGAGTTTGCGAGCAGCTTCTTGCTGTAAAGTAGAAGTTGTAAAGGGTGCTGCCGGACTTTTTTTGGTAGGTTTTACCGCAATATTATCAATAGTATAGGCTGCATTTTTGCAACTTTCAAGAAACTGTTGTGCCTCTTCTTTGGTTTTGATGCGGCGGTTAAGTTCCGCTTTCATCTCAACCGGCTTTCCGTCTTTATCGGACACCAAGAAGATAGCAATTACACGATAGCTGGCTTCGCTTTCGAAGGCGTTGACTTCGCGTTCGCGTTCAACGATTAAGCGCACTGCCACCGATTGTACACGACCTGCCGACAAAGCCGGGCGAACTTTTTTCCACAATACAGGCGATAGTTCAAAACCTACAATGCGGTCGAGAACACGGCGAGCTTGTTGTGCATTCACCAAATTCATGTCAATCTCGCGAGGATTATCAATCGCCTTTAAGATGGCATTCTTTGTGATTTCATGAAAAACAATACGCTTGGTATGTTCGGGGTTCAAATTTAATACCTCGTAAAGATGCCAGGCAATAGCTTCTCCTTCGCGGTCCTCATCGGATGCGAGCCATATCATATCGGCTTTGCCAGCTTCTTGCTGTAAGTTTTTAACAACATCTTTCTTATCAGCAGGTATTTCGTATGTAGGTGCGAAGTCTTTGTCTATATCGATGCTAAAGGATTTCTTTTTTAAATCCCTGATATGGCCATAGCTTGATAACACTTTAAAATCCTTTCCTAAGAATTTTTCAATGGTTTTGGCTTTGGCTGGAGACTCAACGATTACAAGGTTTTTTTGCATAATCTGTAGTTATAAGTCTGCCAAGAAAGAGCTTATTGCAGTAATGAAACTCTTTTGCAAACATGTTATTTGGGCGCAAAAGTAGAAAAAAAACGTAATTTGCACCTTATTATATAACAAAATATATAAATTATTTTACATAATAAAACGAATAGAGATAGATTTCTGTTCGAATCTATCCCTATTCGTTTTTGTATGATTCTGCTATTCTATTTCTAAAACTTATAGCTTAGCCCCACAAGAAAATTGAATTTTTCGGTGGGGTAGTTAAAGTACCAATCGTATTTTTGATTCAGTAAATTGTTGATGCGCGTATATGCCGAAAGCCCTTTGTAAAACTCGTAACTCGCGCCCAAGTATAAGTTGTTTACGGCATTTACTTTAAAATGATCGACACCTACTTTAGGGCGGCGTATGTATTGATAACCTACGTTAATCAATAGATGGTCGATCGGACTGAAATCTGCATTAAAATTCATTTCAAACTTAGGTTTCATTAATAATGCCCAATCGTTGATGTCGGCATTCCAATGACGATAGGTGGCTGCTGCCGATAGATTGACATACTGCTTGTACGAATAGGTGATGTTAGCACCCACGTAAGCATTGCTCATATTTTCGGTCGCGTAAATAATAGGCAATCGGCTGCTTGCTTCAATATTGGCCGGAGTCAAGTCGGCTGCATTATCACAATATAGCTCATCTTTCAAATCTTGGTAACCTCCGTAAATGTGAAACCACAACCCAACTTGTGTGCCAATACGTGCACCAATCGAAGCGTTGATTTGCTCGTAGGTATTGGCCTCTTGTTGAAGAAGGAGTCCGTATGGGTTGTAAACCTCAAGACGGCGGAAGTCATTCAAAAGGCGTCCACCGGTAGCTTTAATATAGGTCACACATTTGTCTGTAATTACATATTCGGCCGTAATATTGGGAGATACCCTAAATGCTTTACCGTAGCCGGCTGCTATATCGATATTGGCACCGATATTAACTCTCCAATAATCATTATCTATTTTATAGTAAGGATTAAAATCGATAGTGGTATAATCGTGCAAACCGGCACCGCTATAAAGCATATTATTCATAGCGATGGCTACTCCTACCGATTGCCCTTCACTGATTTGCCCCCATGCATTGGCGCGAGTTTTAATGCGATATTCGTCCATGGCGCCATTATTGAATAGGTTCATTTTTCGCTGATATATCATGAAGTTGGTTTCTGCGTCAAATTGCAAAGGCAGATCTTCGCTAGTCGATTTTGCAGCTAAACGTACATCTCCTGAAGTGAATTTTTGAAGATGGCTCCATTCATTGGGAATAAAGTTAAAGTTGCTTAGACCAAACTGTCCGCCAATATTCATTACAACCCGATCGAATTGATGTGCATATTGGATGGAGGCACGTGTGCGATAATAGTGCGATTTCCATTTTTCGGTGTCAAGTCCGGGCACCTCTAATTTTCCTTTTCTCCCTTCGATGTTAAAGAAAAAATCGATTTTGTCTTTGGGAGATAAAATAAGAAGGTAGTTGGCCAACGCATCCACGTTGCCATAATTGCCGGCACCCACACGCACATAGCCTTTTTTAGGGTTGCTGGGCTTTTCGATTCCAATAAATGGCTGCATGGTAGAGGTAGGAATTGCGATTGAAGGCATGGCACTAATGGCATATTCTACCTGTTTTTTTACAACCACCGGTGCTTCAACCGCCGGCATTGTGTTTATTTTCACAGCATCATTGATGGTGGGTGTATATTCATTCTCTATCACCATTACACGGTTAAGAGTAGTATCATTGGGCTGTGTTTGAGCAACAGCAGATGTTGTGCCTATGCTCATGATTAGCGAAGTTGCTATATATAAATATCGATTCATTGTCTCTTGTTTTATTGATTCAACTTTTCTAGTCGGCTATTGATCATAGAGGTGATGTCATCGTTGCCTTCGTAGTTTTGTTGCAAACTCAAAAGGTATTGGCGTGCATCTACAGGTTTGCCAAGCGCCACATAAACATCTGATAAAAGTACAAAGCTACGTGCCAACCAATACATATGGGGTGTGCTTTGGTCGATGTAGGCAATCAGCTGTTTTTCGGCATCGTTATATTGCTTGTTGTTGTATGCCTGCTCTGCCAATAGATATTTGGCTTCGGCTCCATACACATTGCGTGTGTCTTTTGCCAAAAATCTTAAATCGTCGGTAGCATCGTTGTTCGCATTCAAATTTAAATAGGCTTTTGCACGATAATAATGAGCTTCGTTGCTTACCTCGGGCGAAAGTTTATTTTCGTTGAGCAACATCGTAGCTGCATTGATGGTTTCAACATCATCGCTCAACACAAACGCAGAACGAAGCATTCCGGTAGTGGCCAAAATGCGTCGATCGGGTTGCATGGTTTTGTCGCGAAGCAATTTATAGTTTTGCAATGCGTCTGCAAAGCGATGTTGGTTAAACAGTACCTCGGCACGCATCAACAGAGCTTCTTGTGCATACGGGCTATCGGGATATCTAAGAATAGCCTCTGTGTGACTAAGAACATTGTCGTAATCTTTTTGATCATTGGCAATGGTTCCCAAATAATAGTGAGCATTCAGTGTAAAAGCTCCATCAGGATAAGATTGCAAGTATTTGCCGAAACTTCCTTTGGCCTCTTCGGTACGACCGCGAAGATAAATTTTCTCGGCAGCCATGTAGGTTAATGAATCTTGCTCGGTAGCATCAAAACGGATATTGCCCGGCATGGCATTGGCCAAGGCTGCAAACTCGTCGATTTTATTCATATCCACATAGATTGATTTCAGGTCGAGCATGGCCAAACGTGCCTCCTCACTGCCAGGATAGGTTTTAACTACATGTTTGTAGGCATTAATCGCCTTGTCATAGCTGCCAGCCTGATAGTGCAATAGCCCAATCTCGGCAGCTGCTTTTCGGCTGATAGGACTATTGGGGTACTTGCTCAATAGTTCATTAAACGAACTGATGGCTTGTGCGTTGTTATCCATCATTACATACGAGCGCCCCTTCTCGTAGAGTGCGTTCACCGCATATTGAGAGTTGGGATATTTGCCCATCAATCGGTTTAAAAGAGTGATTTTGCCCGAATAGTCTTTCTGCAATCCCGACACAAAAGCCATTTGATAGAATGCATAATCGCCGGCATTTGGATGAATTGTTTCTGATAGGGCATAATAATGTTTTGCATCATCAAACTGGCGACTTTGCAAATAAGTATCGGCAATACGATTGTTGGCATCGGCCAAAACCGGGTTGTTGCTCGTTTGTCCTACCATTTCGGCATACCTCAAGAAATGGGTTCTTGCCTCTGCATACCGTTTCTGATCGAAGGCCACATAGCCCAGATTATAATAGGCTTGCGCATTCATCTCTCTGTTTGCTTGCTTGCTGTTTTGTAAAAACTGTTTAAAGCTTTGTTCAGCACCATTCAAATTGCCCAAACGGTATAGCGATTCGCCCTTCCAGTACATGGCATCGGCCTTGATGGGTTGATTGTATTGCCCCGATGCAATCGATTGATTAAAGTAATCGACTGCCTGATTGAAGTTTGAATTGGCAAAAGCCTGTGTGCCCAGTTGGAACAATATCTTTTGTTTCGCTTCCACAATACGGCGATCGGGGTGTTTGATACGCTCAATCGACTTTAATGCTGCTTCATAGCTACGTGTGGTAAGGTAGGTTTCAACTAGATAGTTGCTTACCATATCTTTGTAGGGCGATTGTGGATAATCGTTTAAGAACTTTTCGAAAGCTACTACCGATTCGCCAAAGCCCGAATACGAAGATTCGTGAAGTGCCAAAGCATAGTTGTAGGCAGCTTGCTCTTTTACGTTAGGATCGAAATCCATGGCTGCTGCTTGTTCAAAAGCCATTCGTGCTTTGTTGCGCTCTGATAAATTGATATAGGCAAGTCCCATATGTAAATAGGCATTTTGTGCCAATTCATCGGTTGCTGTTGCGCTGCGTCCTAATGCTTCGGCAGCTTTCGAGTTAACACCCGTTTGATAATAGCTCATGCCCAACATGTAAAGTGCATTGCGGCGAGGCATCGCGATATGATCGGCATAATACTCCAGTGCCTTGATGGCTGCGTCGTATTTGCGCATATAGTAGTCGGCCTCTCCCAATATGCGATACATCTCTACGGTATATTCATTGTTGCTATAATGCGAAAGATAGTTTTGTGCCACTATCTCGGCCTTATCGTAATTGTGCTTCAATAAATAAATTTCGGCGATATAATAGGGTACAAGCTCTTGATATTTATCATTGTCTTGCAATGAAAGAAATCCGTTTAACGCTTCGTCGTAGCGTTGCTGTGCATAGCGAATGTACGAAAGATAATAGGTGCAGTCGATAGCATATTTGGGGCTGGTGCCTTTGAGCATCTCAAACCATATGGCAGCCTCTTTTAGATTGCCTATTTCGAGAAAGCATACCGCTTGAAGATAGGTCATGAGGTCGCGTTCTTGATTGGGTAGCATATACAATTCGGATGAGTTGAACATGGCCAATGCGCGATTAAAATCGCGATGATAAAAATAACATGCCCCCATCATAGCGTATATGCGATTGGCATAAGGCGAATCGGGATATACCTCGAGATAGTTTTCGAACAGTTGTAAGCATTTAGGGTTGCGTAGTTCGTATTGTGTACAAGCTAGCATGTATTCGGCCTCTTCGCGCATGTTGCTTTGAGGCATCTCACTTACAAAGTTTTGCAATAGGCTATTGGCAACGGCGTAGTTCTGTTGCAAAAACATGTTTCTTCCCTCTTCATAAAGATTGTTGGGCGAGGTGATTTTGTCGATGTTTTGTGCTGATACTGTTATCGGTAGTGTACAGGCCATGGCACATATAAATCGCGAAATTCTTCTTTTCATATTCGTTAGGGTGTTTTTACAAAAATACGATTATCTTATCTACTACTCTCATTTCTTGTATAAGAATTATATTTCTTTTATAAACTCTGTTAACGCTTTTCGGATCGATGCTAAACCGAATAGCGAAGGGTCGATTTGATGGAGTGGAACGTAAAAAAGCTCTTGGGCATCATCCTGTGCCACCGGTTCTTTATTGCCATCTATTTTGCATGCATAAAAAAGATCGAGGGTGTGTACTTCAAATCCTGAATACATGTAAAGATTGGGTAATGAAAAAAGATATCTAGTTTCGATCACGGTGAGTCCTGTTTCTTCTAGCACCTCGCGTGCTACCCCTTCTTCGCCGGTTTCGAAAGAATCGATAAAACCGCCCGGCAAGTCGAGTGTGCCTTTGGCGGGATCTTTGGCACGCCTACACACCAATAACTCCTCTTTTTCGTTGAAAATAAGGGCTACAGTGGCGGCAGATGGATTGAAATAATAGACAAACCCACATGCCTCGCAACGTTTCGACTTTTCGTTGTTGATGATAAAGTGGTTTGATCCGCATTCGGGACAGTACATAAACTGATACAGAGGATGTTTCATTGTTGTTTAATCTCGTTTCTGCAAATGTATAAAAAGATGTTCAATAATAGATAGTTTACCATTTATATCGTTAACTTTGTAACAAGCGGTATGCCCCAATTGTTGACAACGTGCTACTTGTTTGGTGGGTGTGCGGAGTTACCACGGTAAATCAGTGGAATTAGCACGGTGGTTGTGCACATCTACCCCGCCTCGTTTTAACACGGGTTGTGTGTGGTGAATATTGCGTTGGATGCTGTTTATGTAGTTATCTTCAAAATCTTATAAAATACGATGCATTTAGAACGATTAACAGAGAAAATTTGTGCCATAGCACGTAGTTGTGGTGCTTTTCTTCGTGAAGAGCGCAACGCCTTTTCGCGCGATAGTGTAGAGAGTAAGCAAGCGCACGATTATGTATCGTACGTAGATAAGGAATCGGAAAAACGGCTGGTCAAAGCGCTCTCTGAAATATTGCCCGAAGCCGGTTTTATTGCCGAAGAGGGTACTGCCTCTTATCATGGCGAAATGTATTGTTGGGTGATCGATCCGCTCGATGGCACTACCAACTACATACATGATAATGCCCCCTATTGTGTGAGTATTGCTTTGCATCGGGGAACAGAAATGCTGATAGGTGTGGTATATGAGGTGTGTCGAGATGAGTGCTTTTATGCTTGGAAAGGTGGAGGCGCATGGCTAAACGGTTACTCCATCAATGTATCGGATGTAGATCGGTTAGATGATGCTTTTGTGTTTTGCGAGCTTCCTTATAATGCTGATGCATATCAATCGACAGCTCTCTATCTGATAAAGCATCTTTATGGCAAAATAGGGGGCATCCGAATGAATGGATCGGCTGCCGCAGCCATTTGTTATGTTGCAGCAGGACGTTTCGAGGCATGGGCCGAAGCCTTTATTGGGCATTGGGATTATGCTGCCGCTGCTCTTATTGTGATTGAGGCGGGTGGACGAGTGACCGATTTTTATGGGAGTGTCGATTTTATTGGTGGACATCATATCATTGCCAGCAATGCAAAGCTGCATCACTTGTTTACCGATTTGTTGCCGGAGGCTCTTCCAAAAGGAATGTGATGAACTAGATCTGTTAATACGATGAAGTGGCGCCGGTGGTTTGATGCATTTGTCATGCTTTTTTATCCAAAAGTGTGTTTGGTATGTGCGATGCCGCTTCGCGCTTCTGAAGAGTGTCTATGTGTGAAATGTCAAATCGAAATGCCTCGTACCAATCTGCATTTAAAGAAAGACAATGAAGCCGAGCAACTTTTTTGGGGAAAGCTTGAAATAGAACGTGTCTCTGCTTATTTCTATTATCGCCGGGGAAGCGATTATCGTGAAATCATTCATCAGTTAAAATATAAAGGTAGGCAAGAGGTAGGGCGGATGATGGGGCGTTGTATGGCGGCCGAGTTGAGTGATGTCGGTTTTTTTTCGGAAATCGATTTGATCATTCCCATTCCCTTGCATGCAAAGAAAAAAAGTAGTCGAGGTTATAATCAAAGTGAGTGCATTGCCGAGGGTATTTCGGCATTTACCGGAATCTGTGTAGATGCTACATCTGTGTCGCGACAAAAGTATACTGCTACACAGACTCGTAAATCTGTATATGAACGATGGGCAAACGTAGATGGTATTTTTGAATTGAGTAATTCCGAAAAATTTGTAGGTAAACACATCTTATTGGTAGATGATGTATTGACTACCGGAGCTACTTGCGCTGCATGTGCCGCTGTATTTGCCAACACACCCGATATAAAATTGAGTGTACTTACTTTGGCGATGGCTAAATAGTAGGGGGTATAACAAAAAAAGGTCCGCATGATGCGAACCTTTTTGCTCTTCCTCTTGGACTTGAACCAAGGACCCTCTGATTAACAGTCAGATGCTCTAACCGACTGAGCTAAGGAAGAATGTACATTTGAGCTTTTGCTCTTCCTCTTGGACTTGAACCAAGGACCCTCTGATTAACAGTCAGATGCTCTAACCGACTGAGCTAAGGAAGAATGTTTTTTTCTCAAATGCGTTGCAAAAGTAATAGGTTTTTTTGAATTATGCAATATCTTTGCAAAAAAAAATATCAAAATGGATAAAATATTAGGTTTAGGCAATGCCTTAGTAGATGTACTGGTAACTTTAAAAGACGATACTCTTTTGACAGAGTTGGGATTACCCAAAGGAGGTATGCAATTGATAGATGATGTTAAGTTTCAAGATATTAACTCTCGTTTTGCAGGTATGAAAACCCACTTGGCAACCGGCGGATCGGCCGCAAATACCATGATGGGATTGGCTTGTTTGGGGGCTGCAACAGGATTTATAGGAAAAATAGGAAAAGATGAATTTGGTGATTTTTTTCGTGAGAATTTGAAAAAAAATGGCATCGAAGACAAACTTTTGCTCTCTGATTTGCCTTCGGGAGTTGCTTCAACTTTTATTTCACCGGGTGGCGAACGCACTTTTGGTACCTATTTGGGTGCTGCTTCCACTTTAAAAGCCGACGATTTAGTGCCCGATATGTTTAAAGGTTACTCTTATTTATATATTGAAGGCTACATGGTGCAAGATCATGAGATGATTCTTCGTGCAATTCAACTCGGAAAAGAGGCTGGTTTGCAAATTTGTCTCGACTTAGCTAGTTATAATATTGTTGAGGCCGATAAAGAGTTTTTTACATTATTAGTAAATAAATACGTCGATATTGTATTTGCTAATGAAGAAGAGGCGAAAGCTTTTACGGGACATGCACCTGAAGGCGCACTCGAAACCATTGGAAAACAATGTAGCATTGCTATTGTAAAGGTAGGAGCGCAAGGTTCGATTATACGTAAAGGAACCGAAGATATGCAGGTTGATGCTTTGTTGGTTAAAAATGTGGCCGACACGACAGGTGCCGGAGATTATTATGCAGCTGGTTTTCTTTATGGTTTAACTTGCGGTTACTCATTAGATAAATGTGCTACTATAGGCTCTATTTTATCAGCCAATGTGATTCAAGTGATAGGAACTACCATTTCTTCTCGTACTTGGGACGAAATAAAGTTAAAAATTAACGAAGTAGTTTCAGAATAAGAAGATATCTGCTACATTTACTTTTCTTATTAACTGAATAGAATATGAAAAAATACATCAACAAACGCTTTGGTCTTGTTATTTTGGCTGTGATATCGGCAGTAGTCTTCTTTAGTTTTAAAAAAGGCGATGATAAAGTATTTCAGGTAGCTAAAAATTTGGATATCTTTAATGCTATTGTAAAAGAGCTCGATCTTTTTTATGTAGATAGTATTGATGCCAATAAAACCATTCGCGAAGGAATTGACAATATGCTTTATGGACTTGACCCCTATACGGTTTACTATCCTGAAGATAATAAGAGTGAATTGGAACAGATGATCAAAGGATCGTTTGGTGGTATTGGCTCTATTATTATGTACAATCCTAAAATGAAACGCTCTCTTATTTCCGAACCATTTGCAGACACTCCTGCTGCCAAAGCCGGATTGCGAGCTGGCGATGTTTTGGTCAGTATCGACGGTAAAGACTTGACCGGAAAGAATAATCAAGAGGTAAGCGAGATGTTGCGTGGACAAGTGGGCACACAGGTGAAAATCAAAATTGATCGTCCTACGGCGGACGGCGGTTTTCAACCCATGGAGTTCGACTTGGTGCGTCAGTCTATTCAGACCAAACCGATTCCATATGCCACTATTATGCAAGATAGCATTGGTTATATCAATCTAAGCACGTTCTCAGGAAATCCTTCAAAAGAGTTTAAAAAGGCTTTTCAGGATTTAAAGAAGAAAGGGGCTACTTCATTGATTATCGATTTGCGTGATAATGGTGGTGGATTATTGGATGAGTCGGTTGAAATAGCGAATCTATTTGTGCCACGTGGCAAAACGATTGTAACGACGAAAGGTAAAATTAAGCAAGCAAGCAATACTTACAAAACATTGCGCGAGCCACTCGATACAGAAATACCTATCGCTGTATTGGTAAATGGTGGAACGGCTTCTTCGTCCGAAATTTTGTCGGGCGCATTGCAGGACCTCGATCGTGCTGTTATTATTGGCAATCGTACTTTCGGCAAAGGGTTGGTACAAGTGCCGCGTTCGCTTCCTTACGGAGGAACATTGAAATTGACAACGTCGAAATATTATATTCCAAGTGGTCGCTGTGTGCAGGCCATTGACTATGCGCATCGCAACGAAGATGGTAGTGTGGCACGTATTCCCGATAGTTTGACTACTGTGTTTCATACAGCTGCCGGTCGTGAAGTTCGCGATGGAGGTGGTGTAATGCCCGATATCGAACTGAAACAAGAACGTTTGCCTAATATTCTTTTCTATTTGCTACGCGATAATTTAATGTTCGATTATGCTACCGATTTTGTGCTGAAAAACCCTTCTATTGCACCTGCACAAGACTTTGTGTTGAGTGAAGCCGACTATAACGATTTTAAGGCAAAAGTAAAAGCTGCCGACTTTAAATATGATCAGCAAAGCGAAAAACTGCTGAAAACCTTAAAAGAAGCGGCCGAGTTTGAAGGCTATCTTTCGGAATCGTCTGAAGAGTTTGCACAGTTGGAAAAGAAGTTGTCGCACGATTTGGATCGAGATTTAGATTATTTCTCGAAAGATATCCGTAAAATGATTTCACAAGAAATTATTAAGCGCTATTACTTCCAAGAGGGGGGTATTATCGAACAATTGAAAGATGATAATGGATTGAATGAAGCGATTCGCATTTTAACTTCGCCACAAGAGTACAAAGCTAAACTAACGGTTGCTCCAAAAGCTGAAACCACTGTTGATAAGAAAAGTAAGAAGTAGTATTTTAAGTTCAAAACAGAACGATATCGCATAAAAAAACAAATCCCCGAAAACGATACGCATTGTTTTCGGGGATTTGTTTTTTTAAACTTCGCTCATTTGTATAACTACTGCTCGCAATAATCGCCATTGGCTTTAATCAGCTCTATTAGTTTATCGACAGCCTCTTCTTCGGGAATGTTTTTTTCAATGCACTCTTTTCGTTTGTAAAGACTAACTTTCCCTCTACCTGCTCCTACATATCCGTAGTCGGCATCGGCCATTTCGCCCGGACCATTTACAATACATCCCATGATACCTATTTTTAAGCCTTTGAGATGCGATGTGGCCTCTTTAATACGTGCAATCACCGGTTGTAGATTGAATAAAGTTCGTCCACATCCGGGACACGAAATATACTCTGTTTTCGATGTTCGAAGACGTCCGGCTTGTAAAATGCCAAAGGCAGTTGTGTCAATTAGCTGATGTGCAATATTTCCTCTATTCAATAAGAAGATTCCATCTACCAATCCATCGAAAACCAGTGGTCCCATGTCGATAGCCGCTTTTAATTGTAAATCTTCTAAGTTTTCTTCGACATAATGCTGGAATATGATCAATGGGTTAGTAATGCCCTCATTCATGAACCGATGAGCCAATGCACGATGTTCGCCCAAACGGTTGGGATGATTGCTTTGCGACACCACCACTACCTCGGGGTGACGTTTCAGCATAGCAATAATTTCGTCGGTCAATGCTGCATGAGGCAGGAACATAAATTTTAATGGGGCACTTGTTTTATCAATCAATTGCGTATGCGTATAGTTGAAAGCCGGTACTGTGCCTTCTAAGCCCGTCCATACATCGGCATCGACTATATAGCGTACGTTCGTATTTTGTTCTTTCGGTAAAGTACGTCCCACATACACATAATCGGGGGTAAATTGTGGATCGAACTCCATGTTGCCATCCATGCGAAAACCTGCTACGATGGGTACATGCTCTCCACCAATATTACTTACAGGGATTGTCAAGCGGCGTATAGGTGATAGATAGTTAAAAGCAGGATAGGGCACGGCTTCTATCGGTTCGTTAAAACAGCGTGGCTCAATATAATCTACAATTTTGCGTGCTACTGGGATCTCTGCTTCGGGTTCTTCGCTTAACGATACACGAATGGTGTCGCCCAAGCCATCGGCCAATAGTGCGCCAATGCCCAATGCCGACTTAATGCGTCCATCTTCTCCGTCGCCTGCTTCGGTTACGCCTAAGTGAAGTGGGAAGCTCATTCCCTCATTTTGCATAGTAGCTGCCAATAGACGAACGGTTTTTACCATTACTACTGTGTTGGATGCTTTGATAGAAAGCACTACATCTTTAAATCCTTCGGCTACACAAATGCGTAGAAACTCCATACACGATTCAACCATTCCTTCGGGAGTATCGCCATAACGTGACATGATACGATCGGAAAGTGAACCATGATTTACGCCAATACGAATGGCTGTGTGATTTTCTTTGCAAATGTTGAGGAAAGGAACAAAGCGGTCGTGGATCTTTTGAAGCTCGGCTTGATAGGCTTCGTCGGTATATTCCAACTCTTTGAAGGTGCGTCCCGGATCTACATAGTTGCCAGGGTTGATTCGTACTTTTTCGGCAAAGCGTGCAGCTACATCGGCCACTTTGGGGTTGAAGTGTACATCGGCCACTAGAGGAGTCATATATCCTGCACGGCGCAGTCCTATATTGATATGCATCAAGTTTTCGGCCTCTTTAACTCCTTGTGTGGTGAGGCGTACATATTCGCCACCGGCATCGATAATGCGTTTGGCTTGTTCTACACTAGCTTCTGTGTCTTGTGTAGAGGTATTGGTCATAGACTGTATGCGGATAGGATGAGGGCCGCCCATAGGAGCAGCCCCAATATTTACCTCCGACGAGTTACGACGAGTGTAATTAAAAATATCCATCGAATTAGTTTGTTTTAAACTCAAACTTCAATTGTTGTAATTCTTCGTTGGCCTTTACTATTTTGTTTTTTAGGCTGTCTTTATATACTTCTAGCGTTTCAGCCAACTGCTCATTGCCAAGTGCTAACATTTGTACTGCTAGGATAGCAGCGTTCATGGCACCATTGATGGCAACAGTAGCTACAGGAATTCCCGGAGGCATTTGCACGATAGAATATAAGGCGTCAACACCATCGAGTACTGAACCCTTAATGGGTACGCCGATGACTGGAAGAGTAGTATTGGCAGCAATAACGCCGGGAAGTGCGGCTGCCATCCCTGCTGCAGCGATAATTACCTTAATGCCGCGTTTCTTTGCGTTTTGAGCAAACTCTTCCACCTCTGCAGGTGTGCGGTGAGCCGAAAGCGCATTGATTTCGAACGGAACTTGGAGGTCGTTAAGTAGGTGTGCTGCCTTTTCCATAATTGGAAGATCGGAAGTGCTACCCATAATGATACTAACAATTGGAGTCATTTTAAAACTTCTTTTTAATGTATTAATATATGCTATTCGGTTGTTTGCTAACCGTTTATTACTTTTTTGTAACCGTCAGCATCGAGAAGATCATCTATGCTGCTTTGTTTTTCAGGTTTCATTTTAATCAGCCAACCTTCGCCATAAGGATCATTATTTACCAGTTCGGGATTCTCTTCGACATTGGGGTTAACCTCAAGAATCTCGCCTGCTACAGGCAAAAATAAATCCGAAATGGTTTTTACAACTTCAATGGTGCCAAACGATTCATTTGCATCGAGTGTTTCGCCTACGGTTTGAATGTCAACATATACTATATCGCCCAACTGTTGTTGTGCATAATCGGTAATGCCTACATAAGCGATGTCTCCTTCCAAACGAATCCATTCATGGTCGCTGGTGTACTTTAGTTCTTGTGGAATATTCATAATGATTAGTATTAAAAGGGTTGTTTATATTTAGAAACATTTGACACAAAGATAATTAAAATAGCATATCATTATCTTTTCGAACCATTAAATTTACAATGTGTCATAAATGCTTTCTTCTGATTAAAATAAAAAGACTCTAAAGAGGCTGTTGCTTATGGGATGGAGCACTAAAAGAGTAACTATAAAACCAATGGTAAAACCACTCAAAACCTCCCCTAATGTGTGATGCTTTAATATGATGCGTGCTGTACCTAGTACCCCCGCTACCATGATAAAAATGCATAACCATAACAACGGATTATAAGCAAACAGGTTGCTAAAGGCAATGACTCCGCCTATGATACCTCCAATGCCGGCCATGTGTTCGCTCAGTTTCCATTTTAAATTGATGACGACACACAAAATCCAAATGACTAAAGCTGATAATATAATGCCGGTCATATACCAAGGTATATTGAGACGATACATCATGGCTAAACAAAAACCATAGGATGTACTGGTCAATATAAATGGAACGAAACGTTTTACCCGATCGCGACTCATCTCGTCGCGGCTATATCGGTTGATTTTGCGAAACAGAAAAATAGTAACACTGGGCATCAATATAGTAAAGCTATATACGATGGCTAGTATGATAAGCTTAAAACTAGTGGGCATCATTCTTAAATAGGTAAATAAGAATAAAACCACAAAAGCCAAGAAAGGAATGAAGACAGGACTTAATGTCCAGGAAATGATTCTTGATATGCAAATTAATCTTTTTCCTAACTTGATATGTTCTCGGTTGATGCTCATCTTTCTTGGTTGTATTTTATGAAACAGCTAAGCTGCGTATTATTTTCTTAATCGGGCTACAGGGATATTGAGTTGTTGTCTGTATTTAGCCACGGTGCGGCGGGCTATCGGATAACCTTTTTCTTTCAATATCTCGGCCAATTCATCATCAGTGAGTGGTTTCTTTTTATCTTCTCCATCAATACACTCTTTAAGAATGCGGCGAATCTCGCGTACCGATAGTTCTTCTCCTTCTTCGGTGGTGTAACTGTCATTGAAGAAATATTTCAACGGATAGATGCCATAATTTGTTTGCGCATATTTGCTATTACTTACTCGCGAAATGGTCGAAATGTCCAATCCGGTGAGTTCGGCTACATCTTTTAATATCATGGGACGGAGCAGCGTTTCATCGCCTTCAACAAAGAAAGGGCGTTGTAAGTCGACAATGGCTTTCATGGTAATGAGCAGTGTATATTGTCGTTGGCGTACTGCATCAATAAAGTTTTGTGCAGCATCTACTCGTTGCTTCAGAAATTGATAAGCTTCTTTGTTTTCTTTCGATAGTTGCCCTTTCGGTTTTGATTGTTCGCCCAACATCTCACTAAAATCGTTGCTTACCTTTAATTCGGGGGCATTGCGGCTGTTTAGATGGATGGTAATATTACCATCGTCAAAAGTATCGATGATAAAGTCGGGTACAATTTGCTGCATGTTGCGACCAATGGTTTCGCCCAATGATGCTCCTGGCTTAGGATTAAGTTTTACGATCTCGGCAAGAGCATGCTCGAAGGTCTCGTTGTCGATGTCGAGTCGTTTTAGTATTTTATCCCAATGTTTACGAGTGAATTCTTCGTAACACTGTGTAATGATGCGTTCCTCTATGTCTAAAAGAGAATTGCCGGGATCATTCTCTTTTTTACGCTTGATCTGCAATAGTAAGCACTCTTGCAAATTGCGTGCACCGATGCCCGGAGGATCGAAATCTTGTATAATCTTCAGGATCTCTTTTAATTGATGTTCGTCGGTATTGATGCCCATATAAATGGCCAATTCGTCTTCTATGCTGCTGAGCGATTTGCGTAATAGGCCATCATCGTCGAGCGATCCGATAATGTATTCGGCCAACTCTCGCTGGTGGTCCGATAAATTGCGCTCACTTAATTGTTCGCGTAAAATTTCGAAAAAGGAGATTGCCTCCGAAAAAGGTATCTCTTCGGGACGTTCACTGTTGGAGCGATTGTTTTCTTGCAGTTTGTAATCGGGAATATCATCTTCGGTGAGATAGTCGGCCAACGAGTCGTCGGTATCCGATGGCGAATCTATTATTTCATCGCCCGACATCTCCTCTCCCTTTACCTCTTCGAGGGCGGGATTTTCCAACAGTTCGGAATGTATACGCTCTTCAAGCTCCACAGCCGGCAGTTCTAATAGACGTACTACCAATATTTGTTGTGGCGAAAGAGTTTGAACTTGCTGCTGGGTTTGCGTTTGTATCTGACGTGAACTTACTGACATAATTCTGACCTCATTTTATTGCTCTGCAAAAATAATTTTTTAACTATATATTATCTATATTAATGGGGGTTATTTTACACACTATAACATTAAAAACATATCTTTGTTGTACTAATTTTAAATATATGACTATGTTTAATAAGGAGACATATAAACAGCGCCGCGAAGTGCTGAAACAAAAAATGGGCTCAGGAGTACTTTTATTCTTGGGTAACGATGATTATGGGTTAAATTATGGCGGCAATACGTTTCGTTATCGTCAGGATTCTACTTTCCTTTATTATTTCGGTTTGTCTTTTTCGGGTCTATCGGCTATTATTGATATTGATGCCGACAAGGAAATTATTTTTGGTGATGAATTGACAATCGATGATATCATTTGGATGGGAACGCAACCCTCTTTGAAAGAAAAAAGTCATAGAGTAGGCGTAGAGCATACGATGCCTTCAACAGAAATTGCGAACTTTCTACATCGATGTGTACAAGAACGTAAAACAATACACTATTTACCTCCCTATAGAGCTGAACATAAATTGAAATTGATGGAGTGGTTGGGCGTTCCTCCTGCACATCAAGAGGCTTGTAATAAGTTTATTCGTGCAGTAGTTAGCCAACGCAACTATAAAACGGCAGAAGAAATTGTCGAAATAGAACGTGCCTGCAATGTAACTGCCGATATGCATATTGCTGCAATGAAGGTGTTGCGCCCTGATATGTATGAATACGAGGTGGTAGCGGCCATGGAAGCTGTGGCTGCCCAACACAATTGTCAAACTTCATTTGCAACGATTGCTACCATTAATGGTCAGACATTGCATAACCATTATCATGGCAACCAAGTGAAATCGGGCGATTTGTTTTTGATTGATGCCGGAGCCGAAACCGAAATGGGCTATGCAGGCGATATGTCGTCTACTATACCCGCTGATAAAACCTTTACGCAACGCCAACGTCAGATGGTGGAACTGCAAAACGCGATGCATTATAGAGCTGTTGAAGCGCTTCGTCCGGGTATTAACTATATGGATGTTTATGATCTCGCAGCCTTGGAGTTAGTAGAAGGAATGAAAGCTATCGGTTTGATGAAAGGCGATGCACACGAAGCGGTTAAAGAAGGTGCTCATGCCTTGTTTTTTCCACACGGTTTAGGTCATATGATGGGGCTTGATGTACATGATATGGAGAACTTAGGCGAAATATGGGTAGGTTATGATGGACAGCCAAAGAGCACTCAGTTTGGACGTCGTTCGCAACGTTTGGCATTGCCATTGCAACCGGGCTTTGTGTTGACTGTTGAACCGGGCATTTACTTTATTCCTGAGTTAATAGACCAATGGAGAGCCGAAGGCAAACATAACGATTTTATCAATTATGATCAGGTAGAAGGTTATAAAGATTTCGGTGGTATTCGTAATGAAGAGGATTATTTAATAACCGAAAGCGGAGCTCGTATGTTGGGCAAGAAGATTCCTGTAACTCCCGATGAGGTAGAGGCATTGCGCTAATTATAACACAAGAAATAAAAAAACGCCATCTTTCAACTGAAAAATGGCGTTTTTTTATTTCTCCTTTTAATTATTAAGAGCGTAAATCTAAAATAAAGCGTGCCCCTTTTTTGTAAGTGCTATCAAATACGAGCGAACCATTCATCTTTTTGGCTATCATTTTACAAATAGGCAGTCCTAAACCATCCCCTTTCGTTAAATCATCAATCTTTTTGAATGGTTTGAATAATTGTGATTGCATCTCTTGAGATACACCACTGCCCGTGTCGGATACGATGAATTGATGCAAATGGGCACCACGCTTTTTAAACTCTAACCGAATAGTACCTTCATTGGTATGCGATACTGCATTTTGTAATAGATGTATTAATATTCTAGATAACTGTTCTTTATTAGCTTCGATCTCAATTTTCGGAACTTCAATATTGAGGATTACCTCATTTTTAATATTCGGTGTCACTTTTTCGGCTATACCATCACAAAAGCTTTTGACATTAATCGATTGAGTTTCGTACAGCTTGTCGGCCGATAATTCGAGTTCCGATAACTCATCAATATGATTGAGGTAATTTTTTATAGCGTCCGACTGCTGAAGAATTTGTTGTTTTTCTATATTGAAATTAGCCGGGAGTTGCGATGCTACTTCTGAAAAATTGCTGAGTGAGGGTTGTAGGTGTGTTGATATATTATGAATAAACTGCGATTTTAACTCACTAAACTCTTGAAGCGAGCTGATGCGTCGTTTACAACGATGGTTGTTGGCTTTGAGTCGCATTTGATTTATGAAAAGTAATATCAGTAAAAATGTAATGATGCCTAATAAGATACACGTGCCAACAATAATAAACAGTCGGTAGGAGAGCTGATCTTCTTTATCCGACATATGAAATAAAACCTCTCCGTACTTTTCTTCTAACTTTGTAATTTTATCTTGTGCCTCAATGTTTTGAATAGAGTCATTCCATACCATATAGTTTTTATAGATATGATCCATCATTTGGCTATTATTCATTTGGAGCGACATGTCGATTAAACTTCGAAAATAACCATTTACCTCCTCGTATTCTTGGCGTTGATTATAGAAGTCTATTAATCGGTTAAATGCACTATCGCCCGCGTTGTTTTTTCCATACATGTAGTCGTATGCCGATTGCATGTAAAGTAAATTGTTGTCGATTGTGGTATCTTGCATTGCCACTGCCAGCGCTTGTAATCGAGTAAGTTGAGCATCCGATTGTACTTGATTTTTAAGCTTCATATTGAGCATGAATCGCTCTTTCGCAACATTAAAATAGTTCACATTTTGAAGTTGTCCACTCTTTGTGGCTGCTATACCAATTACTTTGGTTATCTCTTTATACCATTCGAATGCTTCTTTATATTGCGATGCTGCGATACATATATTAGCCGCCTCCATACCACAATCAATTGCTGCTTGATATAGATTTTGAGTTGAATACTCTCCAAACACTTTGCTATATAGATGAAGTGCCTTTTTGTATTCTTTTTTGTTAGCCAGTTGATGCGCTTGTGTTTGCTGTTCTTTAATTTTACTAAGCGGCATTTGTGCCATCAAATTATTTATACTCAGTAATAAAACTAATAATATGTTGAGGATCACTTTTTTCTTCATAACCAAATGATTTATTAAATACAAAAATAGAATAAAAATGTTATAGAATACTACGGTTTGGCCAAAAAAGTGTTGGACAGATGGATGTTAGTTGAATTGATTTTAACATCTTGATTGAAAACAAAAACTCCCAAGCACCTATCGATGAACTTGGGAGTTTAAGATCATTAATATTTAAAACTACTTCCGCCTAAGAACTCTCGTAAAAGTGAGGTAGGTGGTATTTCATTGTCTTGAATCGGTGCAAAATACTTGACAAACTTTAATAAGCGGTTGGCTTCGGCATACTCCGGACAATTGCGTGGTACACTCATTAATATTGGTTCGGCATGTAGTCTGAGCACTGCAATTTCATAGATTAGAGCCGAGTTGAACATTACATCGGCATTCTCTTGATATGGAAATATCCATTTGTCTTCACCGGCTCTCACGCTTTGCCATCTCGAAATAGTTTCGCGTGCCGAATATCCGCGATAGTTAAAGTCGCGAATAATACGACGTAGCAAACGATTGTCGGAGGTAGGAATCCAGTTGTGGTCATCGAGTGATATCGATGTTAATGCCGAAGCATATATTTTGAATATATTTTCTTTGGGAATGCTTCTTACCAAATCGGGATTTAAGGCATGAATACCTTCTAATATCAAAATAGTGCTATCTTTCAATTTTAATTTATCGCCTCTGTACTCTTTCTTGCCAAGCATGAAGTTGAAAGTGGGCAATTCTACTTCCTCACCACGAAGCAGTGCCTGCAATTGATCATTGAATAACTTCAAATCGAGTGCCTGAAATGACTCATAATCGTAATTGCCATTGTCATCCTTGGGTGTTTGCTCTCTTTCTACAAAATAGTTATCGAGCGATACGGGATACGGACGTAGTCCATTGGCCATTAATTGTACCGAGAGCCGTTTGCTAAAAGTGGTTTTACCCGATGATGAGGGTCCGGCTATCAATACCAATTTAACTCGGTCGCCATTGCTTCCCCGATCGTGTATCGTATCGGCTATTTGTGCAATCTTTTTTTCTTGTAAGGCTTCGCCCACCTTTATCAAATCGGTAGCATGCCCCTTTCGACAGGCCAAATTGAAATCGCCTACCGTGTTGAGACGCATAATATAATTCCAGTGAACAAACTCTTTAAATACATCCAACATCTTTTCTTGTTTTACCACCTCTTCTAATTTACTAGGATCATTACGATTGGGGATACGCAATAAAATACCATCATAATATTTTACAACATCAAATAGATGAATGTATCCTGTGCTGGGCAAAAGGCTTCCATAATAATAGTCTACCGTGTCGCCAAGGTTGTAATAATAGGTATAAATCGAATCGGATGTTTCGAGCAATTTAACTTTATCCATCATGTCTTGTTCGCGAAATATCTCTACTGCATCTTCGGTATGACACTCGGTGCGACGAAAGGGAATATTTTCATCGATAATCTCTTGCATCTTTGTCTTGATGCGGTCAATATCTTCGTTGGTGATTTCTCTTCCGATGCGCAAATTGCAGAAGTAACCTTTCGAAACAGGATGCTCCACATATAGTTTCCCTTCCGGTAAGACCTCTCTAACCGCTTTATACATTACGAAACAGAGCGAACGAACATAGGTGCGCATACCCGAAGCATCGGTGATATCAAGAAACTCCACATCTTTATTATTATAGAGTCTAAATGTTAATCCTTCGGAGCAGTTATTGACTTTTGCGCTGACAATTTGATAGGGTAATTTGAAATTAAAACCATGATAAACATCTAAAAGTGTTGAACCAATCTCAAATTCCTTGTATTTATTAATATTTTTGCAATATATTTGCAACATCTGTTTCATAAGCAGTAAAGTGTTAAAATGATTAAGGTATCGATTAAAATATACCTTCTATTATACTTAAACAAGAAAATATTAAATTAAAAATTAATGGAGTATACTTTTTATGATTTTTTAAAGCTAATAGGCTCTTTGGGATTATTCCTTTATGGAATGAAGATCATGAGCGAAGGCTTACAAAAAATCGCCGGTGATCGCTTACGCAGTATTTTAACAGCGATGACAACCAATAGGGTGACCGGTATGCTAACGGGAGTGTTAATCACAGCACTGATTCAATCTTCATCGGCAACTACGGTAATGGTAGTAAGTTTTGTAAATGCCGGTTTGCTTACGCTAACAGAATCAATCACCGTCATTATGGGAGCCAACATCGGAACTACGGTCACGGCATGGATTATTTCAATCTTCGGATTTAAAGTCGATATGGCTGCTTTCGCACTTCCGCTACTCGCTATCGCATTTCCACTTATTTTTTCAAATAAAAGCCGACGAAAGTCAATAGGCGAATTTATTTTTGGTTTTTCTTTCCTGTTTATGGGACTCTCGTTCCTCAAGGGCAATGCACCCGACTTAAATGCAAATCCAGATATGTTGGCATTTGTGCAGAACTACACCAACATGGGATTCTTCTCCATTATTATCTTTCTTTTTATTGGTACCATTTTAACAATGATTGTACAGGCATCGGCAGCTACGATGGCTATTACACTTATTATGTGTGCCAATGGCTGGATTAGTTTGGAGTTGGGCGCAGCTTTGGTGTTGGGCGAAAACATAGGTACTACCATTACCGCCAATCTAGCAGCTCTTGCAGCCAATACACAAGCTAAACGTGCAGCCATGGCTCACTTGGTATTCAATATCTTTGGTGTAATATGGGTCTTGGTATTGTTTCATCCTTTTATGGAACTGGTCAATTGGGTGGTCGATACCTTCTTTTTTACAGAAAACCCACAAGTGATGATTTCCTATAAGCTTTCTGCTTTCCATTCTATATTCAATATTTGCAATGTATTTGTATTGATATGGGCTGTGAAATTGATTGAGCGTACCGTTTGTGCCATTATTCATCCTAAAGAAGAAGATGACGAGCCTCGTTTACGTTTTATTTCAGGAGGTATGTTATCGACTGCCGAACTTTCTATTTTGCAAGGTCGCAAAGAAATTCATCTTTATGCCGAACGCGTACATCGCATGTTTAACATGATAAAAGATTTAATCCACACCGAAAAGGATGATGATTTTAATAAGCTCTATAGCCGTATCGAGAAATACGAAAGTATCAGTGATAATATGGAGGTAGAAATTGCCAATTACTTGAATCAAGTTTCGGAAGGACGATTGAGTTCAGAGAGTAAATTGCAGATTAGAGCTATGTTGCGCGAAGTTACCGAGATTGAGAGCATTGGTGATAGCTGTTATAACTTAGCGCGTACGGTGAACCGTCGTAAAACTGCTAATGTGGATTTTACTGAAAAGCAGTACGAACATATACACTTTATGATGAAACTCACCGATGAGGCTTTAGACCAAATGGTGAAAGTGATTGCTAAAAACGAACATCAAAGTGTAGATGTAAATAAAACGTTCAATATAGAAAACGAAATCAATAATTACCGTAATCAGTTGAAAACTCAAAATATTCTTGATGTCAATAATAAAGAGTACAACTATCAAACCGGTGTCTATTACATGGATTTTATTGCTGAGTGCGAAAAACTAGGCGATTATGTGGTCAATGTAGTTGAGGCAAGCAAAGACATTAAAGATAAAACGGTACATAGAAACGTTTAATATCCGATTTTACGAAAAGCATAAAAGCCTAAGTTGAATATCAACTCAGGCTTTTATGCTTTTTATTTTTCGTATGGTTCGAAATCTTCTTTACCAACGCCACAAAGCGGACATGTCCAATCTTCAGGGATATCTTCGAATGCAGTTCCCGGTTCAATACCATGTTCTGGATCGCCCAATTCGGGGTCGTAAATGTATTCGCATACGGTGCAAATGTACTTTTTCATAACAGTTTATTTTTGCTATTCAACTAAATTACAAATATAACATTTATAGGATGATGATTGTTCAAGTTGCCATGCTTTGTGTTACGATAAATTTACACCTTAAAAAAAATTAATATTCTTTCTTCACAATCTTTTATTATAGTACATTTGTTTATTGAAATTATACACTAATTATAATGGTCAACGTTGAAGATGAATATAGCTTGTCGGGACTTACCGACGAACAAGTAGAACGCAGTAGAAAGCAACATGGTGACAACCTTCTTTCGCCCCCTAAGCGTACATCTCTTTGGAAGCTTTATCTGGAAAAATTCCAAGACCCGGTTGTTCGAATTCTTCTCGTAGCAGCTCTTCTGTCACTTATCATATCTATTATCGAAAATGAGTATGCCGAAACAATCGGTATTATATCGGCCATACTTTTGGCTACTGGCATCGGCTTCTATTTTGAATATGATGCAGCTCGAAAATTCGATGTACTGAATGCCGTAAATGAAGATACTCCCGTTAGGGTGATGCGTAATGGTAAGGTGCAAGAGGTGCCACGTCGCGATATTGTTGTGGGTGATATTGTTATACTCGAAACAGGCGAAGAGGTTCCAGCCGACGGATTATTGATAGAAGCCATTGCTTTACAGATAAATGAATCGAACTTGACGGGTGAGTTGATGGTTCATAAAACGATTGACCCAGAGCATTTCGATCATGAAGCTACCTACCCATCCAACGAAGTAATGCGCGGTACAACGGTGACCGATGGTCACGGCATGATGCGTGTCACGAAAGTAGGCGATGCTACAGAGATTGGTAAAGTGGCGCATTTAAGTACTGAAGAGAGCATTGAAGAGACACCACTCAATATTCAACTTACCAAACTTGCAAGTTTAATCGGTAAGATAGGTTTCACGATTGCTACCCTTGTTTTTTTAATATTTGCCTCACGTGATGTTTACTTCTATTTAACCACCAACGACTTGGTGGATTGGCATCAATATTTGGCATTGGCAAAAATCATATTAAAATACTTCATGATTGCCGTTACACTTATTGTGGTAGCTGTGCCCGAAGGTTTGCCAATGAGTGTCACGTTGAGTCTGGCTTTAAATATGCGCCGTATGTTGTCTACCAACAACTTGGTGCGTAAGATGCATGCCAGCGAAACGATGGGTGCCATTACAGTTATTTGTAGCGATAAAACCGGTACGTTGACACAGAATTTAATGCAGGTGCATAAAGCCGATTTCTTTGGTATTGCACATGGTGATAACCTAACCGACAGTACATACAGCCATCTTATAGAAGAGGCTTTGGCCACTAACTCTACCGCTTTTTTAGAAGAAAATAAAAACGGAAACGGCTTAAAAGGGGTGGGCAATCCTACCGAAGCAGCGCTTTTGCTTTGGTTGCACTCTAAGGGGATCGATTACTTAAATATACGAGAGCATACACCTATTGTCGATCAGTTGACCTTCTCGACCGAGCGCAAATACATGGCTACTTTGGTTGATTCGAAAGTGATAGGCAAGCGAGTGCTTTATGTGAAAGGAGCTCCCGAAATCGTAATGCCAAAATGCAAAGATGTATATCTCGACGGTACAAAAGTGCCCATAAGCCAACGTAAGGCAGCTATCGAAGAGCAATTGTTGAACTATCAGAAGCAAGCCATGCGCACTTTAGGATTCGCTTTTATGATTGTTGACGGCGATTTGCCTGCTACCTGCGAAGAGTTGTTGAGTCGCGATGAACTCGATTTTATGGGCATTGCAGCCATTAGCGATCCTGTAAGAGCAGATGTGGCCGATGCAATTAATGAATGCAATAGTGCCGGAGTAGCCGTAAAAATAGTAACCGGCGACACTTCGATTACTGCTACCGAGATAGCTCGTCAAGTAGGCATCTGGACAGCAAATGATACGGCTGCCAATCAAATTACCGGTCCCGAGTTTGGAGCGTTGACCGATGAGCAGGCCCTCGAAAGAGTAAAAGATATTAAAATCATGTCGCGAGCACGTCCTAGCGACAAGCAGCGTTTGGTGCGCCTTCTTCAACAAAAAGGCGAGGTAGTAGCTGTAACCGGCGACGGAACCAACGATGCACCTGCACTTAACTTTGCTCAAGTAGGATTATCTATGGGATCGGGCACCTCGGTTGCTAAAGAGGCCAGCGATATAACACTTCTCGACGACTCGTTTAATAGCATCAGCACTGCCATCATGTGGGGTCGTTCGTTATACAAAAACATCCAACGCTTTATTGTATTTCAGCTCACTATCAATTTCGTGGCACTGATGATTGTGTTGCTCGGCTCGTTTACAGGCGATTCGTTGCCACTTACTGTAACCCAAATGTTATGGGTAAACCTTATCATGGATACATTCGCTGCCTTGGCTTTAGCTTCAATACCTCCGAGCAAAGAGGTGATGAACGAAAAACCACGCAGCAGTAATGCCTTTATCATCACGCGTCCTATGCGTTGGAATATCTTTGGTGTAGGTACAATGTTTCTGATTGTATTATTAGGATTGCTGTATTACTTCAAAGGTCTTCCCGATGGAGTAAACACATATCGACTGACTATATTTTTTACCTTCTTTGTACTATTACAATTCTGGAATTTACTCAATGCAAGAGTGATGGGTACCAACCATTCTGCCTTTAAAGGTTTGTTCAAATCGTATGGCACTCTTCTTGTTTTGGCTCTCATATTGGCAGGGCAAATTTTGATAGTACAGTTTGGAGGCGATGTCTTTCGCACTGTGCCACTCAACTGGCAAACATGGCTGTTGTTATTGGCATCATCGTCGTTTGTACTTTGGATAGGCGAAGCCATACGAATGGTTCGTCGTATAATGAACATAAAATAATAAGTGTAATGAGAACTAAAGGTATTAAAAACCTTCTTATTGATTTTGGTGGCGTACTTATCGACTTACATCGCCAAAGATGTATCGACAATTTTAAACGACTAGGTTTCGATGGTATTGAACAATTTCTGAACGAATATCATCAACGAGGTTTCTTTTTAGATCAAGAAAAGGGTTTGATTACTGCACCCGAGTTTCGCAATAGTGTGCGCGATGCGATGGGCAAAATTGTGACCGACCAAAAAATTGATGCTGTGTGGAACAGCTTTTTAGGAGAAATTCCTACCTACAAACTCGATCTGCTGCTCAAACTGCGCGAGCACTACTGTGTATATTTGTTGAGCAATACCAACGAGATACATTGGAAATGGGCTTGCAAACATGCTTTCCCGTATCGCACCTTCAAGGTAGACGATTACTTTGAAAAGAAATACATATCGTATGATATGAAAATGGCCAAGCCCGATCGTAACATATTCGAAGCGGTGATTGATGATGCAGGCATACTGCCCGAAGAAACTTTTTTTATTGACGATTCGCAGGACAACTGCCTTACCGCTCAAACCTTAGGAATCGCAACCTATACACCCGCTGCCGGCGAAAATTGGGGTCATTTGTTTCATTCATAATCCGATGCAGGTAGTTCGTAACTTTACATCCTATACACCTCAAGCATGTGTGGCCACCATTGGTTTCTTCGATGGTGTACATTCGGGGCATCGTTTTCTTATCGATCAGCTCAAGACCGAAGCACATGCCTGTGGTTTACCATCTGCTATTATCACTTTTGCGGTACATCCCCGTCAGGTGCTTCAGCCATCGTTTCAATGCGAATTGCTAACGACACTCTCCGAAAAGCTGGAACTTCTCGAAAAAGCCGGTGTCGATATCTGTTTTGTACTCGATTTTACACCCGATATGGCTCAATTTAGCGCCTATCACTTTATGCAGCATGTGCTGAAACATCAATGTGGTGTGGCTCGTTTGCTCATTGGCCACGACCACCGTTTCGGGCGCAACCGTAGCGAAGGTTTCGATCAATATGTTGATTATGGAAAAGAGATCGGTATGGTGGTGTCGCAAACCAAAGCATTTTCCATTGAGGGAGTTCGGGTTTGCTCTTCTTTGATACGCAAATTGCTTCATACAGCCCACATCTTCGATGCCAATACTTATTTGGGTTATCCCTATTTTATGAAAGGGTGCGTTGTGGGCGGTTATCAGATGGGACGAAAAATCGGTTTCCCAACAGCCAACCTAGAGGTGAATGACGTGCATAAAATTATTCCGAAAGATGGTGTGTATGCTGCTTGGGTGAAACTGGACGATGCCACCTCGCATGCTGCCATGCTCAATATCGGTCATCGGCCCACACTCAATAATGGAAGTCATCGTACGATCGAAATACATATCCTCAATTTTGATGGCGACCTTTATGGGAAGTCTCTTCAATTATCTTTTATCCATTTTCTTCGTAGCGAAATGAAGTTCGATTCGGTAGAAGCCTTGATTGGACAATTGCGCAATGATGCAGCACAAACCGCTCAACTGTTAGATCAATAACCATCTTATTTTTCTCTTATTTATTCTCTTCTTATTATTAAGCGGACTTTCTGACATAAGGTTTTCTGTAAACCATTTGTTTGCATCAACATTCATTACACCCCCATGTAGTGCACCGCTACATGCCCATGTATCTCCCCATTACATGGGCATGTATACCACTATAACATGCTCATGTCTCTGCGCTACTTCTCGCTAGGTGTTTCCTACAATGTATCGTGTTAGCCGCTTCCTTATCTCATTTTAGCGGCTCAAAAATGGTATTTGTTGTTCAACGCATTAAAAAAATGTACTCCATATAGGCAATGGGCTGTTACATCTTCAAGTGCGCATGAATAAAGCTTTTGTGCTGTTTGTTCGCCTCCTCAATTATTGAATAACGAATGAAATATATCGAAAAACGATAAAAAATTATTGTTTTTCTTTTGTTATTTAGAAATTAATCTATTCCTTTGCATATCGATTAACGATAAATGGTTGTTAAAAATAGCTCAACAATATAATATCATGAAAAAGCCATGTTTTAGTTTCTCATTAATGACAATTTGTGTGACAATGATCTCATTGTTTGTTTACAATTCGATAGTTGACCATAAAGAAACAGTGCTAACAGCTTTTGGAATGGGTGCTGCTGAGAGTACTGAGAAAAGCTCTCTGCACGATTCGCGCATTCATGTTAAGATCGAATCCATGTCGTCGTTTATTATTGATAAATGGAGTAATTATAGTTTTAATTGGAATTTAAAGCTTTAATGTTAACTTTGTATGTAACAAACCGCTTATATAGAATACATACAATATAAAACTACTTAAGCTTATGAAAACAGCGATAAAACTAGCATTTATCTACTTGGCCATTCAGTTGGTTGTACCACTTTTGATCTCCTTGGGATGGTCTGTATTTATTTTTCTGCAAAGCGGAACATTCGATTTATCGAGTGCTAACTTTAAAGTTCTTCTTGCATCACAAATCTTATCGATGCTTCTCATGTATTTATATCTGTGGAAGATGAAATATGTGTACGAAATTCAGACTCGAAAAACGGTTTTGTCACCCTTGTATATCGTGATGTGTGTAGGTATGCTGCTCGGTTGCAATTGGTTGTTGTCTATATTAATGTCTTATTTGCCTTGGGTGCCCAACGTGCATGAAGAAACCTTTCTGATGCTGCTCGACAATTGGTGGGGCATAGCTACTATTATTGCACTAGGCCCTGTTGTCGAAGAGTGTTTGTTTCGGGGGGCTATCACTCGAGTGTTGTTGCATCAATATACACCACAGAAAGCCATCTTTATATCGGCATTTATCTTTGCGGTGCTTCACCTTAATCCGGCACAAATGATACCAGCTTTTTTTATCGGTATTGTTTTTGGATGGGTGTATTACCGCACAGCCAGTTTGAAACCTGTTATTGTGATGCATATTCTCAATAATTCTATCGCGGCTTGGCTCATGGTCGATTATCCCGATGTGAACGATATTAGCGAACTCCTGCCTACCGTGCCTCGTCTCATTATCACATTCGGGGCGATGGCATTGGTTTATGTTTTGTATGTGCAAATGAAGCGTTTTAATATCCATTACAATTGGCGTCGCGACAAAGTGGGGCAGGTGCAATTGAGTTCGGACGATGTAATATAGTAGAAGAATGAAAAGAAGATTAAATATATTGTGCTCATTGGTTGTATTGGTGCTTAGCTTGTCGGTACTGCAAACCATTTATTTTCTGGGACATGCCTTTGTTGATGGGGTAAATGCCGGTTATGAAAATACACAAACAAAGTCGATGCTTGGCAACAATACCGGTAGCAAAGTGCCCGATCTCGATATAATGGCTCACATGCGTTCGATAGCAGTTGTCCCTAACGAATACAGCAATGTAAACGATTCCATATATAATGTCGTATCAAACAGCTATGTGCCGGCACATTTCGAACAAGTGATGGTGAGCATACCCACTTCGCCAAGCATTGTTCTAAATGTGGTGGAGTATTTGATGCATTTTGGCACTCTGATAACCGCATTAATGGCTTTTGTTTGGTTTGTAAAGCTAATCGCTAAAATAAATAAAGGTGATATTTTCTCGTGGGATAATGTGCAACGTCTTCGACAGCTGGGGGTGATATTGATACTGAACTTTTTGTTTAATTTCGTTCCTACCCTGATGGATATGATTTTTCTTTCGCACATGTTTGCCATGTCAAACTATAAATTGATGTTTAGCGATATGTTTTTAACAATCAATTTGGTGCTGGGTTTGTTATCAATGATAGTTGCTCAAGTTTTTGCCATGGGATTGCGCCTGCAAGAAGAGCACGAACTTACGATTTAATTTATTGAAATCAGTGTATGAAACGTATTAGTATATTAGCAGTAATTGCATTGGTATTGATGGTGGTCGAGATGTTCTCATCTCTCATCAATTATTATTCGCATTCGGATGCCACATGGATGATCGAATCGATCATGAAAGGGATGAATCCTACCTCCGATCCGAATCGTTTTGCTACTTTTGCACAAGATTTGAATGTGTATCCTATCGAAACGAACGAAAATGTGCACCAAGCCTTCAATACTTTATCGAGCGGCAATACTCCCTATATCCCCAATAAAGTAGTAGCCGGAGGATGGATTCCGGTGTGGGTGCAAATCGTGATTGGTGTTATAGGTATAGCCTCTTTTCCTATTGTGATATGGGGGTTAATCTGCTTTATTCGTTTGTTGATATCCGTATCGAAAAATCAAATATTTACGCGGCTTAATACGCGCCGCTTGCGCATCTTTGTTTATGGCGTTTTCGGTAGCGTCGCATTGTTTCAACTGATAGACTGGTTTACGTATCATTATATTAGTCGACAAATTACGCTTGATGGATATCTTATCAGCGATTACGAAACCATTGTAAGCTGGGGCGACATTTTCTTGGTGGTACTTATTGTAGAAATATTTGCCAAAGGTGTAAAGCTTCAAGAAGAACAAGAACTAACGATTTAAACTTAACTTAAACTTAACTACAACCATTTGTAATATGGCAATTATAGTAAACTTAGACATAATGATGGCTCGCCGTAAAATCTCTTTAGGTGAGTTAGCCGAAAAGGTCGACATTACACCTGCCAATCTTTCTATATTAAAAACCGGTAAAGCAAAAGCCATTCGATTTTCTACGTTAGAGGCCATTTGTAAAGAATTAGATTGTCAACCGGGCGATATTTTAGAATTTAGGCCCGATGAAGAATAATAAAATAAAAACTCCCGATATCGAATATTCAATACGATATCGGGAGTTTTTATAAGATCTTGTTTTTATTGATTCTCTTTTGCTTTGAAAGCTAAAGCATACATGCGCATTTGCTTGATCATTGAAAGAAGCCCGTTGCTACGAGTGGGCGAAAGATGATCCTTCAAACCTATTTCGTCGATAAAGCGAAGATCGCTTTCAAGTATTTCTTCGGGTGTATGTTCTGAAAGAACTCGTATCAGTAGTGCGATAATGCCTTTTACTATAATGGCATCGCTATCTGCCCGAAAGACGGCTTTACCATCTACCATGTCGGCTTGCAACCACACACGGCTTTGACAGCCTTCAATCAAATTTTGTTCGGTTTTATATTTTTCATCCAAGGGTGGCAGTTCGTTGCCCAAATCGATGAGTACTTGATAGCGATCCATCCAATCGTCGAAGTCGGTGAACTCAGCCACTACTTCGTTTTGCAATTCGTTGATTGATTTCATTGATATTGTAAGTTTTTATTTATTTTTCGTTATAGATTACCTCCATTACTGTTTGTCCTACAGCCTCTAATGTACGGGGGTTGATGTTATCCATATTATCGTTTATAGTATGCCAAGCCGGATCGAAAGAGTAGTCGCCTTCGGGATTGAAGGGGATAATGTCGATCGTTTTTATCCCTGCGATTTGATTGATAAATAGATGGTCGTCGATAGCGGGAGCTCCCATTTCATCGATAAAATAGTTGTCATAACCTAACTTTTTAGCAGCTTTCCATACCTTACGATTGATGTCGCGTGCATATTTATCAGAGTGATATTCGCGATAAAATTTAGGATCGTGTCCTCCTACCATGTCTAATAAAATTCCGAAACGTGCGTTATAGCCCGGAACGTGTGGTACACGCGACCAGTATTGTGAACCTAAACACCATGACTCTTCTCCATGTTTGTTGGTGGCTTGGTGATAGCCGTAGTCTTCGGCATCAAGAAGTATAATGTCGATACCTAAATTGGGTTGTTGTTGTTGTAGCTGACGAGCGATTTCGAGTAATACGCCTACGCCGCTAGCACCATCGTTGGCTCCTAAAATAGGTTTATAATGATTCTTTGGATCCTCATCGGCATCGGCCCACGGACGACTATCCCAATGGGCAAAGAGTGCGATACGCTTTTTGTTGGCCGGTTGATAAGCGCCAATAATATTGCGTGCCTTGAGTAGTGTACCGTCATAAGTGATTAAATCGGCATATTGGTTCGATACTTGTGCCCCAAAGTTTTCTAACTGCTGGGCAAGGTAGTTTCCACAATCTACATGCTCTTTTGAGTTGGGAACGCGTGGACCGAAATCTACTTGATCTTTTACATATTGATATGCACTATCGGCATTAAATTGTGGTACGGAAACAGTTAATATT
The DNA here is from genome assembly GCA_002471195.1 of Bacteroides sp. UBA7333. GTDB lineage: Bacteria > Bacteroidota > Bacteroidia > Bacteroidales > Bacteroidaceae > Bacteroides. The sequence continues at coordinate 64,297 of DKPN01000032.1, forward strand.
TCAGATTGTATCGTATCGGCTTTTTGATTTTTGCTACCTCCACAAGCAGTGCATGTTAAGATGATGCTCAAAGCGCCAATCATATATTTTCTATTCATTTAAATTCGTTTTATAAGTTTAGCTCCTACAAATGTAATCAAAAATAGAGCTATTTGCGAGATAGCTCTATTTTATTAACATAAGAATTTAAGTGCCACCTCTTTACTATCAACTTGAAGCTGTATTTTAGCTCCTTCGATAAGTGGCAAATTATGAGTGATATGTCCTACGGGGAAATCGAAACAAATGGGATATTCGTACTCTTCTAATAGGTCGGCCAAAGCTCCATACAACTCTTTTCCGAGTGATCTGTCTTCTTCGTATTCGGTGAATTTGCCAATAATCAATCCTGATATATTATCGAGTATGCCTCCTAGCTTAAGGTTGTAGAACATACGTTCAACGGCATGCGGACGTTCGCCCACATCTTCAATGAAAAGTATCGTACCTTTAGCCGGAATGTCATAGGGGGTGCCTCTTAAACCACTGAACACCGCCAAATTACCACCACGCAAGATGCCTTCGGCAACTCCCTTATGATTATACTTATGTTTGTGTACACGGTAAATGGGTATTTTACCGAATAACATATTCTTAAGATATAATGTACATGTGTCATCGTCGGGTTCAACCGTAAGATGGCGTGTCATAGGTGCATGCAATGAAGCAAATCCATGCTTTTGGATGGTATTGTGTAGGGCGGTTATATCGCTAAAACCGATCAACCATTTGGGATTTTTTTCGAATTCGGTAAAGTCTATTTTGTCTATAAAGTGTATGGCACCGTAGCCACCGCGACTACATAAAATGGCTTTTACCTTTGGGTCGTCGAAGGCATCTTGAATATCTTTTAGTCGATTCTTAATGCTTCCGGCATATTTCCCCGAAGCGTCGGTAGCGTGCTTGGCAATACGAACTTTTAATCCCCATGATTCGATTCGTTTTTGAGCTCCTTCGATGAGCGATTTGTCTATTTTGCTCGATGGCGAAAGTATTACGACTTCATCGCCAAGAGTAAGGTAGGGGGGGAAATGCAGTGAATTCATAACGTTTACTCTATTACTGTATGATTACAAATTTACTTATATTCTTTAAAAATCAAAGAAAGATGCCCTAAAACAGATATATTCGTGGGCGTTTGTTGTTTAATAGATGTTGCAATTGAGTGTGTTCTATATAGAGTATGCCTTGTTTATTGTACAAAATGAAACTATTTGCTATGATTATTGTCTTAAAAATTGATAATGTTATCGAAAATATTTATGATATTTGCTAAAAATCTTACGTTATGGAACCTATAAAGAGTTTTGATCAACTTACTTCGTATTTGAAATCACTCAATCAGCGTAAACGTATTGCTGTGGTTTGTGCCAACGATGCAAACACAGAGTATGCCATTGCAAGAGCGTTGGAGGAGGGTATCGCCGAATTTCTGATGATTGGGGATTCGGCAGTTTTAGAAAAATACCACGAATTGAAGAAATATCCCGACTTTGTAAAATATATTCATATTGAAGATTCGGATGAAGCAGCTCGTGAGGCTGTGAAGATCGTTCGTGAAGGGGGTGCCGATATTTTAATGAAGGGTATTATTAATACTGACAACCTGCTTCGTGCTATTCTGGACAAAGAAAAAGGGCTACTTCCTCCGGGAAAAGTATTAACACATTTGTCGATGATGCAAATACCGACTTATGATAAACTTCTTTTCTTTTCGGACGCGGCTGTTATTCCTCGTCCTACTTTGCAACAACGAATAGAGATGATATGGTATGCCATCAATGTTTGTCGCGATTTTGGTATTGAGCAACCCAAGGTTTCATTAATACACTGTACCGAGAAGGTGAGTGCTAAATTTCCACATTCACTCGACTATGTGAACATTGTAGAACTTTGCGAGGCTGGCGAGTTTGGAAATACGATTATTGATGGTCCTCTTGATGTACGTACGTCGTGCGAACCGGCTAGCGGTAGTATCAAAGGTATTGTATCGCCTATTAATGGCGAAGCCGATGTACTTATTTTCCCGAACATTGAATCGGCTAATACGTTTTATAAATCGGTAGCGTTATTTGCCGGTGCCGATATGGCTGGATTGCTGCAAGGACCGATCTGTCCGGTAGTATTACCTTCGAGAAGCGATTCGGGCTTATCAAAATATTATAGCATGGCTATGGCTTGCCTTGTTTGTAAAACATAATTTCATATGAAGATATTAGCTATAAATCCAGGTTCTACATCGACTAAAATCGCTGTTTTCGAAAACGATAAACCGATTTTAGTACGTTCAATTCGTCATACGGTAGATGAGTTGAAGGCATTTCCTAAAATCATCGATCAGTTTGAATTCCGTAAAAACCTCGTGTTGAAAGAACTCGAAAATAATAATATACCTTTCGATTTCGATGCAATTGTGGGTCGTGGTGGATTGGTAAAACCAATTGCCGGTGGTGTATACGAAGTAAACGAGACGATGCGTAATGATACTCGTAATGCGATGCGCACACATGCTTGCAATTTGGGTTGTTTAATTGCCGATGAATTGGCTACAATGTTGCCTCACTGTCGAGCTTTTATCGCCGATCCGGGTGTGGTGGACGAAATGGATGAGATGCGCCATATTACGGGTTCGCCTTTAATGCCTCGCGTTGCTATTTGGCATGCTTTAAATCAACGAGCTATCGCACGGCGTTTTGCTCGCGAACAGGGTACTATATACGAAAATCTGAATCTTATCATTTGTCATTTGGGAGGTGGTATATCTATCGGAACACATGCAAATGGTAGAGCCATTGATGTGAATAATGCGCTTGACGGTGAAGGACCTTTCTCGCCCGAACGTGCCGGAACACTACCTACAGGACAGTTGATTGATTTGTGTTATAGTGGTAAATTTACTAAGGAAGAATTGAAGAAACGCATTTCGGGTCAGGCAGGTTTGGCTTCGCATTTAGGAAGCACCGATATGATGGAGATTGAAGATCGGATCGAAAAAGGAGATAAACATGCTAAATTAGTGGTCGATGCTATGATATATCAAGTAGCCAAGGCTATTGGTGCAGCGGCTATTCCACTCTATGGGCAGGTGGATGCTATATTAATAACTGGCGGTATTGCGCATTCGCCTTATGTGATTCCACGTTTGCAGGCTTATGTTTCGTTTTTGGCCCCTGTATATATTTATCCGGGCGAAGATGAAATGGAGGCGCTGGCACTCAACGCTCTTGGAGTTTTAAATGGCGATTTACCACTTTCGGTTTACGAATAGTTGATACTTCAAATAATAAAAGCCATTCATCGGTGTCGTTGATACGATAGGATGAATGGCTTTTATTATCTTATATTATTGCTTGTTCTTATTGGGCTTTACTTGAACTTGTACCATGTAGCTTTTTTCCAAAGATATTCTATGGGGCCTTGTTTATGATTCGATAGCCAATATTGGCTAAACAATAGTTGTATGATAAAAATCATTATCCCTATTAAAAAGGTAATGGATGAACCTGTCAATTGATATAGACCAAATCCGAATCCGTAATATATGCACACACCGATAATCGATTGCATGATATAGTTGGTCAAACTCATGCGGCCATAGGGTATGATAAATTTCTGCCAATGAAATCCATTTCCTTTATTAAACCATATTAATGTAAAACCTGACACGAGTATAGTGGTAAAGGAAAAATTGAATAGGGTTGAAAATATCAGCTTAAAGGGTGTGGAAATATAAATATTGGGTATATGATT
>DKPN01000033.1:0-1261 GCA_002471195.1 Bacteroides sp. UBA7333
AAATTCGCCGCAAGCACTACCTTTCCGGTAATCCTTGCGGCGAATCCAAAACTTTGTCCTATAGTAATTGAGAGAAGTCACTTTGCACAAAGAAAAACTGCGTATCATCATTCTCTGCATTTCTGATATTAAAAAATAACCCTTTATCATAAGGATAGCATTCGGCAAATTGAAATGGTAACTTGTACCGCTTGATTACCTTTAAGTCCTTATCCAGGATATCCAAGTTGTATCGTTGATGGAAAAGATCATCATTTTCTTTTTCATATTCAATACGAGAATAACAGTCCAATGCTGCATGATAAAACACACGTCCAAAACGCTGTGATTTCATTTCATACTCCATTCTTTCACGCACAGGAACATCATTCTTTGCTCCACGTAAAGGATCAACATAAACAGGTTCATCAAGGTGCGTTCCTTTGTATTCTTGAGTTTCGCCGGTCACAGCATCATATATAAATATCTTCGAGCAATACGGAAAGTTATATAACAATCGATCTGCTTCCAATTCTACAAACTGTGCCCTAGACAACCCTAAATACTCAACACTTTGCTCTTGCAAATCTTTCGGATAGGTTGCATTTAGCAGTTGAAATTCTCCATCAGCCAGATTCAACTTATAACCAATCGGAAGTTTGTAATTCAAAGATGCTTTAGTTTTTCCGGTCGGATAAACAGGCGCATAGATAGTCTTCCCACTTTCCGAACAATCGAGCCACCTATAATTTGCGGCATGAACGCCTTCTGTTCCATTCGAAAACAACTGTCCATCTTCTGCATACATACAATTCTTCGCCTCAATTACATCGCAACGAAAGCGACTAATGTTCGAAAGATGGAGGTCGGTCGAAACATATTCATGATAGTTCGTTGCCACAAGTTGATCTTGATAGATCATAAACTTCCCAAACCATTGAATTCCTTTTGGACCCTCCTTTTCCAGCTCGATAAAACCATCAAGCCTTCGTTTTGTGATATTTATCTTTTCAATGGTGTGCTGCCAATGATTATAACCATAAAATATTAGATCATCATCAGCTTGAATAAATCCATTTGCATAGGCAGATAAATAAGGAGCATCAATTGCTATTGAATCAAGTTTATATGGGAAATCCACCACTTCTACTTTAGCCGTATTACACGATGAAAATGCGAGTAAAAACATAAGAGCGCAAGCTCCGATCGTAGATCGTTTCATATATTATTCATTTTATTTAATAAACTAACTTTCAAGACTTAAGCGAAAAATTTTTGATGT
>DKPN01000033.1:1493-3569 GCA_002471195.1 Bacteroides sp. UBA7333
CGCTTCAAAAAAACCTCTAGGAGTTTTTTGATGTCTGCACGAAAAACAAAAGATAACCCATTATAAATCAAGCGTGTGCTAGTAGTGCTGTTTCCCATTATATTGTAGAAAAAAACAGAGTTCAGTATAACACGTTCGCACCTCTTTACAACCGCAACAGAAGCAATACAAGTCCAATCCGTTTTCCTCTTACTGCAACCGACAACCCAAAGCTACATTTGCAATATATTTCTTAATTCGAACTGAACTCAATGCCGATCTTTCGCTTTATAGAAAAATAAAATTGGATTACCATCTTCTACAATTTCTCCTAAATTCAGACTACTTGAATGTTCCTTAAGCCTATAAGAATCAACTAGCGCAAAGAAACGATCGCCTGTCACCCCATTGATCCAATTAAATAAACTCCCATTAAAAAAGCTCGTTTTCATCTTATCACAATACAGCTGTTCTCCATTTTGTTCATCAAACAATGCTTGATAAATAAATGAATCGTACGTAAACGTAAAATATAATATTCCATCGCATGAATATATATTTGAAAGCATACTAGAAAAAGGGGCACGAACAAGCTCATGAGGCTGAATCTTATCCTTAATCAAACTGTGAGGCAACGCTTTATCAAGCCGAATACGAAACTGAGCAGAAACAGAGTCTCCATGTATAGCGTATACATAATCATCAAATCTCTTATTATAGAATATCCCTTTATTCTGATAAAAAAATGGATGTCCCCCGCCGAATACTAAATCATAGTCTGATATATCATCATGAGAAAAATAATTTCTCTGAACCTCAATATTACTTTCTAGCTCTGCTAGCTGCAAAGAATAATGCATAGTTGGATCATCCGGAAAATTATAGTGATTGGGATTATCTAACAAAATGATCCCCTTACTTGCAGCAATACAATGTGGCGCTATTCTCGACGTTTCATAATTTCGAAGATAATTCCCTGTCATGCTACAGTAGGTAAACAGCCTTCTTTTATTATTATCATATATAAGTATTTGCTTCTTTTCTCGATCAAGGCCGATATCATGGATAGCTGAATAATCATAAGGCCCAGAGCCAACACTATTTATTGTAAATAATAAAGCACCGTTGTTTGTATCAAAACAAAATATCTTATGAGCTGCATCCCAAATATATAATCTATCATCAGCGATAATCTGACGCTTTATTTTCCCTACTACAACATCATTCGAAAGTTTAACAAAGGACTCCATCTCAAGAAGCTGTGCAATACTTTGTTCTTCAACGTCAATATTCACGTTAAAAACCGGAATACCCGAGTCTATTGCAACAATAACCTCATTATTGAGAGATCGCACGTCTCGTTGATTTTGTTGTTCACAGCCACAAAAAAGGACAAATAACAAACAACAGATAAATAGACTGATACTTTTTCTCATATATCTTATTATAGACTGATTTAATTACTAATTCATGGAATAAGCGATTGCCACATTCCTTATTCCTTTATAGAATATCGAACTAACCGCGCCGACTCGTCGGGAGAAGTTCGGGCCGTTGCATAGAGATATTCCTCATTGCTATCTACCGAAATCTGATACACAAAACGATCTAGCGTATAGCACGTGATTGGATTTCCGTCATAGTCAAACTTAAACACTTCTACCGGCTTCAAGACCGGTGCATCCGGCTTCTGTCTCGTTTATTCCTTTATAAATCACATAAACGTGTTTGTCTGTATATGTTGCCGACGTATAGCTTTCAATCGCGCGATCGTTGCTAAACGATATAAAAGGAAGAGGAAAGTTGGTCTTCTTTTCTACATATTGCAAATCGAAGTGATCGGGTCCGATGATCGTCTTCACTACCTGCATCGAATCGTTGAATATCGTGATCTTATCTTGATGAAAATCGGTAAGCCATACCGTCTGATTCGGAAGCTTGATAAAATTACCCCCATTTACATCCCCGACAAAATAGTGATACTTCTCAAACGGAGTAGCCGTCTCGGTAAGTTGGTCATTCGAAGTCTTCGTCGGAGTACACACTAAACTCAGGCACACCATTGCTATAGGTCGAATCGGATAAATACCACATATT
>DKPN01000073.1 GCA_002471195.1 Bacteroides sp. UBA7333
GGCGTAGATGGTTTGATCCACATCACTGACCTTTCTTGGGGCCGTGTAAGCGATCCTAAAGAAGTGGTTGAATTAGATCAAAAATTGAACGTTGTAATTCTTGACTTTGATGATGAGAAAAAACGTATCGCTTTAGGTTTGAAACAATTAACTCCTCATCCATGGGATGCTCTAGATGCTAACCTACAAGTAGGTGACAAGGTGAAAGGTAAAGTAGTAGTTATGGCTGACTATGGTGCTTTCATCGAAATCGCTACTGGTGTTGAAGGTTTGATCCACGTATCTGAAATGTCATGGTCACAACACTTACGCTCTGCACAAGACTTCATGAAAGTTGGTGACGAAGTAGAAGCTGTTGTATTGACTCTTGATCGTGAAGAACGTAAAATGTCTTTGGGTATCAAACAATTGAAACAAGATCCATGGGAAACTATCGACGGAAAATATCCAGTAGCATCTAAGCATACTGCAAAAGTACGTAACTTCACTAACTTCGGTGTATTCGTTGAAATCGAAGAAGGTGTAGATGGTTTGATCCACATTTCTGATCTTTCTTGGACTAAGAAAGTTAAACATCCATCTGAATTTACACAAATTGGTTCTGAAATCGAAGTTCAAGTATTAGAAATCGACAAAGAAAACCGTCGTTTGAGCTTAGGCCACAAACAATTGGAAGAAAACCCATGGGATGTATTCGAAACAGTATTCACAGTAGGTTCAATCCACGAAGGTACTATTATCGAAATGTTGGATAAAGGCGCTGTAGTTGCTCTTCCTTATGGCGTTGAAGGTTTTGCTACTCCAAAACATTTGGTGAAAGAAGACGGAACTCAAGCTCAAATGGACGAAAAACTTGAATTCAAAGTAATCGAATTCAATAAAGACGCTAAGAGAATTATCGTTTCTCACAGCCGTATTTTCGAAGATGTTGCTAAAGCAGAAGAAAAAGTAGAAAAGAAAGCTACAACTGCTGCTAAAAAATCAACTAAAAAAGAAGAAGCTCCAGCTATCCAAAATCAAGCTGCTTCTACTACATTAGGTGATTTAGATGCATTGGCTGCTTTGAAAGAAAAAATGGAAGGAAAATAATCTTTAAGATTATTTCTACATAGATAATAGAAAGGGTATCAACATTTGATACCCTTTTTTTGTATTATATTTGTATAGATATTGAAATGGAAAAATTCGAATTACATATATTAGGATGCGGTTCAGCATTGCCTACGACACGTCATTTTGCTACATCTCAGGTAGTAAATGTTCGTGATAAACTTTATATGATTGATTGTGGAGAAGCAGCTCAGATGCAATTCCGCAAATCTCATTTAAAATTTTCGCGTTTAAATCATATATTTATATCACATCTACATGGTGATCATTATTTTGGTATTATGGGATTGATATCAACAATGGGACTATTAGGTCGTACAGCCGATATTCATATCTACTCTCCATTTGGTTTACAAGAATTGCTTCAAGCACAGCTTGATTCATTTTACAATAAATTGGCTTTTAATGTAGTATTTCATGTGTTCGATACTAAAGAAACTGCACTTATTTTCGAAGACCGTTCAATAACAGTCACTACTATTCCATTAAAACATCGTGTACCTTGTTGTGGCTTTTTATTTTCCGAGAAACCACGTCCCAATCATATTATTCGAGAAATGATAGATTTTTATCAAGTTCCTATTCACGAAATGAATCGTATAAAGAACGGAGCTGATTATATAATGCCCGATGGTACTATTGTTCCTAATACAAAATTGACAAAACCTTCCGATCCTCCTCGTCGTTATGCATATTGTTCGGATACTATGTATAATGAAAAGATAATCCCATTAATTGAAGGGGTGGATTTATTATTTCATGAAGCCACTTTCGCTCAAACCGAAGAGAAGCGTTCGAAGGAAACGATGCATAGTACAGCGTTTGAAGCAGCTACTATAGCTGCAAAAGCTAATGTTAAAAAATTAATGATAGGACATTTTTCAGCTCGTTACGAAAATGAAATGGTACTATGGGAAGAGGCGCAAAACGTTTATCCGGATACAATTTTGGCTAAGGAGAATCTATATGTCAACATTTAAGAACTTTTTATTTTAAAACTTGCTTAATAGGTTGGAACATTTTATATTTGTAAAACTTTACATAATAGTACTATTATTTAATGAGGAATTTATTAATAAGCATTTTTGTTCTTCTGTTTGCTATGTTCACATATATCCCTATGATGGCTCAAGAGCAAAAAAAAAGCCCAACTGTTCAAACTGAGCAGTCTGTTTTGGATTTGATTGTTTCGTCAGATACTATCAGAGTTCAAAATGCTTCTCCTGGTGCTGTTATGGAGATTTATAATATCCTCGGTGTAAAGATAAATTCATTTATAATCGATTCCTCTGATAAAACAATCACACTATCACTGCCCAAAGGTTATTATATTTTTAAGATTGAAAATATAGTACGCAAGATTGTTGTAAAATAAACTACTATTTAATGAAAATCGCAATTAAACCTCTAATCAATGATGTCCGATGAATCCGTACGATGAAAAAGAAGTATTAGAACTACTTCAAAATGAGCAGACATTAAAAAAGGGTTTTGAAATGATCGTTGCGCAATATAGCGAACAGCTTTATTGGCAAATTCGCCGTATGGTATTATCACATGAGGATACCAACGATTTACTACAAAATACATTTATTAAAGCTTGGACCAATATTGGATACTTCCGTGGCGATGCTAAATTATCGACTTGGTTATATCGTATTGCACTAAATGAATGTCTTACATTTCTCGATAAGCAACGAGGGCAAAATATGGTAGCTATTGATAGTTCGGAAGCTAATGCTATTCAAAAACTCGAGAGCGATCCTTTCTTTTCGGGAGATGAAGTTCAATTAAAGTTACAAAAAGCATTGCTTACCCTTCCCGAAAAACAACGTATGGTTTTTAATTTGAAATATTATCAAGAAATGAAATATGAGGAAATGTCCGACATATTTGGAACGAGTGTAGGCGCATTAAAAGCATCATATCACCATGCTGTAAAAAAGATAGAAAAAATTTTAATCGATGAAAATTAAACCTTTTATATTATACATTGTCTAACAAAATAGAAGAACTATATATATGAAAGAAGAAGATGAAATATTAAAAAAAGTAGGCAAAGAGAATGCTTT
>DKPN01000072.1 GCA_002471195.1 Bacteroides sp. UBA7333
GGTTTGGGGAGGATATTATCTCAGTGTCAATGGAGTGGTCTTGGCCGATTACATCAAGCCAATGCCTTCTGTTGTAGCCAACTTGAGCTACTATCCAGATTACAACATTTACATCACCGCATGGAGTAACGATCCTAACTATCTTGGTTTTACTTTTTACGACCAAAAAATAAAACACATAGATGGTAAAGGGATAGGTGGAGGAGAGATGAATCTATTATCGCACAATAAGCTGAGATGGACACTTGATGAAGAGTTTGGACTGTGGCATGCCAATGAAGGGGAATTCATAAAAGAAAGTGAAGACGATATAGATACGATAACATATACCGCTCAAGGATTTTCGGTGCCTACAAATGTAATCATGACGAAGGAAGCTACCAATTTAGGAGAGATACAAAAACCATAACAATAGACTATTGAACTCTTTCAATTACTTATTCTTTTAAATAAAGCGAAGAGCGAAATTCTGAAAGGGTTTCCGCTCTTTTTGTGCATGATTAGTCTAAAAATAGAATAAAATGATTATTTACATAAAACAAATTAGTATAATTGCATTTTTAAGTATATTTTATACAAAACAACAGTATTACTCACTGCATGAAAAAAGCGTAAAAGGTATGTGGATTATCCAATTCACCTACCATTATTCATTAATATTATTATTATAGCCTATGAAAGAGAAGAGAAGAGAAGAGAAACCTAACTCTTGCAGTATTATTTTTATTTATAATAAATGGAGTAATACTATCATGTCATCAAAATGAACATGTTGATTTAACACCTAATCAACACCAGCCATTAGGTATTGAATACGCAAATCAACATATTAGAAATGTAGTAAACAACATCAATCAAAACGAAAGCACAAAGACTCGTGGATTATATTATGATTTTGAAGCCAGTTTACTTGAAAAATATGGGACTCCGCTATGGACAAATCCGATAATACTTTCCGAACTTGAAAAACTGATATTCATTATTCCAATTATAGAGCAAGATCCCCAAAAAGAAATTAATTCAATTTTATACTTCGTGATGGATAGTTTGTATACAGACTATTTTGTATATACCCGCAAACAAGCTGTACAAAAGCAATCTACAATTGAAGAAGATATTGTAAAGTTGTGGATGTTTGATTATTTCACGAAACATATTCTAAACAAAGAACCTATAAGCGGTTTACAATTTAGAGAAATAGAAGGTTCACAAACCAGAACTGCATATATTGGAGAAAAATGTGTTGATGCTTATGTAGATGTTGGTGGTTATGTAACATATAAAGGAAGGCATTGTTGGCAAACAATTATTTATGAAACAGTATTTGATAAAGATGATAATGGTGAAGGTAGCGGAGGAAGTGGAAGTAATGGAAGCAGTGGAGGCAGTGGAAGTAATGGAAAACAAGAAGAAGAAGATAAAGGAACTACAAACATAGGTCATTCAGGTGGTGGTAGTAATAGTTCCAATAATGGTGATGATTCAAAACCAGACTCAACCCCATGCGATAGAGCGAATCGTTTACAGGCAGACACAGCTTTTGTTGCTCAGGTAGGTTATATGTTTGATAAAATCGAATTTGACCCTTTAGAAGATGGATGGATTAAAAGTTCTAAGGGAAGTTACATACCTCCTATTGAAAGAAAAGCTAAATCCCTTAAATATAGTTCAAAGCAGCTCGAAGGAGTAATAATATATGAACTTTATCATACTCACCCAACAGGAGCCCCTTACCCATCTTTTAGTGATTTAAAGGTAATTGCCAGTAAATACAAAAATGGAAAAATTGATATTACAAACTTTTCATATGGAGTTATCTCAGTTTATGGGTGTACAAGTATAGTTATTACTTCTCCTAATGATTTCCACAACTTCATGGTAAATCTCGAAGACTATCTTGATAATTATAATCATATGCGCAATAATACAACAAAAAAGGACATTGAATCAGTAGTTGCTAAGTTTATTTATTTTTTGAATACCTCAAACTCTGGTTTAAGCGTTCTTTTTAATCGTGCAGAAAATGGAATTTTAAAAACTTGGAAAGTCAGTGATAGCGATGATACAATAAATTTGCAATACAAAGAATGTAATTAAAAACAATATAATATGAAAACAATATATTTAATGTTAGTATTTTTATTAATAAATACTATATGTTTTGCGCAAGCTAGCTCAGATGCTTTTATAGGAACTTGGATATATCAGAACAACGATACAATATTCAAAATCAAATTACAAAAAGGAAAAATCACAAATTCTTTAATACCTCAAAAGGATGAGTCCGTTTGGGGAGGTTATTACTTAAGTATTAATGATAATATAAAAGAAGATTATATCAAAATAATGCCCATAAATCAACCTAATGGAGCTTACTATCCTGCTTCAAACATATATATTAGGGCATGGTGTTATACTTCTGATTATCTTGGCTTTACTTTTTACGACCAACGCATAAAACATATAAATGGCGAAGGAATAGGTGGTGGAGGTATGCGATTGCTCACGCCTACTACCCTTAGATGGACTTTGGATGAAGAGTATGGGTTATGGCATGCAGTAGAAGGTTCGGAAGATGCAGACAAGTATACATTACAAGGGTTTTCAGTTCCTATTGATGTTATTATGACCAAAGAAGTAGAAGATATAGAACTTGACTCAGAAGGGTTAAGACCATTTGAGTAATTCAAATAGAGCAAATAATCATAACTAAAAGCGGAAACCCTTTCGGATTCCCGCTTTTTTTGTGCATGATTGTTACTACCTTTGCATTATACTAAAACGATAAACGAATGGAAAATAAACTACCCGATTGGGCTAAAGGGGTGAACTGCGCCATCACAGTGTGCAATATACAAGGTGAGATTATCTATATGAACGATAAAGCTTGTGAAACGTTCGCCAAGTATGGCGATTTGATTGGAAAGAACCTGTTTGATTGTCACAACTCACAATCGCAAGAGAAGATTAGAGAGTTGCTTGCAACGGGCGGTAGCAACTGCTACACAATAGAAAAGAAAGGGGTAAAGAAAATGATCTACCAAACCGCTTGGAAAGAAAACGATATAGTAAGCGGTTTGGTAGAAATTTCTATGATTTTGCCAGAAATATTACCCAATCATATTAGAGGTTAACTTCGAGATATCTGCAACCCTGTGCTCGATAAAGTCATATCTACAAAACGAGCGCGTGGATTAGGAGGATACTCAGTCAATATTTTACGAATCATTACAGCAGCCTGTGGGTCTTTGGCTACCATATACAGATAGCCTCCCCCACCCGCTCCTGGCAATTTATATCCCAGCGTATAGTCTTTAATACGTTGAATTATCTCTTCTACAGCCAGAGGATTAGTGCCACTATCCAAAGCTTTATTTTGTTGCCATGATTTACCTACTAGACATCCAAAGTCGTGAAAATTGCCACGTTGAATGGCCTCATTCAAGTCAAGAGCATGCATCTTCATCTCGGCCAATAGCGACAAATGTTTTTGCGAATTGAGAAACATAGAGCGAACTATTTCACCAAGAATACCTTTCGCCACACGCGTGATACCCGTATAATATAGCAAATGACAATCGCGATATTCAGGCTGAGTAAAGAGCTGTTCAGGCAACCAACGGACTTGTGGAGTTTGGTTAAATCCTGGTTCAGTTTGTAGTAGCTTAATGCCTGAAAACACTCCACCGTATTGATCTTGCCAACCTCCACCAGTAGTCAACAACTGTTCAAGCACTAATGTATAGCGACAAATATCATTTTTATCCCAACTCAATCCACAGAAATCATTAATGGCACCCAGCACGGTTGAAGCTAATATAGAACTTGTACCCAAGCCTGAGCCTGCAGGTATAGCAGCCAATAGGGTAACTTCGATACCAGCGCCAAATGATTCTAACTGTTGGCGAAGCGAAGCATATGAGTTTAAAGAGAAGCTAGGAGTAAAACCTGCTAACGAAAGTGCTGCCTTGGGGATGGAGAAAGGAGAGCCTATTTTTTTATAATCTTGTAGTTCATCATAAGTGGTTACCACCTCTCTTGCACCCATATCGATAGAGCGAAGCACAATGTGTGGTTCGTTACAAGGCTTAATATAAACTTGCAAAGGGGGTTGTCCGTTAAGTTCTACAGCCACATTCACTACATTTCCACCCGCATAGATAGAATAAGGAGGCGTATCTGTCCATCCACCAGCTAAATCAATGCGTACCGGACTACGTCCCCACACGATTTGATCGGGATAAATATTAAGTTGAGGATTACATCCTAAAGTGCAGACTTCGCCACGAAGTCCGTCACGAAGCCATTGAAAGGCTTTCTCTCCTTCGATTGCATATTCATTTTCACCTTTTAACTGCATCATGCGAGCTCGAAGCATATGATTGTGCATTTGCAACAGATGTGGATCGTCGGCAGGTAAAGCAAGCGGAATATCAAGTTTAGAACTAACCAACTCCTGAGCAGCATCTTCTAAGTCGAGTTGATAAAAGACACTCTTTTCATAATTGCGTTGCAATGCCTCCCAATTTTCTTTTCTGAAAACCATACGCTGTGCATATAAGCGTTGCAGATTGGCTTGAGCCGAAATTTCATCTGCAGAGTATTTGGGAAGTTTGAGCCACAATTCTCTACCTTGACTTAAGGTTGATTCACTTGTCATCCAACGCAACACCACTCCCAACTCATCTATAGAGTGGGTTTCCGGAAAAATCTTAGCGGCTTGAAGGTCATTTAAATCACCATTCACATCATCTAACGAAAGGCCTCGTTGACTCAACCATTCGATAAAAGAGATGGAAATAAACTGAGTAGATTCATTATCGAGGGCACCTTTAAAAATATCGTTCATACCATAAGGACGTGCCACATAGTTTGATTCTCCAATGGGAACTACATCTATACAAGTACCTTTAGTTAGGTGAATGGTCCAATTGTTGTGCGGCACACCGGTTACAATTTGGTTTGAAGCCATTTGCCACCCTTTTGCAATGTAGCTATTTTCAATCCATATAGATTCGTTGTTGGCATTAAAATCGATTTCAGTGACAGCATTTTGAACGAATATAGCAGGATTAGGTTTCACTTTCTTATGCATAATTACTCGCTGGTCGCGCACTTTTTGTTGCACAGCCAAAGTAGAAGATATCAATTCGCTACTGGTGCCATAATGGTAAAACTCTCCACCGGGAAGTGGCAATATAGCAACTGACAAGCCATTAACTTCGGCATCTTTTATTATGGGATGATTGCCCAAAGCCAGTCCGTAGTCTGAATAAAGATCGTAATACCCCACTTTTCCGGTTTGCTGATTGACAGAACGTTTCATCAACAACTCTACAGCTCTATCGCTAAGCACCCAAATACCAATATCCATCAAGAAAAGGTGCGTTTTAGAAAGCTGCTCTAACTTTTCGACAGCAGGTTTCTGCAACATAAAATCGAGCAATTCAGGAGTTTTTCTATCCGAAACAAAAACACCATGATGAGTGGCCAACTGTGGATTTACCCACAACCCATAACACACCACATCAGCTTGAGGGATATCTTGCAAAGGTTTTTCACTTCGAATATATACATCGCCACTGGCTATTAACGTGTTCAAACCATTAGGCGTCTTCTTCATTATCTTTTCGTACAAAGGCAGTTGTAACGAAAGTAAGTTTTGCCCCAATCGTTGCCCACGCTCCCAACTGAAAACAGGAATTGGTGTTAGAATTTTGCCCGAAGGTGCATAACTAGGTAAGCGTCTGCTTTGTCCGCCGGCGTGGAGCAAAATGCGCTTTTCCTCTCCTAACCACTTACTAAACAATTGCTTTGGTGCCCATTGTTGCTGGCAAGCATGAAGCAACCAAGCTGTTCCTCCACCCGAACCTAATTTGGCATTCACAGGATCGGAAGTACAAAACCATTCGTTATTATCTACATTTTCGAGTTGATGAAAACTATCAACGAGATTGGGGGGAAGTGAGAGGAGTTTCTTCATGGATTATAATTGTATTAGCACTATTTTTATTGACAATTAGGAGTTCAAAGATACAAGTTTTATTGGTTGACTGGGAAATTAAACGAAAAAAACAGTAGTCTAATCAATCAAAATATAGGAAGCAAATGTTATTTCATCATATTAAAATTCCGAAAGATGAAGTACTTGTTTGGATTTATATTACTAACTTTAATGTGCTGCAACGCTTGCGGACAAATAAAAGAAAAAGAGACCATGAAATACAATGAACTTACCCCAACCGAAAAACAGGTTATTATAGATAAGGGGACCGAATATCCCTATTCTGGAGAACTGTATAAAAACACAGCCAACGGTACGTATGTTTGCAAGCAATGCAATGCACCTCTATATCGCTCATCAGATAAGTTTGACTCGGGGTGTGGATGGCCGAGTTTTGACGATGCAATAGAAGGTGCTGTTATCTCTATACCCGATGCCGATGGGATACGCACCGAAATTGTCTGTGCAAACTGTGGCGGACATCTGGGCCATGTTTTTCTAAACGAAGGGTTCACTGCTAAACAAACAAGGCATTGCGTAAACTCAATATCGATGAATTTTGTTCCCGATGGAACACCATTAAAACCTACCATAAAGATGAATCAAAAATTAAAGAAAGCTTACTTTGCCTCAGGATGTTTTTGGGGAACCGAATATTACTTTATGAAATTAAATGGGGTAACAAATACTGCCGTAGGATATATGGGTGGCCATATAGAAAACCCTACTTATGAGCAAGTTTGCACAAAGAAAAGTGGTCATTTAGAAACGGTTGAAGTAACTTACGATCCACAAAAAATCAGCTACGAAGATTTAGTAAAGTTCTTCTTCGAAACACATAATTTTAGCCAAGAAGATGGTCAAGGACCCGATATCGGCCCACAATATAAATCGGTAATTTTCTATACAGATGAAACAGAAAAGAAGCTAGCCGAAAAGTATATCCATATTTTAAAAGAAAAAGGCTACCAAGTGGCTACTACCCTTCGTCCTGCCGAACACTTTTGGAAAGCCGAAGATTATCATCAGCAGTATTATCAACACAAAGGTACTACTCCTTATTGTCATATTTACAAACCCATCTTCTGAGAATAGATGTCATATAGAAACAAAAAAGTCACTTCATTCAAACGAAGTGACTTTTCTAAGTTATATAAACATTGAGTTTATTTTCCGTTTTGCAATGCATCAATCAGCAATGTTATATTAGCTGTAAATAGTCTAACCGAAATAGCCAATAGAATGATTCCAAAGAATTTTCGAATGATGTAAATACCACCTTTTCCTAAAAATCGTTCTACACGCCCTGTCATACTCACAACAAAATACACCCAAATCATATTGAGTACTAAGGCTATAATGATGTTGACACTAGCATACTCTGCACGCAAAGAGAGCAGCGTAGTAAAGGCTCCTGCCCCGGCTAATAGGGGAAAGACTAAAGGTACAAGAGTTGCTTCTTTTATAGGACCTTGATTTTTAAATATCTCAATATCAAGAATCATCTCGAGCGACATTAAGAAAATAACAAATGCACCGGCTACCGCAAATGATTCAATATCAACATGAAACAGCTTTAACATCATATCACCCGCATAGAAAAAGCCTATCAGCAAAGCAAAAGATATCAATGTAGCTTTTGTAGCATTAACGTCTTTACCTTTCTCTTTAAGATTGATAATGATAGGAATTGAACCTATTATATCGATTACAGCAAATAGCACGATAAATGCACTTGCCATTTGCTGAAAATTAAAGTTTGCAAACATAATCAGTTATTTTTCCTACAAAGATAATGTATTTTTATACATATTACAATAATTATTTTTTCATGATTAGCCCCTAATTTTAAGAAATAATAAAAAAGACAAAAAGAGAGTGTTAAAATCCAAATTAAGACTCAAATATGATTACTTTTGTAGAAAATAAAGACTAAACCAATTATGAGTACAATGTTTGATACTTTATTGCAACTGCCTCTATTTCAAGGTTTATGCCATGAAGATTTCACAAGTATATTAGAAAAAACCAAATTACACTTTACACGTTATAAAGAGGGAGATTTGATTTTAAAACAAGGAGAAACATGCGATAAGTTGTTTTTCTTAATTAATGGTGAATTATCGGTTAAAACAGAGTCAAGCGATAAAGCATATACTTTTATTGAGACAGTTAATGGACCTGCAATCATTGAGCCTTATTCTCTATTTGGAATGAAGGTGACTTATTCATCTACCTATATAGCTAACACAGAGGTTAATGCTATTTCAATTTGTAAATCATTCGTTCTAACAGGATTGATGAATTATGAAATTTTCCGCTTAAACTATATGAACATTATAAGTAATAGAGCTCAAAACTTATATTGCCGTATTTGGAATAATGCACCCCAAGGGACTGAAGAGCAAATTGCACATTTTATTATTCAGCACCTCAACAAACCAGAAGGTGAGGTTACTATCAAGATTAAAATGGAAGATTTAGCTGCTTACCTAGATGATACACGTTTAAATGTATCGAAATCTTTAAATAGTATGCAAGATAAAGGAATTATAACTTTAAGAAGAAAAGAGATCTATATTCCGGATGCATCAAAATTGTTATGGGTAAGTTCTAAGGTAGATTGCGTGATTTATTAATTAGAAAATAAATAACACACACATATTTTTTTTTTTGCGAAAGATGGGGTAGAGTTTTATCTACTTCATCTTTTTTTTGAGGCAATCGAGTAGGAGAAAATTAAAGTAGTTTTCTCCTACTTTAATT
>DKPN01000037.1:0-2447 GCA_002471195.1 Bacteroides sp. UBA7333
AGGTTATAGTGATTGCTTAGTTCTAGAGTGGTTATAAGCTGGTTTAGAGATCCCTTAATGAGATAGATGTTTAGGAGATCATTGATGGATCTTATATCGTTGATTCTTCTGTAAATCTTTTTAAAGATGTATCGCTATTTCTTTTTTAGCAACCTATATTATTATATCGGAAAGTTATTGATCTATCGTTATGTAAGCATCGACTTATAGCAATTAAGTCTTTCAGCTTGATTTTTTTATTTCGGTAAATAAGCTATTTTCAAATATACTGAACAGCTAAACTAGGTATGCTAATATTGTGATTGAAAAGTATTATGATTCTATATGATACAAAAAAAGCAACCAATAGTAAGATTGCCTTACTATTGGTTGCTGAATATGATATCTCTTATATATTAGTTAATAGAAACTTCATCAATGAATACCCAAGCATTTGCTCCTTTACGAGGATGATCGCTAGGAAGAGTTTGTGTATTCACAGCTATAACTTTTACAAAGCGAGCTTTATGTTTGTCAAATGTAAGGTTTATATTTTCGATGAAGGCATCTGGGAATGGGTTATACGCAATACAGTCATCTTTTACGAGAGTATATTCATTTCCATTCAAAGAAGTATATATTGACACTTTTGATGGAAGCATAACAGATGTTGACCCAATATGCTGAAAGAAGTTAGCATTGAATTCATGTATTTCTTGTTCCTGACCAAGATCAATGATAAATTCTGCGTTTTCTTTCTCAAAACCTTGCCAATTCTTATCGTCTCCACGTTTAATTGCAAACTTATTATCAATTAGTGCAGTTGCACCTCCACCGCTATATTTTTCATTAAAAGAGGTAATATAGCTAACAGTTCCGAGAGTTGCTTTATTCAATAAGTTTGGAAGTTCAAGGATGTATCCAACTTGTTTATTCTTTCTGAATGCTGCAGCTTTGAGATCTGATGTATTAGTGATATTAATAGAACCATCATATAGATTAGAAGACATGGTTGGTTCACTACCGTCTAACGTGTAATAAATCGGATACAAATCTAACTCTGTATATAGCTCGATTGATAAACTCTGATTTATTGAATCGATATTGCAGCTTTTGATCATAGGGGTATTTGAACTATTTGAGTAGTTATATCCCATCTTGTTATAGCGATCAAATTGTACATCAAGATTATTTTTAAATCTATTCCAGTCTTTCTCATTATTCCATACAGCTTCGGATAAGGCTGCTAGTCGAGGCATAAGCATATACTCCAGATGTTCGGTTTTTGAAATATTCTCAGTCCAAAGATTCGCTTGTCCTCCTAGAATATACTTACGATTCTCAGGCATAACGGCTTCAGGAATCGGATTGAATGTGTATACACGTTTAAGTCCATTATAACCACCCCAACCTTGTGGTTCGTTATTATTGTAGCCTTGGTAATGATCTAGATAACAATAGTCGATAGGAGACATTATTACGTCATGGCCACTATTGGCTGCTTTAATACCACCTTCTTGTCCTGTCCAGGACATTACTGTCGCATTTTCAGCTAAACCTCCTTCTAGAATCTCATCCCAACCGATTAATTTCTTGCCTTTAGATGAAATATACTTCTCCATTCTTTTGATAAAATAGCTTTGTAATTCATGCTCATCTGCAAGTTTCTCCTTTTTTTTCCTTTCGCCACATTTTGGACAATTAGCCCACTGTTCCTTTCCGACTTCATCACCACCTATATGGATATATTGAGATGGAAATAACTCTATAACTTCGTCAAGGATATTCTGTAGGAATATAAATGTTTCATCATTCCCTGCGCAATAGATACCACTCCCAGGTTTTGCACCTTTGCATATGTATTGTGGATAGCAAAAAGTGGCTGCTTCTGAATGCCCAGGCATTTCAATTTCAGGTATGATCGTGATATATCTCGATGAAGCATATTCAATGATCTCTTTAATGTCATCTTTGGTATAGAAACCACCATAAGTATCAGGACTAGTTTTACTAGCTGCTAGTTCGAATTCTTGCCAAGGATTTTTATTCTCTTTTACTTTTCTAAAAGCACCTTTTTCAGTAAGAAGCGGGTATTGATCAATTTCGATTCTCCAGCCGATCCCATCAGTTAAATGCCAATGAAATGTATTGATCTTATGGAATGCTAATATATCAATAAACTGTTTGATGTATTCTTTAGGTTGGTAATGTCTTGACACATCAAGCATAATACCACGCCAGCTAAATGCAGGCTTGTCAATGATTTCAACAGATGGGATTTCAAAAGTTTTGTAGTCTGATTGGTTTGTAGGAATCATTTGTAGTAATGTTTGTATTCCATAAAACAAACCATTTTCTGATGCAGCAGTAATATTAACCTCATTACTATTAATATTGAGCTTGTATCCTTCCTTACCCAATAGAGCCGAGTCACTAGTTAATTCAAGCTTAATACAATTAGCTTTCGG
>DKPN01000037.1:2727-8894 GCA_002471195.1 Bacteroides sp. UBA7333
TGTATCTTCAATGATTGAGACTTTTGATGAAAAGATAAAATTATCATTGTTTATTTTTAACTCACTCGGATAGGGTATAAGGGCTAGATTCTGTGAAGAGTGAGTTTCAGAGCATGCAATAAATGAAGTTGAAATGGTTGATGCAAAAATAAATGTGCAAATTGAGTTAGTCAGTTTGTTTTTTATCATGTTTAGTTTTGTTTATTATGCGAATATATTATTTTTTTAATAAATCTACAATGTGATATACGTTGAAATATGTCTTTGCACAAATGAAAAACTTTGTGTACGTTTGTGTTAACATCATATCAGAACTACATGAAGAAGTTACTAATCATCTTAGCTATATTCAATATCTCCGCGGCATCGCTATCTGCACAAATAAATACAGATAGAGTTATGTCTATTGGGCGAAATGCGCTATATTTTGAGGATTATGTATTGTCAATACAGTACTTTAATCAAGTAATTAAAGCGAAGCCTTGGATGGCTGAACCATATTTTTATAGAGCAGTAGCCAAACTCAATCTCGATGATTTACAAGGTGCAGAGTCTGACTGTTCTCTATGCATAGAGCGCAATCCTTATATTGCAATGTCGTATTTTTGTAGAGGTATATCAAGGCAAGGCCAAGAAAAATATGCTGAAGCAATTGCTGATTATACTTTGGGCTTAAAATATAAACCCGATGATAAGCAGATGTTGTTGAATCGAGCTATCGCTGCAATTCAGAGCAAAGACTATCAACATGCAGCTCCATATTTCGAAGAGTTGTTTGAGTATTATCCTCGTAATACGATGGGATATATTGCAAGAGGTTCGATGAATCTGGAACAAGGCGATACGATCAAAGCAATAAATGATTATGACAAGGCTATTGATTTAGATAAATATTTTGCTCCGGCATATTCAAATAGGGCGATTCTTCGTTATCAAAGAAATGACTTTGATGGCGCATTGTCTGACTTAAATGAGGCAATACATCTAGAACCACAACAATTAGGAAATTATATAAATAGAGGGTTAGTGCGTTATCATAAGAATGATTTGCGTGGAGCAATGGCCGATTATGACAAAGTATTAGAAAGAGATAAAGAAAATATTGTAGCACGTTTTAATCGTGGATTATTGCGTTATCAAGTTGGTGATAATAATCGAGCTATTGAAGATTTTGATGTTGTAATACGACAAGAGCCAGATAATTATTTAGCATATTACAATAGAGCCTTGTTGCGTACAGAAACAGGTAATTATAAAGGTGCAATAACCGATTTTGATGTTGTTTTGGAGAAGTATCCAGAATTTATACCTGGTTTCGTGAGTCGCTCCGAAGTTAAACGAAAAGCGAATGATATTGTCGGTGCTGATAAGGATTATTGGCATGCAATGAATCTGGAACAGGAATATAAAAAGAAGCGTGAAGAGAAGAAACTTTTAGCTGTGAATGATTCGATATCTTCTGGGGATGGTTCTGATTCAGAAAATAAAGTCCGTGAAAAATCGGATGTAACAATCAATAAGTTCAATCGCTTAGTAGTTTATGATAAAGAAGATGAACGTAAAAATAAGTATAAGAGTGAAGTAAGAGGGCGTATTCAAGATAAAAACGTAAGAATCGATCTTGAGCCTCAGTTTGTTCTAACTTATTACGAGAAAGTAGAAAGTATTGATAGGCCGATTAACTATATTAAAATAATTGATGAGTATAACAATCGACAAGTATTGCCTCGTCGACTAAAGATGACTAATCAAGAGGCTTCTTTACTAGAAGATCAGATCTCTGTTCATTTTACTACGATTGATGATATATCAAAAGAGATAGGCGATCATAGCATGAATAAGGACTTGTTCTTTGCAAGAGGATTAGAATATATGTTAGTTCAGAACTTTGAAGAATCTATCAAAGATTTTGATAAAGCAATCGAGCTAGATCCAAGCTTTCTAATGGCATATTTTAATAGAGCAGTTGTTCGTTATAGACAATATCAATTCAATAAAGCGGAAAGTGCAGAACAATCTGAGTCTATCACTTCTATGAACCTAAATAATGTAGGACGGATTAATAATAAGAATAAAAAGATTGTAGATAAAGCAGAGCAAGCTAAGATTGTAGAAAATATTGCGAAACAAAACTCTTTTGATCATGAAATGATCTTGAGGGATATTAATAAAGTAATAGAACTAGATCCTAATTTCTCATTTGCATACTACAACAGAGCCAATATAAAATGTTCTATTCAGGATTTTCGTAGTGCTGTGGAAGATTATAGTAGAGCGATTGAAGTAAATCCAATGTTTGCAGAGGCTTATTACAACCGAGGACTTTCTCGTTTATATCTAGGCGAAACTCAAGAAGGTATTGCTGATTTAAGTAAAGCCGGAGAACTGGGGATTTATAGTGTGTATAATATTATAAAGCGCATGACCGAATAAAATAAGAAAGGCTACCATACTAATGGTAGCCTTTCTTATTTTATGGCAGTCGATTCAAACAAATATGTATAATTTAAAAGGCTAGACTCAATTTGATTAAACAAAAATTAATCGAACCTGTTTATAAAAGCATAATGCAATCTCAGTATACAAGTAGAATTTTATATTTTCATGTAGAGATATAAAAAAAAGAATACTAAATTTGCAATGAAATAGCATATACAAATTGTTAGATATGATAAAAATTACTTTTCCGGATAATTCCGTTAGAGAGTTTGCTAAAGGAACAACTGCGTTACAGATAGCTGAAAGCATCAGCTCTCGACTAGCTCAAGATGTTTTAGCGGCAAATGTTAACGGAGAGGTATGGGATCTTACTCGTCCGATCGAAGCTGATGCAAGTGTTAAGCTTTTAAAATGGGATGACGAGGAAGGTAAACATGCCTTCTGGCATTCAAGTGCACACTTGATGGCCGAAGCCTTGCAGGAGTTGTACCCTGGCATTAAGTTCGGTATTGGTCCGGCTATTGAAAATGGATTTTATTACGACGTAGATCCAGGCGAGCACACGATTAAAGAAGGAGATTTTGCTACTATCGAAAAGAAAATGGCAGAACTAGTGTCTCGTAAAGAATCAATCGTACGTAAAGACATTTCAAAGGCAGATGCTCTTTCTATGTTTAAAGAAAGAGGAGAGGAGTATAAAGTTGAGCTTATTTCTGAGCTTGAAGACGGTACAATTACGACATATACCCAAGGTGATTTTACTGATTTATGTCGTGGCCCTCACTTGCCAAACACATCATACATTAAAGCGATTAAACTCTTAAGCGTAGCTGGAGCTTATTGGAGAGGTGATGAGAAACGTAAACAACTTACTCGTATTTATGGTATTACTTTCCCAAAAAAGAAAATGCTTGATGAATATCTAGCTCTTTTGGAGGAAGCTAAAAAACGTGACCATAGAAAGATCGGTAAGGAGTTAGAACTATTTATGTTTTCTCAATCCGTAGGACAAGGTTTACCTATGTGGTTACCACGTGGAGCTCAACTTCGTTCAAGCCTAGAGGATTTCCTTAAGCGTATTCAAAAGCGTTTCGGCTATCAACAAGTTATAACACCACATATTGGTCAAAAAGAGCTTTATGTAACTTCTGGACACTACGCAAAATATGGTAAGGATTCATTCCAGCCAATTCATACTCCAGCTGAAGGTGAAGAGTTCTTATTGAAACCAATGAACTGTCCTCATCACTGTGAAATTTTTAAGGCGTTTCCTCGTTCATATAAGGACTTACCAGTACGCTTAGCTGAATTTGGAACTGTTTATCGCTATGAGCAAAGTGGCGAACTTCATGGGTTGACTCGTGTTCGTGGTTTTACTCAAGATGATGCTCACTTGTTCTGTCGTCCTGATCAACTTAAGGAGGAATTCCTTAAAGTAATGGATATTATCTTTATTATTTTTAGAGCTTTAGATTTTAAAGACTTCGAAGCTCAGATCTCACTTAGAGATCCAAATAACAAAGAAAAATACATTGGATCTGATGATAATTGGGATAAAGCTGAAACTGCAATTGTAGAAGCTTGTCAAGAGAAGGGATTAAATGCACGTGTCGAATTAGGCGAAGCTGCTTTTTATGGCCCTAAGCTTGACTTTATGGTGAAAGATGCTATTGGTAGACGTTGGCAGCTTGGAACTATTCAGGTTGATTATAACTTGCCAGAGCGCTTTGATCTTGAATATACAGGTGCTGATAATCAAAAACACCGTCCTGTAATGATTCACCGTGCACCGTTCGGTTCAATGGAGCGCTTTGTTGCTGTATTGATTGAGCATACTGGTGGTAAATTTCCTTTATGGCTTACTCCTGATCAAGTTGTAATCTTACCTATTAGTGATAAATACAACGATTATGCACATGAAATTGCTAAACAGCTTTTTGAAAAGGATATTCGTGTATTAGTTGATGATAGAAACGAGAAAATTGGTCGTAAAATTCGTGACAACGAATTGAAACGTATACCATATCTTCTTATCGTTGGTGAAAAAGAAGTAGAAAATGGTGAAGTTTCTGTAAGAAAACAGGGTGAAGGTGACAAAGGTTCGATGAAAATTTCTAACTTTGCAGAAATGATTACTGGCGAAGTTGAAAGTATGATGAATCAGTGGCAACAGTAACATCGATAGTTGAGATACTATTTATAACATATTACTAATTAAAAAAGAGAGATTAATCTTTTTGAATGAGACAAGATAATCGAAATAAACAGCAAAATGATAAGCTGAAAGACCAGTACAGAATCAACGAACGTATTCGCGTTCGCGAAGTGCGTGTTGTTGGAGATGATGTAGAAGCTGGTGTTTACCCAACTCAGGAGGCCCTAAGAATGGCTGAAGCTCAAGGTTTAGACCTTGTGGAAATTTCACCCAATGCAGCTCCTCCTGTTTGTAGAATCACTGATTATCAAAAATTCCTTTATCAACAAAAGAAAAGACAGAAAGAACAAAAAGCGAAGTCTGTTAAAGTTGTAGTGAAGGAAATTCGATTTGGACCTCAAACCGACGATCATGACTACAATTTTAAATTGAAGCATGCAAAGAGTTTCCTAGAAGAGGGAGCTAAAGTAAAAGCATATGTATTCTTTAAAGGACGTTCAATCTTATTTAAAGAGCAAGGAGAAGTTTTATTGCTTCGTTTTGCAAACGATCTTGAAGATTACGGGCGTGTTGAGCAACTTCCAGTTCTTGAAGGAAAGCGTATGATTATTATGCTTACACCTAAAAAAGCTGCTGCTGCAAAACCTGCAAAACCTGCTGCTCCTAAAACAGATTCTCCAAAAGCTGCATCAGCGGAGAATAAGTCAGAAGAATAAAATAATACCGATATTTTATCGGGAATGTTTAATAATTAAATACGTGAAAAGATGCCTAAGATGAAGACTAATTCCGGTGCCAAAAAGAGGTTCGCCCTTACCGGATCAGGAAAGATCAAAAGAAAACACGCTTTCAAAAGACACATCCTTACAAAGAAAACAACTAAGCAAAAGAGAAATCTTACTTATTTTGCTATAGTTAACAAATCTGACGAAGGTGCTGTTAAGCAATTGCTTGCAATGAAGTAATTCATTCACTTTTGATAAGCCAAGTTTACAAAGATTTTTATTAACCGAATGTTTAGCTCTAAGATCATTTTTAATGACGCTTACATTCAAAACAGATTACAACTATGCCAAGATCAGTTAATCACGTTGCTTCTAGAGAAAGAAGAAAGAAGATTTTAAAACTAACCAGAGGCTACTATGGTGCAAGAAAGAACGTTTGGACAGTAGCAAAAAATACATGGGAAAAAGGTTTGCTTTATGCATTCCGTGACCGTCGTAACAAAAAACGCAACTTCCGTGCATTGTGGATTCAGCGTATCAATGCTGCTGCACGTTTGGAAGGTATGTCTTACTCACGTTTGATGGGTGCTTTGCACAAAGCAGGTATCGAAATCAACCGTAAAGTTCTTGCAGACTTAGCTGTTAATCACCCAGAAGCATTCAAAGCTATCGTAGAGAAAGTAAAGAACGCTTAATTAGGTATTAATCATAGCATTTAATAGGGGAGCATCTCAATCGAGATGTTCCCCTATTTTTTTAGGAAATATATCTTCGAGAATACTTAATGTCGTCGCTTTTGTGTAAAAGAGGACAGATTTTAATTAATGGATAGCTATTGTGTAGTATTT
>DKPN01000054.1 GCA_002471195.1 Bacteroides sp. UBA7333
AAAATAATCTTTTATGGCATATGGCGACCCGGCTTTTCCTTTAACTATAGCTGGATGGTCTTGGTGTATATTATATTCGGTGTAGTTTGTTTGGGTAGCATGTTCAATAATACCCGTATACCATATATGTGTGATACCTAGTTTTTTAATCTCTTTCAGCGTTTTAATATCAAATGCAGATAATTTACCGCAACCATTGGTCAGTATATCACCATTGTTTTTACATTGACAATTGTCATTGCCGAATAGACGAGGAATCACCTGATATATAATTATTTTTTTATCTGTTTTCATATTATATTATAATTGATGCATTTGAATCTTTATTGCAAGAAGTAATTGGCAATACTATCTCTTTTTTCGTCAATCAAACGCTGTATTATTTCTCGTGTTGTGTCATATCCCTGTTTGAATATCTCGTCAGCTTTTTCTAGTTCTAAATTACTAAATCCTTTTAGGTTGTATGGTTCTATGAGTAAATCACTTTTTTCGCGTGCAACCGAAGCGTTCGCCCTAAACATAAAGTGGTATGAGCGCATAGCAATACTAATGATATTCATTTTATATTCATCAGCATGCAAAGGGCAAACATTTATAGAAACTACCTTATTACATTCTTTGCGAATAGCATCAACGGGCAAATTCATTAATAAGCCACCATCCACATAGTGAGTTCCATTTATTTTTATAGGTTTAAACATGACAGGCATGCAGCATGAAGCAGCTACACGAATAGCCAAATCGCCTTTATTAAAATGTACAGATCGGCCATGATCAAAGTCGGTAGCCGTAGCAATCAAGGATATTTTTAATTCTTCAAAAGTTCGAGCTCTCAAATTAGTTTTCATAAAATCAATAAGATCTTTCATGTCAAACAAGCCAACACGTGGTATTAGTAATGTAGTAAGATCTTGAAATTTATGTCCTGAAAAGAAATCTAG
Source organism: Bacteroides sp. UBA7333 (assembly GCA_002471195.1). Taxonomy (GTDB): domain Bacteria; phylum Bacteroidota; class Bacteroidia; order Bacteroidales; family Bacteroidaceae; genus Bacteroides. The sequence goes on from DKPN01000054.1 coordinate 942, forward strand.
TATTTTATAAGGCTCATTACCATCAGCATAAAACACTCCGGCTAAGGCACCTGCACTTACTCCTGATATTATATCTGGTTTTATATCATGTTCTAATAATGCTTGAATTGCTCCTAAATGGGCAAAGCCTTTTATAAACCCTCCGCTAAGTGCGTATCCTATTTGATAAGAGTTTGAATTCGGTTTACTCATATTCATTTTACATTCTGTTTATTGCGAAATTAATAAATTGATTGAAAAGCGTGTTTATATTTCTACAATATAACAACTATATGCAAATAGATGTTGAAAGATAATTTAGAATTTTGAGTGAAATGTTTTTTATAGGGTAGTTTTAGGATGAAGAGATAAAAATACCCTGAAAGAAAATTCAATCAGGGTATTTATAAGATTATTGTGCAAATATTGGATATTTTTCCATTGTGTCATTTACACGTTTTCGAACACTGGCGATCACCTCTTCATTATCATGATTTGAGAGAACTGTTTCGATCATCTCTGCAATTTCATGCATTAAATCTTCTTTTGCACCACGAGTAGTGATTGCTGGTGTTCCTAAGCGAATACCCGATGTTTGAAATGCAGATCTAGAATCGAATGGCACCATGTTTTTATTAACAGTTATATCGGCAGCTACCAAAGCTTTTTCAGCTACTTTGCCTGTTAAATCAGGGTATTTAGAACGCAAATCAACAAGCATAGAGTGATTGTCAGTACCATTGGATACAATTGTGAATCCTCTTTCGATTAATGCTTGTGCTAAAACATTTGCATTTTTTTGAACTTGAGCTTGATAGATTTTATATTCGGGTTGTAAACACTCCCAAAAAGCTACTGCTTTAGCTGCAATGACATGTTCTAATGGGCCGCCTTGAACACCTGGGAATACAGCTGAATCGAGCAATTGAGACATCATTTTCGTCTCTCCTTTAGGTGTTTTTTTGCCCCATGGATTTTCAAAGTCTTGTCCCATTAAAATAACACCACCTCTAGGGCCACGTAATGTTTTGTGCGTAGTAGATGTTACTATATGAGCATATTTAACAGGGTTATCTAAAAGACCTGCTGCAATTAGACCTGCCGGATGTGCCATATCGATTAAAAGAATAGCACCTACTTTATCAGCGATCTCACGCATTCTTTTATAATCCCATTCACGTGAGTAAGCTGATCCACCACCAATTATCATTTTGGGACGTTCGCGAAGAGCAATCTCTTCCATCTGATTGTAATCCACTCTACCAGTTTCTTGGTCTAGATTATATTCACAAGGTGTGTAAATTAGCCCTGAAGTATTTACTAGTGATCCATGAGATAAATGTCCGCCGTGTGCTAAATTTAGTCCCATAAATTTATCTCCTGGATTTAAAACAGCAAGAAATACCGCTGCGTTAGCTTGTGCACCCGAATGAGGTTGAACATTAGCCCATGCAGCACCGAATATTTCTTTTAGACGGTCAATAGCCAATTGCTCACTCTGATCTACGACTTCACAACCTCCATAATATCTTTTACCCGGATATCCTTCGGCATACTTATTGGTAAGGCATGAACCCATTGCTTTCATTACTTCATCGCTTACAAAATTTTCTGAAGCAATTAACTCAATACCTTTCAACTGGCGTTGATGCTCTTTTTCGATAATTTCGAAAATTAAATCGTCTCTTTTCATGTTCTTTAAATGAATTCAATTAATATGAGATTTTTTTATTAAGCGTACAAAGCTATAAAAAAACACAGATAAATATTATTATTTTTAATTATACCTTAAATTACAGTTAAAATAAAAAGCCAAAAGAAAAACTTAACACTTGTTCTCGGCGGTGCAATATCATGTTGCTTATTCCAATGCTTCCATCTGTGTTAATATTATCATAGGTTACTTTTCGAGATATATTGTGCAATCCTTGTTCATATCTAAAATCAAAAAATATTCTTGAAATATTAACACCCACACCAACTACCACGCTGACATTAAAAGGATAAAGTTCTTCGTATATACCACGTTGATCGAAATTTTCAAAATTAATTTGACTTAAGCTATTCCATATGCAATATAGCTTCGGTCCCACAAATAGTGAGAGTCCATAATGGTCTTGTTTTATCACGTTATATCCATATAGCAATGGGATATCGATGCTGCATATCTTAGAGTTTATGGCAGCATAATCAGGATCTAAGTCGGGATGTTGAGCACCTAATTTGTCGAATACTATTTCGCATTTATTGACATTGTATGAAATTTCAGGTTGAATAAAATGCTTATCAATATTAAAACGAACAAATGTAGAAGCTAAGTAACCTATTTTATAATTGTTTTGAAAATCACTAATGGTCACATCTTTAATTCTAAAAGACGAAATCAAAAACATAGAAGAATTAAATCCTGCTTTTATCCCGAAGTTCACTTTTCGCTCATTGCGCGATTTATTCTCATTATTAAACGAGAATGCTTGCACATTAATAAATAGTAAAGAGAGAATAAATAAAAGCCTGATTTTCATATTATTATTTCTTCTTTTCGATTGACCAGCCAAATTTTCCTATTTTATCACCCAACTCATAATAATTTCCATGCACATACACTAAAGGAATTGTTTCGGCTAATTCTAGTTTTCCTGTTTGTTGATTCAAATTATTTTCTTCGGCACGAATGTTAACTACATCGGCAATAAACATATCATGCGAGCCTAATGAAACAATTTCTTTGACCTTACACTCAATGCAAAGAGGCGATTCTTCAATAGTGGGAGCATTTACTACGGTAGCTTTACCGGGAGTAAGTTTCATCTCTTCGAACTTGTTATACTTTTTTCCCGAGCGAACTCCGCACCAATCTGTAGCAAATGCCATATCTTTGGTAGTTAAGTTGATAACAAATTCCATATTTTTCTTTAGGATATCATAAGAGTGTCTTTCGGGACGGACAGAGATATAGCACATTGGTGGATTGGTGCATATGGTACCTGTCCAAGCCACGGTAATAATATTGTATTCGTCAGGGCTGCTGCCACAACTAACCAATACCGCCGGAAGTGGATATATTAAAGTGCCCGGTTTCCAATCTTGTTTCATGAAATATTATATTATAAATTAAATAATGGTATATTCTCCTTTACGTTGTTCCTTTTCGCAATATTTGCATTTAAGAATACAATGCTTTTTATCGATCACATCCATTACAACAGTCATTGGCTCATTATTGGATATGCATTTGGGGTTGGCACATTTAATAAATCCTTTTAATACATTGGGTAAATGGACCTCTTTTTTCTCGACTACCTCGTAATCGCGTATAATATTTAATACAATATTGGGAGCAATGATTGCGATTCTATTCACTTCCTCGTCTGTAAAAAATTTATCAGCAATTTTAATAATGCCTTTAGTTCCTAGCTTTTTACTTTCTAAATTATGGCCGATTGTAATGTTATTGGTCATATGTTCTAAACCTAAAAGACGTATAATTGTAAATACGCTCTCGCTTGGTATATGATCGATAACAGTACCGTTGCATAATGCAGCAACTTGTAGCGCTTGTTTATTTTCACTCATTGTCTTTTATAATATCTTCTAATGTTATACCTAAAACATCACATAAAATTGCCTCGCGTGCATATAAGCCATTTTGAGCTTGTTGAAAATAATATGCCTGAGGTGTTTCATCAACATCGTATGCTATTTCATTGACACGAGGTAGGGGATGAAGGATACGCATATTAGGGCGTGCGTTTTCTAACATTTTTGCTCGTAGAATATATATGTTTTTAACACGCTCATATTCCATCAAATCGGTAAAGCGCTCACGTTGCACACGTGTCATATATAAAATATCGGCATTATTAATGACCTCTTCATTAAAATCGGTTTGCTCTATATATTTTATATTGTGTTGCTCGCAATATATTTTGTATTCTTGCGGCATTTTAAGCTCTTCGGGTGCAATAAAATAAAAGGTTGGGTTAAAATGGCGCATAGCCATTAATAAGGAGTGAACGGTTCGGCCATATTTTAAATCGCCAACCAGGCAAATATTTAAATTGTCTAATGTTCCCTGTGTTTTATAGATGGAGTACAAATCAAGCATCGTTTGCGAAGGATGTTGATTAGCGCCATCACCAGCGTTAACTATAGGAATGTTTGTTACTTCACTAGCATATCTTGCTGCACCTTCTAAATGATGACGCATAACAATAATGTCGGCATAACTACTCACCATTTTAATCGTATCTTTCAATGTTTCTCCTTTGGCCGAACTTGTAGCTTTAGGATCACTGAATCCAATAACTTTGGCTCCTAGGCGGTTGGCAGCTGTTTCGAAACTCAGACGGGTACGTGTGGACGGTTCAAAAAAGAGAGTTGCAACGATACGCCCGTTCAGTAATTGTCTATTGGGGCGTAGTTCAAATTGTTTCGCCATTTCGAGCAGATAAAGGATTTTATCTTTAGAATGCTCGGCAATGGTTACTAAACTTCTGTTTTCCATTCTTTTATCTTTTGTGATTTATAGAACTTGTTTTCAGACTGTAAATATAGTTACAATATCATTATCGGCAATAGAATTTTTGTGTTATTTCTCAATATAAAATTGAATTAATTACATCTTTCAATTCACCGATTTTGTCTCCATTTTTATTATTAATAATAAATGAAAGGATATAAAGTTTGTTTAAGTGATTGATGATGTTTTTGTTAACAATGGTAGATGAACTAGAAGTTGCAGGCGATTCTCTTTTGATGTTTTTGTCAATAGCCGAAAAGCGTATTTTTAATTATATATAACATAATTTAAACTTAATAAGATGTGCGAATTTTTAATAAGCAAAGGTGGATAAACACTCAATGACTTACATTATAAACTAGAACATTTACATGGATAAATCTTTTACTTTATATCCAATTTTAATAGATTTATAACGTAAATATATAATGAATTATCGCTTATTGTACGTTGATTAATACAAAGAAAAATGAGTGAAAAAACAAATGCTTTCTCACTCATTGATTAAATGAACCTTATTTATGATTCGTACCGTAAAGATACATTTTTAATGTTATATGATGCAACTATTTTGGCTTCGTTTTTACATTTATATTAAGTTTTACCGATTGTTGAAAGCCGGATCTTTATTAAAAACAATTTATAGAGATGCCATATGTTAAAACGTTTTTGATATAAAATATAAAATCACACTTCGTTTTAATACTTTGATATTGTTGTTCAATGATTATTGCCTATATTTGCAATATGGATAGAAATATCTAATTTATTTTATTCGAAAAACATTCTGAAAATGATAAAGAAAACAGTTAAGATTCTTTGGATTCTTTTTGCAACCATAATACTCGTTTGTATCATATTATTCATTTCAATATCTAAGGGATGGATAGGATATATGCCTCCGATCGAAGAATTAGAAAACCCCAACTACACCTTTGCGACCGAAATTATATCTGCCGATGGAAAAGTCTTGGGACCTATCTACTCGGAGAAAAATAATAGGGTATACACCAGTTATGATAATCTGTCCCCAAACATTATCAATGCATTAATTGCAACCGAAGATATTCGTTTTGCCGAACATTCAGGAATTGATGCTAAGGCACTATTTAGAGCCATCATAAAACGTGGAATATTAATGCAAAAAAGTGCCGGTGGGGGAAGTACTATTTCTCAGCAGTTAGCAAAACAGTTGTTCACCGAAAATGTTGCTAGCAACACGATGCAGCGTATTTTACAAAAACCCATCGAATGGGTCATTGCAGTCAATTTAGAGAAATACTATACAAAAGAAGAAATTTTGACCATGTATTTAAATAAGTTCGACTTTTTGAATAATGCTGTTGGAATAAAAACTGCTGCACATACCTATTTTGGTAAAGAACCGGGCGATTTAAATATTGAAGAAGCTGCCCTATTGGTGGGTATGTGTCAAAATCCTTCACGTTATAATCCGGTATCGCGCAACCCTAAAATTCGCGAAAATGCATTAACACGTCGCAATGTTGTATTAAGTCAAATGGAAAAGGCGAATTATATCACTCCAACACAATTTGATTCATTAAAACAGATGCCGATCCACTTAAACTATCATAAAGTTGATCATAAAGAGGGCTTGGCCACTTATTTTCGCGAATATCTTCGTGGTGTATTGACTGCATCAAAACCTGAAAAAAGTAAATATAGAGGGTGGCAAATGCAAAAATATTATGAAGATTCTATCGATTGGGAGACAAACCCCCTATATGGATGGTGCAAGAAAAATGTTAAAAAGGACGGTTCAAATTACAATATTTATACCGATGGTTTAAAAATATATACAACCATTGATTCTCGTATGCAAAAGTATGCAGAAGAGGCAGTTGTAGAGCATATTAAAGAACTTCAGACAGTATTCTTTAAAGAGAAAAAAGGGCGTAAGAAAGCTCCCTATAGCAACAATCTTTCGCAAGAACAAATTGATGAAATCGTTTTACGAAACATGCGTCAAAGTGACAGATATCGTTCGATGAAAGCAAGTGGTTCAACCGAAGAAGAAATCATAAAAGCATTCAATACACCCGAAGAAATGTCAGTATTTAGTTGGAATGGAACTCGTGATACTATCATGACACCACTAGATTCGATAAAATATTATAAGCATTTTTTGCGTGCCGGATTTATGTCAATGGATCCAATGACAGGACATGTTAAAGCATATGTAGGTGGTCCTAACTATTCGAATTTCCAATATGATATGGCTATGGTAGGACGCCGTCAAGTAGGATCAACAATAAAACCTTTCCTATATACGTTGGCTATGGAAAATGGATTCACTCCTTGCGATCAAACTCGCCATGTAGAACAAACGTTAATGGATGAGAATGGAATAGCATGGTCGCCACGAAATGCCAATTCAAAGAATTATGGAGAAATGGTTTCTTTACGTTGGGGATTGGCAAATTCGAGTAACTGGGTATCTGCTTATCTGATGAGCAAACTTAACCCATACGCATTGGTACGCTTAATTCATAGTTTTGGTGTTCGTAACCAAGACATTATGCCAGTTGTTTCATTATGTTTAGGTCCTAGTGAAATTTCAGTAGGTGAGATGGTAAGCGCTTATACAGCTTTCGCTAATAAGGGTATTCGAGTGGCCCCATTGTTCGTTACTAGAATCGAAGATAACGAAGGAAATGTTTTAGCTAATTTTTCACCACAAATGGAAGAGGTGATCAGTGCGCAAAGTGCATACAAAATGCTTCATATGTTGAGAGCGGTGATAAACGAAGGTACGGGTGGTCGTGTAAGAGCTCGTTATGGAATAACTGCCGATATGGGAGGAAAAACAGGTACAACAAATTCAAATTCCGATGGTTGGTTTATGGGATTCACACCTTCACTTGTGTCTGGATGCTGGGTAGGTGGCGAAGAAAGAGATATTCACTTCGATACAATGACTTATGGACAAGGTGCTTCGCTGGCACTTCCAATATGGGCTAAATATATGAATAAAGTATATAAAGATAATACACTAGGCTATAGTCAAGAAGAGGTGTTTGAATTTCCGGAAGGCTACAACCCTTGTTCCGACAAAATGATAGAAGATAGTGTTGTAGAGGGACACAAAAGTACTGGATTAGACGATTTATTTAATTAATGAGATCTTGTTTTATCTGTTTAGGGAGTAATTATGATGCGCCATACTATTTTAAAAAGGCATATCAGTTTTTAATTACATATTTTCCTCAAATCCGATTCTCATCGTTAGAAACGACTGTCCCTATCGACTATTTTAATCCATCGCCTTTTAATAATCAAATGGCTTTATTTGAAACAGATAAAAGTGCAATCGAAATTGAAACAATATTAAAACAAATAGAAAAAAATTGTGGACGCATAAAATCTGATAAAGATAATGGTATTGTTCGCATTGATATAGATCTGATAATTTATGACAATAAAGTATTGCGTATAAATGAAATTTCAAGAGATTATATTCAATCGGGTATTGCACAATTAAAGGCTTTAAATAATAATAAAATGAAATTTATAGGAATTATACCTGCTCGATATGCATCTACACGTTTTCCGGCAAAACCTTTAGCTATTCTACAAGGTAAAACTGTCATTCAGCGTGTATATGAACAAGTTATTGAAATATTGGATGATGCATATGTAGCTACCGATGATGAACGAATTAAAGATGTAGTCGAATCTTTCAATGGAAAAGTTATAATGACATCAACAGAGCATAAAAGTGGTACAGATCGTTGTTACGAAGCTTTTACTAAAATTGCTGGCGACTATGATGTTATAATAAATATTCAAGGTGACGAACCATTCATTCAACACACGCAATTGCAATCCATCAAAGATTGTTTTTTGGATGCTGAAACACAAATTGCAACTTTAGTAAAACCTTTTTCTAATGATGCTTTGATAGAGGATATTGAAAATCCAAATTCTCCTAAGGTTGTCATAAACAATAATCATCAAGCTCTTTATTTCAGCCGTTCAGTAATTCCGTATTTACGAGGAATAGAGAAATGTGATTGGACAAAACATCATACCTTCTATAAACATATTGGGTTGTATGCATACAAAAAAGAAGTGCTGAAAGAGATTACAAGTTTGCCACAATCTAAATTGGAGTTAGCTGAATCTCTTGAACAGTTACGCTGGTTAGAAAATGGCTATATCATCAAAGTTGGTTTTACTGATATAGAAACCATAGGTATCGATACCCCGGAAGATCTTCATAAAGCAGAACTATTTTTAGAAAAACAAAATCATGGATAGAAGTATTCAACCTGAAATAAAAAGTATTGATTCTTTTTCTATAAAATTGCCTCAGAAAACAATTCTAAATAATGGTATAGAACTATACACAATTAATGCCGGCGAACAGGAAGTGGTAAGAGTAGATATTCTCTTCAAAGGCGGTCGTTGGCGACAAAATTATAAACTACAATCAATATTCACCAATAGAATGTTGAAAGAAGGTACTAAAAAGTTTGTATCGAAAGAAATTGCCGAAAAACTAGATTATTATGGTGCTTGGCTTGAATTATCGAGTTCGGCCGATTATGAATATATAACTCTCTATTCGTTAAATAAATATTTTAAAGAGACGCTCGAAGTTGTAGAATCTATTATTAAAGAACCTACCTTTCCACAAAACGAGTTGGAAACTGTTATCAGTTCGAATATACAACAGTTCAGGATCAATCACTCAAAAGTGGACTTTCTTTCTCATCGAAAACTACTTAATATGATGTATGGTGATAGCCATCCATGTGGTAATTTGGTAATCGAAGATGATTATCAACTCATCACGGCCGACATCTTACGCGATTTTCATACGCAGAATTATTCATCCGAAAATTGTACTATATTTTTATCTGGGAAAATAACCAATTCTATCATTCAGGCTATCGATCATTCATTTGGAAATAATGAATTTGGTATTCATCAAAGAAATGAACAGTTACCAGTTTTCTCTATCCATTCTGATCATGAAAAAAGAGGTGGGGTAGAACTTGAAGGCTCAACACAGAGCTCTGTAAAGCTAGGATCATTTACAATAAAACGATCAGATGCCGATTACTTAAAATATCGTGTATTAATAAAATTATTTGGTGGTTATTTTGGAAGTCGATTAATGACCAATATCCGTGAAGATAAAGGTTATACTTATGGCATTTCTGCAAATACGATGTTTTATCCCGATAGCAGTATACTTATGATTAGTGCTGAAACCGATCATAAATATGTTGAGCCGCTCATTCATGAAATTTACAGAGAGGTAAATATATTACAAAGCGAACGTGTGAGTGATGAAGAATTATCCATGGTTAAAAATTATATGATAGGAGAGATGTGCCGTTCTTATGAATCATCTTTTTCATTGGCTGATGCTTGGATATTTATACATACATACAATCTTTCAAACGAATATTTTAAAAATGCAGTTGACGCAATTCTAAATACCAGCTCTGAAGACATTAATCATTTGGCACAAAAATATCTGAAAACTGAAAACTTCTATGAGGTGATATCGGGGAAAAAGTTATTTTAAAAAGAACTAAATAAATAATCATTTTCAATATAAACAGTATCTTTGTGTTATTGCTTTTATATAATTGCATACGATAAAAATTAAATCAATCAATGAAATATATATACATCATATTTATAGGATTATGCATGCTTTCTTCAATAGATTGCAATGCCCAAAGCAATGAGAGTCTTATAAACAGAATAAAAAATAACTTCTCATCGGAACTTAAAATTGGAAATTACACTTTTAAAGATGGTTCTACTTATGTTGGGGAATTAAAAGGGCGTAAACCAAATGGTAAAGGAAAAACAACTTTCAAAAATGGCGATGTTTATGAAGGTTCGTATGTAAAAGGTAAACGCGAAGGATATGGTGTTTATATGTTTCCTGATGGAGAACGCTATGAGGGTTTGTGGTTTCAAGATCAACAACATGGAAAAGGCACCTATTATTTTATAAACAACAATCGCTATGAGGGATTATGGTATCAAGATTATCAACACGGTGAAGGTATAATGTATTATCATAATGGAGACATATACGAAGGCACATGGAATAATGATAAAAGAGATGGATTCGGTACTTATACATGGAAAGATGGTTCTAAATATAGCGGTTATTGGAAAGGCGATAAGAAAAATGGCAAAGGAACTTTAAAATGGAATAATGGTTGTACTTATGAAGGTGACTGGAAAAATGATGTAAGAGCAGGTAAAGGAACCTTTATATATACTGATGGAGAAAAATATGTTGGCGATTGGAAAGATGATCTTCAACATGGACAAGGTATCTTCTACTTAGAAGAAGATCGTTATGAAGGTGCATATGTAAATGGTCAAAGAACCGGATATGGAACTTATTATCATTCGAATGGCGATAAATATATTGGCAATTTTAAGGATGGTATGCAAGACGGAAAAGGAATATTTACTTGGGCTAATGGTGCTATTTATGATGGTGATTGGTCGCAAAATGAACGAAATGGAAAAGGTAAATATACTTGGAATAATGGTGATATTTATGAAGGTGAATGGAAAAATAATCAACCCAACGGCGAAGGTGTTTTGATTCTCATAAACGGAACTAAATACAAAGGAGGTTTCGTAAATGGTTTAGAAGAAGGTAGAGGTATTCAAGAAGATAAAGATGGCAATCGATATGAAGGAACATTCAAAGAAGGTAAAAAGAATGGAACCTTTATGGAGACAGATAAAAATGGTAAAGCTAAAAAAGTAAATTATAAAATGGGTAGAGCAGAATAATAGCTCTACCCATTTTATTTAATCTAACTCATTCTAAAATCAAGAGGTGTCATACCAACATAGCGCTTAAAGTATTTTCCAAAAAAAGACGCATTCGGGAAATTGAGTGAATAAGCAATTTCTTGTATAGTCATATTGGTTGATTTTAACTTGGCCTTTGCATCCATTATCACTACATAAGATATGATATCTAATATATTCTTACCTGTTACTTGTTTTACAGTCGTACTTAAATGTTGAAGTGTTACACCTAATTTATCTGCATAAAACTGTGCTTTTCTTTCTTCTGTATAATATTGCGTTACTAATTGTACTAAATCTTTGCAAATCTCTTCTTTGCGCGTTGAAGGAGAAACTACCGCTGAATGAGTTTTATAGGCAGCATCCACACCAGAAATCACAGAACTTACTATCGAATCTATCGCTTCGGGAGTAAGTTCATAATCTTCATTGTACGTTATCCTGGATATTAAGGAGAAATAATCATTGAAGAAACTCGACATTACAGTATCAAGCGATATGATTGGATATTCTGATATTTTTTGAAAAGAATAAACAAACTTTTTTATAAGATTAATTTTTTCAAGACATTCGGCAGAAAATCCGATGAAAGAAAGTTTCACTTTCTCGGTTCGTTCTCTAAATTGTATAATTGTGCCGGGTAGAAGTGTTATCAAGTCATTCTGCTTGATTTCATGATCTATCAAATTAATACTCGCTTTCATATCACCCTCCATGCAAACACAAAAAATAGCAGCCTTCAATCGACACGATTGCTTATATATATTTAAAATATCTTCAGTCACATCTGGCCAAGCAACTATTTTATTGGGCAAATCAACTTGCGGAAATTCAGTTGGCATATTATTTATTTATTAGTATAATAGACAAAATTACATTTTTTTTCTTGAATCCACTAAATTGATATATCTTTGTTAATATGGAAATTCAAACAATTGATTGGGGAAATATAGATTATGCGAAAGCTTGGAATAAGCAAACGCTATTTTTTGATGAGTTATTATTGTCGAAAACAAATGGAACTAAATATGTTAATCGCATTATTTTATGTGAACATCCACATACATATACACTCGGTAGAAATGGAAAACAACATAACATGCTTATTGATGCTATGCAATTAAAACGTTTAGATGCATGCTATGTTCAAGTGGATAGGGGTGGTGATATAACCTATCATGGGCCAGGACAACTTGTTTGTTATCCTATTCTAAATCTTGAAGATTTTGGTTTAGGTCTTAAAGATTATATAAGGCTACTGGAAGAAGTTGTGATACAAGTATGCAATAAGTATGGAGTTAAGGCTGGTCGTATAAAAGATGCAACAGGTGTTTGGATCGATGGTGACACAAACAACGCTAGAAAAATTTGTGCTATTGGAGTAAGATGCAGTCGATTTATATCGATGCATGGATTGGCATTCAATATTAATACTGATCTAAATTATTTTAATTATATTAATCCTTGTGGATTCACAAATAGGGGAGTTTCGTCACTTAGCAATGAGTTGTGTCATGACATAAATATGCAAGAAATTAAAAAAATATTGATTGATGAACTTTATGAACAACTTCGTTATAAACATCTTTAATTAAAGATGTCTTGAATTACAACTTCTAAAAGTGGTTCCATAATGCTGTAACCGGTATCATTGGGATGCACACCGTCTTCTGATATTTCCTTATCCATGCCATTCGCACCATTTGTCATTGCCGAAAAGAAGTCTACATAATAACAATCGTTATCTAAGGCATACTTCATAATCCACTTATTCAATGCCGGTATTTTTTTATCTGGATGTAATCCCATTCTCCAAGGATAATCAGAAGCGGGTAATACCGAACACAATATAACTGTTATACCATTTACTTTTGCTAAGTATGCCATTGCCGAAATATTATCTTGAATCATTTCTTGGGTAACCGCACCTTTATTTTGAGCTATATCATTTGTTCCTGCAAGAATAACTACTGCTTTGGGATGCAAGTTTATAACATCTTGACGAAAACGTAACAACATTTGAGCCGTTGTTTGGCCACTTATACCACGATTTATATAGTCACTATTACGAAAATAATCGGGATGGTGTTTTATCCATCCTTCAGTAATTGAATTTCCCATAAAAACGATTCTATCTCCATTGTTTATTAATTGGTTTATAGAATCATTATCCATCTTAAAACGATTTAGGTTGGCCCAATCTTCTTGAGAAAATAGTGGATTGACGATAAATATCATCAGACATGAATATAAAATAGTAAAATGTGTTTTCATATTATTTCTATCAATGTGTTTTCATTCTTAGAACTCTAATTCCACTCCACCGACGATTATCATTTAATAATGTCGACAAGGGAAGAGGATCAATCAATACTTTTTTATGTTTTGATGAAGCATGCAATAAACCCAACGAACCATCTTCTTTATAAATTGCAAAACCTAAATGTACTACATCCAAACCCTTAATATTGGTTGTAATTGCTATAACATCACCATCATTAATATAGCTCAGGCCATTTAATTTCATTGAGTCTTTCGGAATCCAGTGAATTATTTTATTCGTAATGGAATGCTCTATTTCTTTTATTTTATTTAAATTATCAATATTATTAAGGTGCTTGTAATATTGTGGATTATTTGACATATAAGAAATATTTATTTTTTGGGTATTTGATGAATATAAAGAGGTTATATCTTCTATTAAATCGTATTTTACTGCATTATCTATCCACTCAGTAATATAATGTAATCGTGAGGTATAACCATTTATAATTCCATTACGATAACGCAATAGTTTAACATAGTCTACAAAGTTCATTGGGTGGTTTTGATTGCTTTCAAATAAACTTTTAGCCAAGACATATTCAACAAATGTAGTGCAATCAACATGAATAGTATCAATGATTAATTTTTCTTTATCATTAGCCTCTAAGGTATGAGCTACATAGGGTCGGCCAATATAATATTGAGCATTTTTTACTGTTCCAGAATAGTTTTGAGAATAAACATTAATACTGATTTGATATATTGAAATAAATATTACTGCCCACTTTTTGATCATATCAAGAATTTAAATGATTGCAGCTGTTGATACACAATGAAACTTATGAATACCAACAGCTTATTATTAATTTATTAATAAATCCTATTTACCAACGTTCAACGATGCTTTGATAAAATAGATAATTAATAATACATATGCTCCTAATGCTACTATTTCAGACCATGCATTGTTTAACCACATTTGATTTAGTAAATCAACACCACCAAAGCGCAATGCAGCACTTACTACTCCCATTAATGCACCACCTGCAATAAATCCTGAAGCCAATAATGTTCCTTTTTCACCTCTTTCATTGTTTAAGGCTGTATCTTTACTTCGAGTAGTGACATACCAATTAATGGCTCCCCCAACTAATAATGGGATATTTAACTCCAAGGGTATGAACATGCCTAATGCAAATGCCAATGCTGGAATTTTAAAAAATGTAAGTAGGATGGCTAACAATGCACCAATACCATATAACAGCCATGGCGCCCCCACACCATTCATAAGAGGTTCGATAACGGCCGCCATTGCATTGGCTTGTGGTGCTGCTAAATCTCCACTTGTAAAACCATAAGTTTTATTCAGAATGATCATTACTCCACCTACTGTAGCTGCCGAAACAATAGTACCTAAAAACTTCCAAGTTTCCTGTTTAGCCGGTGTACTACCTAGCCAATAACCTATTTTTAAGTCTGTTATAAATCCTCCAGCCATAGATAATGCTGTACATACTACACCACCCATTATTAATGCCGCAACCATTCCCGAGGGTCCTCTCAATCCAACAGCTACCATCACAACCGATGCTAAGATTAACGTCATCAATGTCATGCCAGAAACAGGATTGGTTCCTACAATCGCTATAGCATTTGCAGCCACTGTAGTAAATAAAAAAGCAATAATAGCAACCAAAACAATCGCAACTACAGTATGAAGTATATTACCGTTCATAACGCCAAAAAAGAAAAATAGAGTAATCAATATTAAAGTAATGATTGAGCCAATAACAATAAACTTCATTGATAAATCACGTTGTGTGCGGATTATAGCTTTATCAACATTTTCTTTGTTTCCACCCATTTCTTTGGCTGCCAACGAAACGGCACTTTTAATAATAGACCATGATTTAATAATGCCAATAATACCAGCCATGGCAATACCACCAATACCAATGCTTTTTGCATAATATTTAAATATTTCTTCTGGTGACATCATTCCTAATGCAGTAGTGATCTCTGGATTCCATTCATTCAAAATACTATCTCCCCAGAAAAGTGCCATGCCTGGAACTATAATCCACCATACAGCTAAAGAACCGGCACAAATGATAGCGGCATATTTTAATCCAACAATATAACCTAAGCCCAATACAGCAGCTCCAGTATTCACTTTAAAAACCAATTTAGCTTTATCGGCCAACATTTCACCACCATATATTACTCGGGTAGTAAAGTTTTCATTCCACCAACCAAATGTAGCCACAATGAAATCATATAAACCACCTATTAACCCTGCTATCAAAAGAGGTTTTGCTTGATTTCCTTCTTTTTCTCCAGAAATTAAAACTTGAGTAGTTGCTGTGGCTTCAGGAAATGGATATTGACCGTGCATATCGCTCACAAAATATTTGCGAAAAGGTATTAGTAATAAAATACCTAATATTCCCCCTAATAAAGAGCTGATAAATACTTGCATAAAAGTTACTGTCATTTCAGGATATTTATCCTGTAAAATATATAACGCAGGTAATGTAAATATAGCACCTGCTACAATTACTCCCGAACATGCTCCAATTGATTGTATGATGACATTTTCGCCTAATGCGTATTTACGTTTAGTTGCACCCGAAACACCTGCTGCAATAATCGCAATCGGTATTGCAGCTTCAAAAACTTGACCAACCTTAAGCCCCAGATAAGCTGCTGCTGCAGAGAATAGAATAGCCATAGCTATACCCCATGATACTGACCATAGGTTAACTTCAGGGTAGTTTTTGTTGGGCATCATTAGAGGATTATAAACTTCTCCAGACTTTAATACTCTAAATGCATTTTCGGGGAGACCAGTAAATTTGTCTTCTTGTTGTTTCATATAATTAAATTAAAATGTGTATTATGTGTTCTTCTTTATTTTAAAATCCAAAGAAAATAAAAAAAAAGGAGAATTTTTAAAATTCTCCTTTTTAATATAGTTCATTGTATGTTAATGCTATTCTTTAGCAGTCATATTACCTTCAATGTATAAACGCATCATTTCTGTTTTAGCATTCGAACGGATAGTGATTGACTTTTTAAATTGACCAGGATATTTTCCTGTACCATTATAAGTAACTTTTAATGTCCCAGTTTGTCCTGGCAAAATAGGCTCTTTTGTATATTCAGGTACAGTGCATCCACAAGATGCTACTGCTTGATGAATGACGAGTGGAGCATCACCTATATTAGTAAATGTAAAAACACCACTCACAACAGGATCTGATTCAGAGAAAGTTCCTAAATCATATGTTGTTTTATCAAATTTGATATCGGCTTTCCCTTGTGCATAGGTAAAGCACATTGCATTCATCAAAATGATAACAAATAGAAATAGCTTTTTCATATTTTATTAATTTTAGTTAGTACTTTAATGTGGGCAAATTTATAGGATTTATTTTTAAAATGACTATTTCTTAAAATAAAAAACTATTAAAATCATTTTTATTGAAAAAGTCGTGTAGCGATTGATATAAAATTTAATATAAATACAATGAAAAAGGTTTTTATATTAAATTATACTTGAGTTTAAGGTGGTATTTATATTATAAATATAATCTAATATCTCGTTTTTACCCATTCTACTTTCAGATGAAGTTATAAAATAAGGAGGTAGCTCTTCCCAATATTTTTTTAAATTTCGGAGATAGTTGTTTATATTATTTTTTGTTTTACCACCTTTTAATTTATCTGCTTTTGTAAAGACAATAGAAAATGGTATATTATTTTCACCTAGCCACTCCATAAATTCAATATCTATTTTTTGAGGTTCAAGTCTACTATCAATTAAAACAAAAAGATTAGTCATCTGTTCCCTCTCTAAAATATAATCTTCAATGACTTTACGAATTTGATCTTGGCCTTTATGTCCGCGCTTTGCATAACCATAACCGGGTAAATCAACTATATACCAATTTTTATTTATTAAAAAATGATTTATAAGGATTGTTTTTCCAGGCGTTGAAGAAGTCATAGCCAATTTATTTCGACCTGTCAACATGTTTATCAAACTAGATTTTCCAACATTGGAACGCCCAATAAATGCATACTCAGGAAATTGTCCTTGGGGACATTTCTTTACATCGGTATTGCTAATAATAAATTCTGCACTATTTATATCCATGGTAATTCATTAAGTTATTAATCAATCTCTCTATTATTTTAAGAATTTATTATCGAAAGATTGTATATGCAAAGTTACGATTTATTTTGTAATAGACGTCTTATCTATGAATAAGTGAGTATATTTGCAATATTAAAGAGGAATATTAGCTATATATGAACCAACAATATCCATCAAAATTACTTGAAAGAGCTATTAATGAATTTACTAAACTACCAGGTGTTGGACGTAAAACGGCCTTACGCTTTGTTTTACATCTGTTAAGACAAGATATAGATAGTGTAGAGTCTTTTGGAAATTCATTAATACAACTAAAAAATGATATAAAATATTGTCAAATCTGTCATAATATATCTGATACAGATGTGTGTCAAATCTGTTCAAATCCTAACAGAGATTCATCAATAGTCTGTGTAGTAGAGAACATTCGAGATGTTATGATAATTGAATCTACTCAACAATTTCGTGGGTTATATCATGTTTTAGGAGGAGTCATTTCACCCATGGACGGGATTGGCCCTAACAATATAAAGATTAATAGTTTAATTGAAAGAGTAAATAACAATGAAATTAAAGAGGTTATTTTAGCTCTCAGCACTACAATGGAAGGAGATACTACTAACTTTTTTATATATAGAAAACTTGAATCTGCAAATATTAAGATTAGCACACTTTCAAGGGGAGTATCTATAGGTGACGAGTTAGAATATACTGATGAAATTACGCTTGGAAGAAGTATAGTAAATAGAACACAATTTAATGGTCAAATTTAAATTATTAAAATGGAAAAGAAAATAAAAAACACGATTAATATTATTATAATTGGATTTGTATGCTTCTGGAGTATCTCACTGTTTACATTTATTTTAGGCGAATGCAATGTGTTACCTATAGGACTATTTGCGGATAATTTTAAAAATACCTATATATTTAATACAATAACTATTCTTGTTGCAGTTATATTTATACCTACATCATTAAAACTATATAAAACGATATTACAACATCAGATTGCCAAACTCACTATATTATTAGCATTAAAACGATATTTGATATTAAATTATATTAGATTATTAATGCTGTTGATAGTTAGCTTATTAGGATTATTTGATTATTACTTGACATTGAGTAATACTGGTATATTGTGTACTTTAATGGGTATATGTGCCTCTTTTTTTTGTATTCCAAGTATTGAAAGAATTAGAAAGGAGATGCATATTGATGAATATTAAAAAATAAATAAATATGAAGTTAACTTTTCTAATACCTCCTGCATTTGATAATAAGAAACCTGCGGAAAGAACAGCTGGTTGCACCCGAGTCGTATACTTGGCTCCCAATATATATGAATTGACCGTATATGCTTTGCTTAAAAATAATGGTTTTGATAATATTAATTACACAGATTTTATCTATGAAAATAGATCTGTAAATGAATTTAAGGAGTTTATAAAAACAGATCAAAGTGATATCTATTACATATGGACGGTCAATCTTTCTATGGAAAATGACATAATCGCTTCTCAACTTATTCATAGAGTTAATCCTAAAGCATATGTCGTTTTTATGGGTCCAGGTGCAACCTACTTTATAAGTAAATATTTAGAAAACGCTCATAATATTATAGTTAGAGGAGAGCCTGAATTAACTGTACTCGAGTTAACGCGAGCCATAGCATCTCGAATTGAATGGAAAGATATAAAAGGCATTTCATATAAAATAAACGATACAATAGTAAATAATCCAACTAGAGAGTTAATCAAGAATTTAGATACTCTAGCATTTCCAGCTCGTGATGTTATCAAAGATCGGGAATATCATAATCCCAAATTAAAAATAGGCCCGTATACAACAGCAGTTACATCGAGAAATTGCCCTTTTAAATGTATATATTGCGTTCCAAGTTCACTTACTTTTGCAAGAGAAATTGAAAATGTAAAAGAACATGGTAAAAAACCATTAATTTCATTTAGATCGATAGAAAGTATTGATAAAGAAATGAAAGAAATTAAAGAACAAGGATATAAGGCTGTCGGATTTATGGATGATAATTTTATATGGAATGAAGACCGGACGAGAGAAATATGCAATATTATGAAAAAATATAACCTTGTTTGGGGATGTCAAGCTAGAGTTGATGCAATTACAGATAATATTGCAAAAGTCCTAGGAGAATCTGGCTGTTTGTACGTTGATTTAGGTGTCGAATCATTCAATGATGACATATTAAAATACATTAAAAAAGGTATTACTTCGCAACAAATTTATACTGCTATCCTTCTTTTAAAAAAATATAAAGTACCAATAAAATTAAATGTTTTAATTGGTAGTAGTCCTTTGGAAACACGAAATACATTGAAACATACTTTGCGTGAAATAAAAGCATTAAAGATAGATCAGGTTATGTTTAATATTGTATCACCATTTCCTGGTACAGAGTTTTATAAATTAGCAAAAGAAAATGGATGGTTAGCTAATGAAAAATATATTCCCACAGATGTACAAAGAGAATCTATATTAAATCTGCCACATCTTACTGCAAAAGAAATGGAGAAGATATTATTCTATAACAACATTAGTTATTTTCTTTCACCTCACTTTATATTTACGCAAATGAAACGTTTTTCTAGTTGGAGTGAATTTAAATATGCGCTAAAGGCATTAAAAATAAAACTTTTTGGTTGATTATTATGAAACTATCCATCATCATAATTACATGGAATCAGATAAGCTACTTAAAAGAATGTCTGGTTTCGCTAGAGAAGTTATTTGATTGTATTGAAGTTGAAATTATTTTAGTCGACAATGGCTCATCTGATGGTAGTATAGAGTTTGTTAATTCTGTATACCCAAATATTCGATTAATTGTTAATAATAGAAATAAAGGTGTTGCATTTGCAAGAAATAGAGGAATAGAAATATCTAAAGGAGAATTCATTTTAATATTAGATAATGATACTGTCGTAAATAGTCAAGCAATAGTAGGAATGTTAGATTATATACAATCGCATCATGATGTTGGATTATGCTCATGTCAACTTATCGATCATCTTGGAAATATTCAAGAAAGTTGGAAAGAATTTCCAGGTTTCGGGCTTAAATTGAAGAACTTTTTCAATATCGAAACGAAAAGTAATCATAAGTCATACCCTAATAGTCCATTTGAACCCTTCTATGTAATAGGAGCATGCCAGATGATTAGAAGAAATGTTTTAGAAAGCGTCGGTTTATTAGATGAAAATATATTTTATGGTCCGGAAGACGCTGATTTATGTATGAGAATTCGAAATAGCGGCTGGAAAATAGTTTATCTTCCACAATATAATATTATACATCATTGGAGAAGAATTACAAATTCAAGAAAGTTATCTTTGATAGCATGGAAACACATTTGTGGATTATGTTATTTCTATTTTAAACATAAAAGAATTTATTAAGCTATGGAACTATTAAATAATGATAGAATTCTTTTGCGTGCCGTAGAACCTGAAGATTTAGAATTCATGTATAAAATGGAGAATGATTCTTCTTTTTGGTCAATCAGTAACTGTAATGTTCCCTATTCTAGATATGCACTCAAGCAATATATTGCAAATAATCATAACAATATATATGAAGATAGGCAAGTAAGATTAATGATTGTTGAAAAAGAAACTGAAATGACAATTGGAACTATTGATTTAACAGATTTCTGTTCAATCAATCAAAAAGCAGAAGTAGGGATCGCAATAAATAAAGAGTATCGCAATAGGGGATATGCGACATCAGCTTTATATCTATTACATAATTATGCCTTTGAGTTTTTAAACTTGCATCAACTATATGCATATGTTTCCGATGAGAATATTGCAAGCAAAAGTTTATTCGAAGAGTTAGGATATTGTAAAGCCGGAATATTAAAAGACTGGATAAGAAAAAACAATAATTACAATGATGTTATTATTATGCAATATATTAAATAAATTATAACGCAGAATAATTGGGGATTCCTTCTAAAAATCGATATGACATTTTTTCATAATCGATTTCACAACAATAATGGTTAATACCATTTGTTACAATTAAATATTTGACTTTTAGCACCATATTATATCTAGCTATTTGATTAAATGTCTCTTGACTTATTATGATATGAGGAGCTTTA
>DKPN01000021.1:0-54543 GCA_002471195.1 Bacteroides sp. UBA7333
ATATTTTTCAAAGCATATATTCTATTATTATGTCTTTAGTGATTGCTGTATTGTTTAAATCATTTTATTTAAATTATGTAATTTCACAATATTTAGACATTAAAATGGAGAATATATTTAGGGATTTAACCGTTTCTATAATTTGTGTTACACCTCTCCTAATTGAGGTATTTACATTATATCATAAATTCATTATTTTGATAATTTCAATATCTATATATGAGTTATTTTTTTACAAAGAGTTAAAGAGCATATTAAAAAAAATATTTGTAAGATAAAATGAATATAGTTTACGCATGTAATGATTTTTATATTCCACAAACTGGCATTTCTATTATCTCAGTTTGTGAGAACAATAAAAGTGTTAAAGATATCACATTTTACTTTCTGTCGGATAATGTAAGTAAAGATAATATCAATGCACTTAGAAAAATAGTATTAAGTTATGAAAGAGAAATTACTGTAATACCATTCAAGGAAATTTCATATGACTTAAACATTTCAGATATAGGGCGTCATATAGCGACTATTTATGCAAAGGTTTTCTTTTCTCGTATTCCCGGATTGAATCGTGCCATCTATTTGGACAGTGATATTGTTGTAGTTGGTTCTTTGCAGAAATTGTGGGAGATAAATTTGGATGACTGTTACATGGGGGCAGTTCAAACATTTTCTCAAAGTAAATCTGCTTTGGGTCTTCCCGAAGAATATCAATTCTTTAACGATGGTATGGCAATTGTAAATGTTGATTACTGTAGAGAGAATGACTTGATAAGTAAGGTAAAGTCTGTAATAGCAAAGTACGATGGCGCTCCACCTGTTTTTAGTGAAGGGGTTCTAAATGTTGTGTGTCAAGGCCATATTAAATATATAAGTCTAAGATATAACCTAATGGCTGGTATCTTATACTTTTTCAGACTGAATAGACAATATTTATATAAACGTCTTGATGCGTATACTCCAGAAGATATTCTAGATTCCTGTGAGCGTCCTATCTGCATACATTATTTAACAGCCTTTTATAATAGGCCTTGGTTTGCACCATGTAAACACCCTTATAAAGAACATTATTTAAAATATAAAAAGTTATCTTTGTGGAAGGATGTTGTGCCTACATATAAGCCCTTACCATTAAGGGTTAGATTGATTGATAAGTCATTCCAATTGTTAGGGTACAAAATCACTAATATTCTTAGATCTCTAATTTCAAAAAAGTCATGAAAAATAAAATCTTATATATTGGCGGTTTTGAACTTCCAGACAAGAATGCCGCTGCTCAGCGGGTAATGGCAAACGCAAAGCTTTTACGTGAAATAGGATTTGATGTTTCCTTTATAGGAATATCAAAAGATGTCAAGACTGCTCTTAGTAATGTTGATGGTTTTGAAAGTATGCCAATTCCATATCCCACTGGTAATATTGAATGGATTCATCAAATATGTACATTTATAAATATTAATAGAATTCTCGAAAGAAAACCTCATTATGTAATTTTGTATAACTTCCCGTCTATAGCTTCACTGAAGATATTAAAAGCATGCCATAAAAATGGCATCAAGGTTATCCATGACCTTACCGAATGGGAAACAGTATCTGGATGGTCTATGAGATCAATAATACGAAGAGCTGATATAAACTTACGAATGCACTATTGCATAAAAAAAATGGATGGTGTGATTGCGATTAGCAAGTATCTTTTTGATTATTATAAAAATGTTACTAATTGCATTTTTGTTCCTCCTACGATTGATATTCAGGCAGAAAAATGGAAAAGAAACAGTAGTAATAATTCTCATAACAAAATTAAACTTATTTATGCAGGAACTGCCGGTTATGGTTGCAAAGATAGGCTAGACTATATTATTGATGCACTGAAAGGAAAAGAAAAACTAGAGTTGACTGTTATAGGCATGACAAAAGAAGAGTATGAACGAGGATATTCTTTGCAAGTTCCTGATCAAGTTAATGTGAATTTTAAAGGTCGCCTCCCACATCTTGATACTATTAAAGCTGTTCAAGATGCTGATTTCCAGATGTTAATTCGCGATAATAATAAAAAAAACAGCGCAGGTTTCCCTACAAAATTTGTGGAGTCAATGGCATGCGGTACACCAATAATTGCTACACTTTCAAGTAATATAGGAGATTTCCTTAAAGATGGAATAAATGGAGTTGTTGTTTCAGATAGTAAACAGCTTGAAATAATTTTTTCTGAAATCTCTAATATTGAAAGAAAAAAGATTACTGAGATGAAATTAGCTTGTAGAAACAATCACAGCTTTGATTATCATAACTACCAAAGCGTATTTTCTAATATTTTCAAATCACAATCATAATGAATGAAAAATTATATAAAGTATGGATTAACTTGATTCCACTGTTTAGAGGCATAACCAAATCCATGCTGTTTTCTTTTTTTCGAAGAAATATTACTATAGGTAGAAAAACAAGAATAAAACGCAATACGGAATGGAAATTATTCCCCGGCTGTTTATTCTTATCAGGAAGGAACTTGATTGTTGGAAATGATGTTACATTAAGTGCATCAAAAAAGGCAGAGTTAATTATAGGAGACAATGTAGGCATTGGTAATAGATGTCAAATTGTATGTCATAAGCGTATTTCTATAGGAGATGGAACAATCCTTGCACCGAATGTTTTGATTTATGACCACAACCACATCTTTGATTCAAATGGCGGTGTTCGTCAAAGAGAATTTGACGATGGCGAAGTTATCATAGGCAATAACTGTTGGTTAGGTGCAGGATGCATTATTCTTAAAGACGTTCACATTGGTGATAAAAGTGTAATTGCAGCAGGCAGTGTTGTTACTAAAGATGTTCCTGCAAATTGTGTCGTCGGTGGTAATCCTTCCAAAATAATAAAATATTTATAATATGTATATCTTATTTAAACGATTCGCTGACTTTTGCATATCACTTATTGCATTAGCTATTCTCTTTGTTCCTTTATTACTTGTTGCTCTTTTGATTAAATTAGAAAGCAAAGGGTCTATTATCTTCAAACAAGAAAGATTAGGCAAAGATGGGATACCATTTAAAATTTGGAAATTCCGTTCAATGTGTGTTGGTGCTGAAAAGCAAGGAACTGGTGTTTACTCCTATAAAGGGGATTCAAGAATAACTAAGGTTGGAAAAATTATTCGTGCCACAAGCATTGATGAACTTCCACAATTAGTGAATATTTTAAAAGGAGATATGGCTCTTATTGGTCCTCGTCCTGCTTTAACATACCATCCTTGGCCTTATGAACAATATAATGAACACCAGAAGCATATGTTTGATGTTCTACCTGGTGTAACAGGATGGGCTCAAGTAAATGGTCGTAAGGAAGTTCCATGGCCAGAACGTATTGAACTGAATGTATATTATGCAAAGAATATTTCATTGGCCTTTGATATGAGAATATTTTTCATGACAATATTCAAAGTTGCTACTAATGCAAATAACAAGAATACAGGGGAAACTGGTATAAAAAAATAAACTTATTGACTATGTTACATTTGATGTATATCACAAAACGACCTGAAGTTGCAATTATTGCAGAACAGGCAGGTATTGATTGGATATTTGTTGACATGGAATTCATTGGAAAGGATTCTAGACAGGGCGGTTTAGATACTGTTAAGAATCATCATACAGTGGAAGATGTCGCAATAATCAAAAAAGCAGTTAAGAAAGCTGAAGTATTAGTGCGTATCAACCCCATTCATGATGCAATAGATAACTATTTTTCTTCTGAAGATGAAATTGAAGCGATAATCAAAGCCGGCGCAGATATTATAATGCTCCCTTTATTCAAGACTTTAGAAGAGGTTAGAAAGTTTATTGGTTTCGTAAATGGTCGGGCTAAGACCTGCCTTTTAGTTGAGACTCCTGAAGCGGCACTTCTGATAGATGAAATTCTTGAAATAAAGGGAATAGATATGATACATCTTGGACTGAACGATTTGCATTTAGCTCTAGGAATGAAATTTATGTTTGAACTTCTTGCAAATGGAACAGTGGATAGTCTATCTTCAAAGATTAAGGCTAAAGGAATACCATTTGGATTCGGAGGAGTAGCTACACTTACAGGTGGTGCAATGCCTGGGTCGATGATTATAAAGGAACATTATCGATTAGGAAGTTCTATGGTAATTGTGTCAAGAAGTTTCTGTAATACTGATAAGATAACAGATTTACAAGAAGTGAGACGAATCTTTAACCAAGGTATCGCAGATATTCGTTGTTTAGAGAAAGAAGCTGAAGATGCCATTAAATATTTTTCTGAAAATAGAGACTCTGTAATTAGGTGTGTGAGAAATATTATCCGCTAATAATATGATCTTTTAATTATTGTATTAATCTTTGTATTGTCTTATTGGATTGAAGTTAGATAATAGACTGTTTCTTTATGTAATCTTTTTCTATATATCAGAATTCCAATTATTTACTGCAAAATGTCGAACATTAAAAAATATCATTGATTAACAACGATAGTTTAGAAGTCTTACTATATTCTATAATAGCTATTTAAATTCTTATTAGTATGCTTTTTACGATATGTTATTCACAAAATATTTTATCAAGAATTAAATTATAATGAATTTATTATTAACTGGTTGTTTTAAATACACAGAAGCGCAAATGAAGTCTTTTCGAGATTTAGGATATGATGTGTATTTCATGCAGCAAGAATCCGGTGAATTGCCTATTCCGGTTTCGTTGATTGATGCTACTGTATGTAATGGACTCTTTCTCAGTTATGAAATTGATGAATTTACAAATCTAAAATTCATTCAACTGACAAGTGCCGGATTCGATAGGGTTCCTATTGATAAAATAAAAGAACGTGGTATTGCACTAAATAACGCCCAAGGAGTGTATAGTGTTCCTATGGCAGAATGGGCTTTATATAGAGTTCTTGAGCGTTATAAGCAAGGATGGTTCTTCAAACAGGAACAGAGTGCAGCCAGATGGACAAAGCACAGAGGCCTTTGGGAAGTAACTGGAAGAAAGGTTGCTATTGTTGGCGCAGGAAATGTCGGTCAAGAAGTTGCCAAACGCTTTAATATATTAGGTGCAGAGATAACAGGATTTGACATTCATACTAATGAAACCCAATGTTTTGACCATATGGCATTGACTGACACATTAAAAAATCGCATAAATGATTTTGATATTATAATACTCACAGCACCTCTTCTTCCTTCTACTGAAAAAATAATCTCAAGAGAGGTAATGATGAGTATGAAGGAAAATGCTATGTTGGTGAATATCGCACGTGGCGGTCTGATTGATGAACAAGCAATGTGTGAAGTTCTATCATTAAGAAAAGATGTTTTTGTCGCATTGGATGTATTTGAGTTAGAACCTTTATCTTCAAATTCACCTTTGTGGTTAATGGAAAATGTAGCGGTTTCTCCACATAATTCTTTCGTATCCGATGGAAATAATGCAAGAATGTTCGATGTTATTTATGACAATTTAAAATTATTCATTAATAGTCAATCATGAAAAAGTTTATACTAATATCTCCCAAAAATAGATCGGCTTATAATTTTAGAGGTGACTTAATAAAAGATATTCAGGCCAAGGGATATGATGTGGTTGTAACAGGGCCTAATCGTGAAGGAGTTGAAAGAATCGAAGCACTCGGGGCTAAATTCATCGATGTGCCTTTAAGTAAGAATGGATTAAACCCATTTGCAGATATTTCTTACTTTCTGAAACTAAAAAGCATCATGAAAACAGAGAAGGCTGATGCAATTATGGGCTACACAATTAAACCTGTTATTTATGGTTCTATTGCCGGGTTGCTTACAGGAGTAAAGAATCGTACGGCTATGGTAACAGGAGCTGGTTATCTATTCGCAAGCAAAAGCCTAAAGGCTAGAATAATCAAGCAACTTTCATTTGTCTTATATAAACTTGGTTTAGGAGCTGCTCAAAAAGTAATATTCCAGAATATTGATGATTTAAATGAATTTGTTGAGCATGGACTAATCAAGAAGGATAAATGCCACGTTGTTAATGGTTCTGGGGTTAATATGAGTAAATACACCCCATCCCCTTATCCTAAAATGCCTACTTTTTTCTTTTTAGGAAGATTGGTTAATGCAAAAGGGGTAATGGATTATGCAAGGGCTGCTAAGATCGTGAAAGAAAAGTACCCTAAATCACGCTTTATGATTTTAGGTAAGTTTGAGAATAATTTACCCGATGCAATAACATCTGAAGAATTATTGCCTTATGTGAAAGAAGGTGTAATAGAGATGTTTCCTGAGACGGATAATATTGCAAAGTATTATGCAATGACATCTGTTTTTGTACTTCCTACAGCATATCGAGAAGGAACGCCACGTGTTATTTTAGAGGCAATGGCATCGGCACGTGCAATTATCACTACATATACACCGGGATGTAAAGAGACCGTATTAGAGGGTATAAATGGTTTTTTTGTACCAACACATAATCCAGATATACTTTCTGAAAAAATGATCCATTTTATAAATAATTCTGAAGATATTGAAAAAATGGGAAAAGCTAGTTTGGAAAAGTGTAAATCTAAATATGAGATTTCAATAATTAATAAAAATATGCTAACAATAATGGATTTATAGATGTTAATAATAAACTAAAATTAGGCATTCGTTAATTATTAAATAGAAATACTTTCTGATAGTTTTTTCGATAATTCTGCATATAAATTCTATTTATAATAGGTTTAAATTACAGATTTTAAAGGATATTTTATCAAACACTTACAACCTGTATTTGTGAATGGTAATGCGGAACGTCTATTTAACAAGGGGCTTTGTATTCCTTCGGGCCCGTGTGTGACGGATGAGGATGTGGCTTACATAGTGGATGAAATAAATAAGTTTGGTCACAAATTAACATAGAAAGCCTTCTCCTATTAACATAATTTAAGAATGTGTGATATAAACTTTGTCATTAACTATACTGTTATTAGCTCTACAGAGTTTTTAATATAATATGACATAGCGGCATAAAAAAGCCCTGACAAAGCGGCAACTCTGTCAGGGTGATTTTCAAAGGTTTAATACTTATCATTCTTTTTACAATTTGCAATAGAATTCATCGGTTGCAAATTATTAAGATGGTCGGTACCATCTTTTGATTGGGGTTTAGAATGGTCAACATTCCATCCCATTTCACTGGTTTTACCATAAGAAGGTTTATACATTTGATTTCCGTATATATCCTTGCGATATAAATCTGGATTTTTACCTCTTATTGGCTGGCCTTTGTCCCAAATTTGGTCTAAACGGTCTTTGCTGTAATTACTCATTGTAATCAAAGTCTAATGACAACATGTTTCAGGTTATCGTTATCTCTGCAATTTAGCAGAATTATTAAACCATATTTGCTCAATGCACGCTTGGGAGAACTCTTTATTGCGCTGCAACGCAATTTGAGTGAGAGCAACAATTTAGGAGTTATGCACTCCAACTGCCTTAATCTTACAAACTAGGCGGTCGTTTTGTCGTGAAGCATTGTTCTCCCATTGTAATGGGCGAAGATTGGATAGAGCATCGCTTCCTCCTTTAGAAACAGGAGTTATATGGTCAATTTCCCATCCATACTCACTATCTCTGTTTCCATAATAAGTGCGTCCTATCCAGGCTCCACATTGGTCTTGTCTCCAAACATTAGGATCATTCTCAGCTGTACTTTTAGCCTTTTCCCAAACTGCTTGAATTGTTTTATCATCAAATGCCATTTACCGATATTTTAGCGTTAAAGGACTTTATGAATGCAGATGAAAGGTAGCCCTAATAACCATATCATTGCATATGTCTCTTATCTTCAATTATACAGGGGAAGAATCTATAAAAGCCTGTGACATGCTCTCACGAGTTTTTAGCTTCATAGGAACCTAAGAATGTCTTTGGTATAATTAACAAATATTATGCCAAAGTTCAAGAAAGTTTAAATGAGTTTTAAACAGAGTCATCTTATTTGTAAATAAAATGATACCATGCGTTACTTTCTATGTCCAGGAAAGACTGATATGCGTAAGGGTTTCATTCACTTTGCCGAGTGATACTGGAGTTGCTAACTTTATTCTGATATTAGGTTACGATGTTCTTAAGAAGTACTCTTTGTTCTTTGATATTTTTAATGCGAAACTCCGTTTTGAGAATAATAAACAAAATATGCCAGACTGAAGAGAATAAAGTTTGATTGATATTAGTTAAATTGATTGTTGTTGTCTATATTTGTATTATAAAGCATAAGTTGTGACTCAGCCTAAAAAAGTAAAACATAAAAAAAGACAATCCAAGACTTCACGTGATAAAAATAAGTATTATTATCACGATGACTTAAAGGGGTGTGAAGCGTTTTTGAGATCGGAATTTTCTAAGCCGGATAAGCCTTTATACAGATGGACCAAAACACCAACAACATTGAATGATATTGTTCCTCAATACTATTTGAATTTTGATAAAGAGGATGAATTGGAATTGGAAGCTACCATTGAAGAAAGAGTGGAACGCAACACGGTTTCGATGTACACAAGTGAAGAGGCTTCTAGAATTGCATATAGTGATATTTTGAATCGGCTTGATAAAAAAGACAAAAGAGAGTTGAACGATTCGTCATCCGGGCATAAAGGTCAATTTATAGATCGCTGTGGCTCTTATGTATCAAAGTTCAACTTGGCGGAAGAAGATGCCCTTGTTGGCAAAGAAAACAAAAAGGGGCATGTGAATGTTATTTTAAAACATGGATTTGACTTTGACAAGTGTTTAGATAAGGATTTTGGAACAAAAAAAATATTGGAAGATGAGGTATAATGGGGAAATGGCGAATAGCAAATGCTTTCTGAAGTTGCGGAAAGTGGGTGATTTGCAGTGCTATGGCGATCCATTTCTTTCGCTATATTATGATGCCGATGATAAGATTCTATTTTTAGCTTTAGCAGCATATAAAAGAGAGGATTATTTTTCATGGCTTTTTTTTCAAGTAAATAAAGAGGATGTTATTTCTTATCTAAATTTAAGTTTGACTTTGCGTGAATGGATGTCAATTTATAAGGAGGAGATCTGTTATTTGAAAAAAGTTTATAAAAATGCAATAATCGAATGGTGTGAATTGATGGAGATTCCAGAGAATCTTTTATCGGATGATGATTTTTTCGACGAAGATTTTTGTAAAGACAGATATAGGATAATAAATTTTTTGACTTCAAATGAGTATACAATTAGAAGTTCGAATATATCTTTGGTATAAATGGAAGTAAATGGTTTTATCAATGAAGAGGATTTATCGATCATTCGGATAGATAGTTCTGAAACTTCAATATCTTTTTTGCAAGATATTAAAGATAATGAAGATGTGACAATAAAATTATCTCCTGTTCTATTCATTAATCTGGAAGAGGAGTTTTTTGCAGTAAAAATTAGTGCAACTTTTTTTAATAGTTTGGGTGATAATGCGATCAGTTCTACCATAAAGGTAATTGTTTTTTTTTCGTCTAAACATTTCGGGTCGGTTTTTAATATAACTAAGAATGAGGTGGAGATAGCTCAAATGCCTATCGTTTTAAATATGCTTGAAACGGCTATTGGTGTTATGAGAGGTGTATTATATGAGCAAACTAAAGATACAACTCTGTCAAATTTTTCTCTTCCTTTTATTGACTTAAACGATTTTATGACTGAATTAAAGATTAACGTAATCAAAAAGCAAGAAGGTTAGATGGGAGATACTGTAAAAAACGCGTGATTTTACAGAAAAAGCCAATAGCCCCGATAGACAAATTTTCGTCTATCGGGGCTATTGCTTTTTTGCATTTAAGTGGACTGCAAACTGTAATGAAGTAATAAAATCGCAATTTATTATATGTAAAATGATAAAATGAATATAATTAATAAAAAATAGAGTATATTCGAATAAAATATAAATTATGAATGAAATTATCTGTTTTGAAAGATTATTTAGTTTAGAATGATGCGATGAATCGATAAATAATTGGGATTTTTGGATAGATAAATCATTGAATAATAAACTAACTTTTAAAAATATATGAAGAGAGCATTGATTACAGGTATTACGGGTCAGGACGGATCGTTTTTGGCGGAGTTGTTATTGAGTAAGGGATATGAGGTGCATGGCATTATTCGCCGTTCATCGTCATTTAACACGGGACGCATTGAGCATCTCTATTTTGATGAATGGGTGAGGGATATGAAACAGAAACGCACCGTAAACTTGCACTATGGGGATATGACGGATTCGAGTTCGCTGATTCGTATTATACAAATGGTGCAACCGGATGAAATATACAACTTGGCAGCGCAAAGCCATGTAAAGGTGAGCTTTGATGTGCCCGAATATACTGCCGACTCGGATGCACTGGGTACGCTGCGTGTGCTCGAAGCGGTTCGCATTTTGGGATTGGAGAAGAAAACTCGTATCTACCAGGCTTCTACTTCGGAACTTTATGGAAAGGTGCAAGAGGTGCCGCAGAAGGAGACGACTCCGTTTTATCCGCGTTCGCCTTATGGGGTGGCAAAGCAGTATGGCTTTTGGATCACCAAGAATTATCGCGAGAGTTATGGAATGTTTGCGGTGAATGGTATCTTGTTTAATCATGAGAGTGAAAGAAGGGGCGAAACGTTTGTGACACGTAAGATTTCGTTTGCGGCGGCACGTATTGCACAAGGGATTCAGGATAAGTTGTATCTGGGTAATCTGGAGGCTCGACGCGACTGGGGATATGCGAAAGACTATGTGGAGTGTATGTGGTTGATGTTGCAACACGACGTGCCCGAGGATTTTGTGATTGCTACGGGAGAGATGCACACAGTAAGGGAATTCTGTACGCTGGCGTTTGCCGAAGCGGGTATTAACTTGCGATGGGAAGGTGAGGGTATCACCGAGAAGGGTGTGGATATTGCTACCAACAGGGTGCTGGTAGAGGTAGATCCTAAATATTTTCGTCCGGCAGAGGTGGAGCAACTTTTGGGAGACCCTACGAAGGCGAAAACGTTGTTGGGATGGAATCCTTGTCAGACTCCGTTTCCTGAATTGGTGAGAATTATGGTGCGTCACGATATGGATAAGGTGGCTCGTATGATTCGTGTTCAAAAATGTGAAGAGTAATGGAAAAAGAGGCTAAAATATATATTGCCGGTCATCGCGGATTGGTGGGATCGGCCATCTGGCGCAACCTGCAAAGCAAGGGGTTTACCAACTTAGTGGGAAGAACGCATGCCGAACTCGACCTGACGGATGGGGTGGCGGTACGTGCGTTTTTTGAGGAGGTGAAGCCTGAGTATGTGTTTCTGGCGGCGGCGCACGTGGGTGGCATCATGGCCAACAATACCTACAGGGCCGACTTTATATTCAAGAATTTGCAGATTCAACAAAATGTGATTGGCGAGAGTTATCGACAGGGGGTAAAGAAGTTGCTCTTTTTGGGGAGTACGTGCATCTATCCGCGCGAGGCGACGCAGCCCATCAAGGAGACGGAATTGCTGACAGCTCCGCTTGAATATACCAACGAACCGTATGCCATCGCTAAAATTGCGGGGCTGAAAATGTGCGAAAGCTTTAATATTCAGTATGGTACTAACTACATTGCGGTGATGCCGACCAACTTGTATGGGCCGAATGATAATTTTGATTTGGAGCGTAGCCATGTGCTACCTGCCATGGTGCGTAAGATTCATCTGGCGCACTGCTTGAAAACGGACGACTGGCAAGGGGTGATGGCCGACTTAAACTTGCGTCCGGTAGAGGGAGTGAGTGGCAAGAGCGATAGGGCGGAGATGCTGCGTATCTTGCAAAAGTATGGTATCGCTGCCGATCGAGTGAACCTCTGGGGCACGGGAACGCCGATGCGTGAGTTTTTGTGGAGCGAGGAGATGGCGGATGCCAGTGTGTTTGTGATGGAAAGGGTGGATTTTGAAAATACCTACCAATGGGGAGAGAAGGAGATTCGCAATTGCCATATTAATATTGGTACGGGAAAGGAGATTTCGATTCGCGACCTCGCCGGTTTGATTGTGAAAGCGGTGGGATATACGGGCGAAATTGTATTTGATACGTCTAAACCTGACGGTACGATGCGTAAACTGACCGATCCGACTAAACTGCATGAACTGGGATGGCACCACAAAATTGAAATCGACGAAGGGGTAAAAAGAATGTATGATTGGTATTTGAGTCAATTGTAATATTTATTATAATAATACCTAATATAAGGTATATTTAATAATTAAATGCGTTAAGTGTTGGCTGTGTGATAATTATAGTTAACTTTGCCGCCCGTATTTAATTAATATATTTAGTATGAAGGTAAAGATTTTTTCGTTTATCGCACTGTTGATGCTGGTTTCAATAGCATCGTGCACAAAGGAAGTGGAGAGAGTTCCGGAGACTGAAACAGGAACAAAACCGGTAGAAAATCACTGGGTAGAGATTAAAGTGATTTCGCCTCCCGATAAATCGGTATATGCCATGGATGAACCTTTCGCGATGAAGGGATTGAAAGTGGAAGGGGTGAAAGAGGATAACACCAAAGGTATGATTGATATTTCGATGGATAACATCACGGGCTTTTCGTCGGAAAAACCGAATGAGAGTGTGACGGTAACGGTAACGGTAAACGGGCTGAAGGCTACGTTTGATGTGAAGGTGCTGCCTATTCGTGTTACAAACGGGGTGTTGTCGTATGTGGAGCCGGATGTTACGGATTTGGTGTTGCCCGATTTTGTGACAACGATTGGTAAGAATGTGTTTAAATTGAAGAACATTGATCGTGTGCAACTCAACGAAGGGGTAGTGGCCATTGAAGACAGGGCTTTTGCTTGGTCGAAAATTAGAGAGATCAACTTTCCGAAATCGTTGAAAACCATAGAGCCGGTGGCTTTTTATAAATGTGAAAATCTGGAGGTGATTGATTTGTCGAACACTTCGATGACGAAAATTGAGCAAGAGACCTTTTCATATTGTAGTGGGGTAACTTCGTTAAAACTTCCGGCTGGCGTGACTGAAATTGGTGATCAGGCTTTTATTGATTTTACGAACTTGAAAGAGTTAACTTTGCCCGAGGGTTTATTGAAACTGGGCAATGAGGCTTTTAGAGAGTGTGGACTGACTGAACTTAGATTGCCCAATAGTGTTTGCGCTATGGATCAAAGAGCATTTTATATGTCGCCCAACTTGCAGGTGGTGAAGGTGTTTGGTGCTGCTGTATCGAATGATTTGCCGATGGAGGAATGTACGATGGAGGGATCGACATTTGAGCGTTGTGCGGAGTTGACTCATTTTGAAATACCTGCAGGGGTGAAAGTGGCGGGTCAGAATACGATTTCGGGCTCGCTTAAATTGACATCGATAACCATTTCGCAAACATTGCAGAAGATCGATTTTAATGCATTTGCATATTCCTCTTTGCAAACGGTGATTGTGAAAAGCGATATTCCTGCAATAGTGGGTACACGATCGGGCGCATGGCAGGCTTTTCCATATAATGTGGTATCGATACAGGTGCCTGCGGGATGTGCGGATAAGTATAAAACTGCTCCGGGATGGATGAATTATGCGAGTAAGATTGTTGAGTAATCGAAAAAGCAGATAGTAGGAATGGCCCCGGTGAATGTGTTTCGCTCGGGGCTTTTTTTCTTGAATGAATAGAGGTTATCATGATATAATGTTTTTGTTATGCTGAAAAAAATATGGAAGTATAAGTATTTTTTGCGAAGTATCTTTAGTACGGTTTATTTTAACTTTAGATACTTGCCCCTGAAACAGGCGTGTAAACTGCCTATCATCTTGTATAAACCGAAGCTGGAAATGGGCAAGGGGAAAATTGTGATCGACAGCGAACAGGTGTCGCCGGGCATGATTGTGCTGGGTAAGAATATGATTCCGTGGTATCCGTATAATGGGGTTCGACTGGAGTGTAAGGGGACAATCGTGTTTGAGGGGAGATGTTGTATTGGAAACAATGCTTGCTTGTGTGTGGGCGAAAAAGGAAGGCTGGTGTTTGGTGAGGGTTTTATGTCGACCAGCACGCTAAACGTGATTTGTTTTCATGAGATTGTTTTTGGCAAGAGGGTCTTGGTGGGATGGAACAATATGTTTATGGATACCGATTTGCACCGGGTGAAGTGTGGCGATGAGTTTATGGGAAAGGGGTTCGGGCCGATAAGGATAGGCCACAACAATTGGTTGGCCAACAACTGTGTGACGATGAAGAATACTACCACACCTGAGGATTGTGTGGTGGCTTCGAACTCATTGCTCAACAAGGGGTATGATGTGCCGCCGAGATGCTTGTTGGGCGGATCGCCTGCGCGTGTTTTGAAGCAAGGGGTATGGCGCGATCCGGATGATGATGCGGTGGACTATGAGGTGTAAACGATGAAAGGGCTATTCGTATAGATGAAAGATGCGCTCCATGGGACGCCACTTGTCGGTAGATTTGGCTCCTGCACTGCCTACTTGAAAGAGGGTCATGTAGTCTTCCCACTCTTGTTGGGGCGAGAGGGTGGCGAGGTGGTTCATGGCGGTGTCCCAATCGAAATCGACAGGGGTATCGACAATCATAAACAGGCGAGTGCCCAACATGTAGATTTCCATCTCTAGTATGCCTACGCTACGGGTGTTGTCTAACACTTGCTGCCAAATGCCTTGACGCGAATGGATGTATTTGTATTTTTCTAACAATACCGGATCGTCGCGAAGATCTAATGTTTGACAGTAACGTTGGATGGGATGGGGATAGGTTTTGACGGGATATGCGGTAGGTGTCATGATGGTGGCTGTTTTTTGTTTTGCCACAAAGATAAATGTTTTTTGGTACGGATGGTGATGGGATATAAAAAAAACCTCAGTTCATGGTGAACTGAGGTTTTCTGTTTGTATCGAACTGTCGATTAGTATCTACGACGATCGTATCCGCCACGGTTACCACCACCGAAGTTGCCACCACGTGCTGGACGCTCTTCGCGTGGACGAGCTTCGCTTACGTTGATAGTGCGACCATCGAATTCTGTACCGTTAAGTGCATCGATAGCTTTTTGTGCTTCTTCTTCGTTTGGCATTTCAACGAAACCGAATCCGCGTGAACGACCTGTTTCACGGTCAGTGATGATGTTTGCTGAGCTAACTTCGCCGAATTGTGCGAATAAATCTTGTAAAGCTTCGGCTTCTGTACCCCAGCTTAAATGTGCTACGTAAATGTTCATTGTTCTAATTTATTAAAATAATTAATGTTTTATATGATTGAGATTTGTACGGCAGACAATCCGCGTGCGCCGCGCTCAATCTCGAATGTTACTTTATCGTTAATGGCAATGTGTGCAGGGGCCGAAGAGATATGAAAAAAGTATTTCTCGGTGCCTGACGTGTCTTTGATGAACCCAAATCCTTTGTCGGCATTGAAATATTCGACACGACCGGTCAATGGCTGTGGCTCTTCTTCGACTTGCTTGGGCACAGAGATCTGGATGGCATCGGCTTCAACTTCGTTTTTAGAACGCTCTTGAGGTGTTGAGTGTAGCTGACCATTCTCATCGACATAGGCAATCATGTCGTCGAACGAACGGGCACCGCTGTTGGCACGCTCTTCTTTACGCTTCTGTTTTTCTTGACGCTTTTGTTGTTTCTTTTTTTCGATGTCTCTTTTTCCACTGGTAACTCTGTTTGCCATTTTATATCTTTTAGGGTGGGCGTTGATGCCATGGTTAGGCGACGACCTGTTAGTTTTTGAATTTCATTGATAGTAGATCGCTCTTCGGGTGTACAAAGGGTGAGGGCTACGCCGCTGTGCCCGGCACGTCCGGTGCGGCCGATGCGGTGTACGTAGGTTTCGGCTACGTCGGGGAGATCGTAATTGATAACGACTCCGAGTTCGTGTACATCGATGCCACGGGCTGCAATGTCGGTGGCGATGATGATACGCGTTTTACCGCTTTTGAAGTTGCTCAACGCCGACTGACGGGCGTTTTGAGACTTGTTGCCATGGATGGCTTCGCTATGTAGTTGACGCTTGCTGAGCACACGGGCTAGCTTGTCGGCGCCATGCTTGGTGCGTGAGAATACGAGTACGCGCTCATCGCTCTTTTGCTGCAACAACTCTACAAGTAGGTCTACTTTTTGTGGCTTTTCTACCAAATAGAGGTATTGTGAAATGGTATTGACCGTAGAGGATACCGGAGCTACTTCGACACGAACAGGCTTAACGAGTAGTTGACTCGATATTTTTTCGACTTCGGTAGGCATGGTAGCCGAGAAGAAGAGGGTTTGCTTGCGGGTAGGTAGCAGTTTGATGATGCGACGAATGTCGTGAATAAAGCCCATATCGAGCATGCGGTCGGCTTCGTCGAGTACAAAGATTTGTAGCTTGTCGAGGCGAATAATACCTTGGCTAACGAAATCGAGCAGACGACCGGGAGTAGCGATAAGAATATCGGCCCCATGACGCAACTCTTGTATCTGACGGGCAGGCTTAATGCCTCCGAAGATAACGGCATGACGAAGGGGAGTGTATTTGCCATAATGGGCAAAGGCTTCTTCGATTTGAATGGCTAACTCACGTGTGGGAGTTAGTATCAATGCTTTGATGGTGTGATATTTGGTGTGGGCAGTGACGGTGTGCTTTAACCTTTCTAATATAGGAAGGGCAAAAGCGGCGGTCTTGCCGGTGCCGGTTTGCGCAAGGCCCAACACATCTTTGCCTTCAAGGGCAATAGGAATGGCTTGCTGCTGAATGGCAGTAGGGGTATGATATGATTTCTCATCGAGTGCGTCTAATAGTGGCGCTGAGAGATGGAGTTCTTTAAATGTCATTAATTATTGTTCTGGGTTTTGATTAACAGCCTCTTTAAACACCTGGAATTGATATTGAGCTGTTATTCTAAGGGGGAAGGGTTTCTTTTGAGGGAAAACACGACTATTTAAAATCTAAATTCAGTATAACTCTAATGTTCTGGGCTCAAAGATAGAACTTATTATGACATAATCCTATATTTTTGACTTTTTTCGTTACTTCTTTATGTTTTTGACGTTTTTTTATTCATTTATTATTCGAAAAGGGGTGTTTTGTTCATTTCTTTTGTATGGACAAAAGAAACGGAACCAAAGAAAAACCACCGTCTGCATGGACTCATCGGTGTGACTTCATCATTTGCTAAATCATCGGAACTCGCTGCGCTCAAACAGCCGATGATTTTTTACGCTCATTCAGGCATCACACTAAATCGATGAGTTCCATGAGGCCGGAAATTTAAATTCAACCATTACGACGCAAATATTATTAGCTCCAAGTAGAACGAATATGGGTATCATGGAATAAAATAAGCGCTCTGTGAAGTCTTGAGTTTTTCTTTTTGTGCGGACTTTAAAGATGAACGATGGGTAAACAGAGAAATAAAGAAAAGTGAGAGGAGGGACAAAAGTTATATACAAAAAAAGAACCTTGTTAAAATCTCTTTTTGTATATTTGCTGACTTAAATAACAATCTTATAAACTACTGAATCTATATTCAACTTAATTACGGTAAGTATGAAAACTAATTTAAGTTCGCAGATCTGCTTGAATAGAGTGCCCACCAGATATTATAAGCCTGAAAATGCTTTTGATGAATCGGTGTTGACACGTTTTGAAAAGATTCCAACCGATATCTTTGAGTCGGCTGAGGAGGGTGCGATACATGTAGCTAAAGAAATAGCAAAAGCTATTAAAGAGAAACAAGGTGCAGGGGAAACTTGCGTGATGGCATTATCGGGTGGCAACTCGCCAAGAGAGGTGTATCAAGAATTGGTACGCATGCACAAGGAAGAGGGCTTGAGCTTTAAAAATGTAGTGGTATTCAATCTTTATGAATACTATCCGTTGAGCGCGGAGGCTATCAATAGCAGCTTGAACCAATTGAAAGAGGCTTTGCTCGACCATGTGGATATCGATATGGATAATGTGTACTCGCCGGATGGTACAATGCCGAAAAACGAAATCTTTGAATTTTGCCGCCAATACGAACAACGTATTGAAAATTGTGGCGGATTGGATGTTGTGTTATTGGGCATCGGCCGTGTGGGAAGCATCGCGTTCAATGAACCGGGATCGCGCTTGAACTCGACAACTCGTTTGATTTTGTTGGATAACGCATCGAGAAATGCTGCTTCTAAATTGTTCGGATCGATCGAAAATACGCCGATCAGCTCTATCACAATGGGGGTATCGACGATTTTAAAATCGAACAAGATATATATGACTGCTTGGGGTGAAGATCAAGCGAAAATGGTACAAGAGTGTGTGGAGGGCCCGGTAACGGATACGATTCCTGCTTCGTTCTTGCAAACCAACAATCACACTGAGGTAATTATCGATTTGTCGGCTGCGGGTAACTTAACTCGTATTCAACGTCCTTGGTTGGTGACTTCGTGCGACTGGAACGATAAACTGATTCGTAGCGCGATTGTGTGGTTGTGTATGAAAACCGGTAAACCGATTTTGAAATTGACCAACAAAGACTACAACGAGAATGGGTTGAGTGAATTGTTGGCTCTTTATGGTTCGGCTTACAATGTGAATATCAAAATCTTTAATGATTTGCAACATACGATTACGGGATGGCCGGGTGGAAAACCAAATGCGGATGATACGTACAGACCTGAACGTGCTACTCCATTCCCGAAACGTGTGGTGGTGTTCTCGCCTCATCCGGATGATGATGTGATTTCGATGGGCGGTACGATTCGCCGATTGGTGGAACAGGGACATGAGGTACATGTGGCTTATCAAACTTCGGGTAATATTGCCGTGGGCGATGAAGAGGTGGTAAGATTTATGCACTTTATCAATGGCTTTAACCAAATATTCAGCAATAGCGAAGATATGGTGATTTGCGATAAGTATGCGCAAATTCGTAAATTCTTGAAAGAGAAGAAAGATGGCGACATGGATTCACGCGATATCTTAACCATTAAAGGTTTGATTCGTCGTGGTGAAGCGCGTACGGCTTGTACTTACAACAATATTCCTTTGGATCGCTGCCACTTCCTTGATTTGCCTTTCTATGAGACAGGTAAAATTCAGAAGAACCCGATTAGCGAGGCGGATGTGGAAATTGTAAGAAACTTGCTTCAAGAGATTAAACCGCACCAAATATTTGTGGCCGGAGACTTGGCCGATCCGCATGGTACGCACCGTGTTTGTACCGACTCCGTGTTTGCGGCAGTGGATCTTGAGAAAGAAGAGGGTGCAGAATGGTTGCAAGATTGCCGCCTATGGATGTATAGAGGGGCTTGGGCCGAATGGGAAATTGAGAACATCGAAATGGCGGTGCCTATCAGCCCTGAGGAACTACGCGCTAAACGTAACTCGATATTGAAACATCAATCGCAAATGGAAAGTGCTCCGTTTATGGGCAACGATGAGCGATTGTTCTGGCAACGTAGTGAGGATCGTAATCGTGGTACTGCTAAATTGTACAACGATCTTGGATTGGCAAGCTATGAAGCAATGGAGGCGTTTGTAGAATACGTGCCTTTGTAGTGAACGGTATTTGGAAAATGAGATAATTTAAATGCGGAGTCTTTTTTGAAGGCTCCGCATTTTTTTTTAAACCATCAGTGGATATTATGGGGTTTTATTGAGTGTGACAGTGTATTCCTTGAAAATGGAACTGCGTATAGTGATGTAATCGTTGGCTACAGTGGCAAAATTGGTTTTGAAATTAATGGTATGATTGCCTGTGGCTTGTGCTAGATAGACATACCAATATTCGCCGGTGACGTAGTTGAAGTCGATAAACATATTTTTATTATCGACCGGATAGAGATTGGGTGCCTTAATGTAGCATCGGATAGGGTAAATATCGGGGTACAACTCGGGTGACGGGTAACGACTGTCGAGGTTGAAGCTATAGCTAATGGGGGTATTGGGGGCGCTGTAAACGGATGGAGTGACACTGCCCGTAATAAGGTAGACCGGTGCGGCAATAGCACTGATGATGCGCTCCAACTTTCCGTACTTCACGCGTATCTTGGCTTCGGCAGGTGTATCGACTGCACGCATTTGGGCTGTAACCTGGGTATTGGTGAATGCCAGATTGGATAGTATAGAGGATGGATCGCTCATGATTTGACAAGTGATATTGCCCAAATTGCCTACGGTGGTGATGCTGGACTGAATCGTAGTGGCTTTGCTATATAGATGTACCAATGGGTTGACAGTGAGTGTATTTCCGTTGGTATCGGAAATAGAGGGCGAATCTTTCATGACTTCGGCATAGATACTGTTGATGGGTGCTGAGGCCATGGCCGACTCGAAACTGCCGGCACCGAGCTTCACGGGGATGCGCTTGATCATAATGCGGTAGTTTACATTGCGCACTATCTGATAGGGATTGTTGCTGCTATTACGAAGATACACCTTATAATAGATGGGCTTCGTAGTGGTTTGACCGCCAGATGTGGTGCGTGAGTTGAACTTAATAATGACATAGGTTTCGTTGGCTATGGTATTGGTGTACTCGCAAATGTATTTATCGTCGAGGTTATCGGCATTGGGCGAGTTGATAAAGCTGGTAGTAACATCGGTGGCTATATCGATAGAGGGTACGAAGCTGTTATTAACGAAAGGGGCAATACTGCCTTGGGGAGAATAGTTGCATACACTAAACCCTGCCAAAGTGACATTGCTGTTGATGTATTGATTGATAACGGTGATTTTGGCTTGATTGCGTATAAAATCGACCGATGCGCTGTTGATTGAACTAAGCACGGTACGGCCCCAAAATGTGAGCTCGTTGTTGTTGACTTTGAGGCTCGGTATAACTTGGGTTTCGGGCTGGTTGACGCTGGCGACAGCATCGAAGTTGTCGATGGCATTATAGTTGGCTACAAAATGGATGATGCCGGCATGTATATCGATGCGTGCCTTGAAACTTCGATTGGGTAGGTTGAGCTGTGTGGCGGCTACCTTTTCGATGAACAGCCCATTTGTGTCGAATACCAAAAGGTCGATGCGCCGAATGGTTTCGTCGACAGCACGGGTGGTTTCGGCAAAATCGATACAATTCATCGTAAAGCTGACTTCACGATGATCGCTCGTTTGCGAGGGAAGGATATCGGTTTCGTTCTGGCAACCTGCCAAGAGTAAAAGCGATAGTAGCAAGCTATATAGATAGGTTATTTTCATCTTTTTTTAGTTTATCGTTTATTTAATATCACGCACGCAACGGATGGAAGCTGTAGAATAATTATTGCCGGTTCGAGGGTCGATCAATATATTGATGATTTCGTCGCCTCCGAAATAGGCACCTCCTTCAAGGATTTTTTTAACACTACACTTGGCGATGTTTTGTAGAATATCGATAAGATAGACTTCGGCACGGGTCGGAGCACGCCACGATCCGGGAGGATAGTCATTGCCTTGGTTGTCGAACTCACGGTAACGCTCGCAAAACTGCTTGGGGGTAAAACCTCCGGTTGACGTGTTGTAAGTCGTTACAGGGGCATTCATGCCGGCTTGGGATGCTAACATGAAGCGGGGCGAGATGAGGCGATTGTTCTCGGTGGTAGATGCTGTGGTGAGCAGTGTCATGGGGGTGGTATAGTATTTAGCACTGGATGCACCGGCTGTACACGACGATGTGAAATTGTTGAGTATAGAGGTAGTGGTTCGGGGAAACCCGAATGCACAATTGGTGCGCAAATGATTGGTATAGGTGACACCTAAATCCCAACGCTTTTTCCGGTTGTTGGCCGGGCCATAATAGTTGTAATCATTGCTGACCGATGTATCGGTGTTATAGTTGTTGTCTTCATCG
Source organism: Bacteroides sp. UBA7333 (assembly GCA_002471195.1). Taxonomy (GTDB): domain Bacteria; phylum Bacteroidota; class Bacteroidia; order Bacteroidales; family Bacteroidaceae; genus Bacteroides. The sequence continues at coordinate 21,821 of DKPN01000021.1, forward strand.
GGAAAGGGCAACGTACTCAAATCGGGCAATAACGCGGTGAAGGTGTACATGTTTTTGGTGGTTTGACCCAAAGGATCGCTCCAAGTTACACCGGTGGTGGCACTCGAGATGTAGAGAGGCGGAAATTGATAGACTTTGATGATAGCCGACTTTCCTGATATAGCACTGCTCACGGTGACAATGAACTCTTTGCCAACAAAGTTGCCGGGAATGGGACTGTTGACCGTTACCTGACCGTTTTGGGCTACCGTGGCAGAGGCGGTGGCATTGCCTTCGGAGCCGGGCCAAGGGGTGTTGAGGCTATAGATGGTTTGATTGCTCACGGTACACACCAGATCTTCGGTCGATGAATCGAAGATGGTGGATATGGTGGAGATATTGTTCATGTAAAGGGTGTCGTCTTTGACCCATAACCAGTGAAATTCATCGGTTTCGACATTGGTGTCTTTTACCGTCCACTCACGGATGGTGTAGCTGCAATCAATCTCTTCGGTTTCTTTGATTTTCTTGATGGTGTAACGATATATTTTGTTGCGCAACACTTTTTGGAAGGTGCTTAGTTGATTCGGATTGAATGTCATGCTATAGTTTTTGGTCTTATTGGTAAGCTTATTGCGTAGACGAATGGTATAGCTGAGCGGATTGCTATCGGCCGACTCGGGCAGATAGGCATAGGCTTTATCTTGATAAAGATAAAATGGGAGATTGCTGAGGGTGGAAGTGCCTCCGGGAATATTGGTTTGAGTGGGCGAACCGGTGGTTTGCGTAATGAGAGCTGCGTTAAAGGGCAAACAATAACCTTGTTGGTTGTATTGATTGAGCGTGATTTCGCTAATCTCGTACTCCGACATGAGGGCATCGTTCAAATTAAATTCGATTTTAGAAAGGGCACGCAAGAGATGTATGTTGGCAATCTGAGTGCGTATGCCGGGCTTTAAGGTGAGGGTTTGGGTATTGACTCCCCACATGGGTATATACTTGGTGTTGGCTCCGGCATTGGCTGAGTATTTTGTACGATCGAATGGATAGATAAGGGTTGGATCGTACACAGCAGGGGTGCCGCAATTGGCGAATACTTCCATGCGGTAACTGGCCGGGGTGTTGAGGTATTGTGCCGGCAAATCGACCTCGCCAATGGCTTGATAAACGCCCAACTCTGTATCGGATGGATAGATGTTGAGGCGGGTGAAGTCAATGGGCTGATTATTGACCAACAACTTGATTTTGAGTTGCGATATATCGACACTGCTTTCGTATTTGGCGACGGCATCGACAGCTCGTGTGGATGCTTCACTCGATAGTGAGGCTCCTGATATATAAAACGATACAACCACGCTCTCGGGAGGAACAGGGAGTGAGGAGGTGTCTAATTCGCTATTGCAGGAATAGAGCAAAGGAAGCAATAGCAATAGATAACGAATGTATGATTGTATATATCTCATGATGATGGTTTTTAGATATCGGAATTATTTAATACTACTTGCCAGCCATTGATGATGATGGAACTGGATACCCATTGGTTGTTTTTATCGAGGAAAAATATCATATTATATTCGTCTTGGCGATCGAGGTATTCTTGATCGTCCATCTGGCGATGGTAATTGCCTTTGACCAATAGGGCATAGTCGATAATAGGTATGGAAATGATCGTTTCGTTGTTGGGATTGGTAACCACCAAACGTGGCTCCATCTGCGTGCAAAGGCGACCGGTGGTAAACTCGGCGATACATACATTGACTTGCGAATCAGGGGAGTCGGGGGTTTGGGCCGATCCGCCTGTTATGCTCCATGGTTGATAGATGAGCTGCTCGTCGTCGAGAAGCGTGTTGTCAAAATTCATTAAACCGTTTTGATCGTAGATCTTGAAACGAAATTGATCGATATCGATGGGCTCGCTCGACATTTGCTGTAACACAATGCGAATATTATTGGTGTTTTTGGTCAACGACACGGTGGTGCTACTGGTATAGGCATTACGAGTGGTTGAGTAATGTGATAACGATCCGTGAAACAGGGGATGGAGGTCGTCAGTGATCAGACTACCTTCGCTAGAGGTGATGCGATCGCGATTCATGGCACACTGCAAGTCGGTGAGGGTAGATACACCCGGAGTGAGTTGCGGAAGTGTAAACGATTCGCCGGCACCATAACCTGCCCAGGTAATGAGTTGGAGGTTGGTAAGATCGGTAGGCATCGTTAGCGCATAATCGGGTTGAGACAGATGGCTGCCTTGATCGATAGTGGTAAATAAATATTTTCCGTTGGAATCGAAAGCATAAACGGCTATCGATTTTACTTCGTTGGCGAATGCATCGGCAAACTTCATATTTCTATCGTATTTGAACTTTAGAAGATGGGTAACCGTACAATCTTCTTTGGGCATATCGAGTATGCTATCGCACGATACCAAGAGGGTGCCGAAAAGCATGATGATGGTAAAGAGCTTTGTTTTACTAATGTGAGCCGATCTATTCATCTGTTTTCTGGATTGAGTGATTCTTTTTTATTTGTCAATAAGTTATCGAAATGATATTTGTCTTATTGGGTAGATAATCGTTTTCAGAGAGAGAAGCCATTGACTCCTCTCTCTGAATGAGGGATTAATTATTTAAATCGACATTTTGTTGTACGATATTCCAACTAAGAATATCGATTTCGGCTGCGATATATGAGTCTTCGTCGAACGGAGGTTCGATGTAAATTTTCTCGTCTGACTTGGGTACAGGGTTGCCTAAACCGGTCACTGAATTGATCGCGAGCTTGTAGCAATGGTTGCGAACTAAGGCGGCTTGATTGTTAAGGTGTTTGATGTCGATATAGAAATATGACTTACCTTGATTCCAATAAAGAATATTGCCTAAGGCAGCTAGCTTGGTATTGATGTCTCCCGCGGGAACTTGTGTTGCCACATCACCTGCAAGGGTGAAATACTCGATGCTGGTATCGGCCAAAATGGCTTTTACGCTAAATGAATTGTTGGCACCTTGGATATTGAAGTCGAAGGCATCGGGAGTAATACGGGTATAAGTGGTGACGCTGCCAACTACGTTTTTGGTATAATACTCCATCATATTGGCGATTTGTACTTTCATCTTATCTTTGGTATAAAACATACCTGCCCATTTCATCAACTCCACAGGATTGCCCGATGGGTCTTGTACTTGGGCAACAGCAATCAACTTGGTGTTATAGTCGGTATTATTGTCTGTTTTAATGGTATTCTCCATGCAATAGGTATAGGCTCCGCTTGCTAAGGTGGCTTCATCGTATGATACGGTATTGAATTCGAGTTTATCTAAAGCTGTTGGTTGATAAGATACAGCCCAGTAAGAACGGAAGTTGTTAGGATCGTTCCAAGCGAATGGGGTGTTGGGCAATGATAAATCAATATTCTTGATGAGTTTTGATTTTTTATTGGTGGTGATAATTTGCCAACCTTTTAAAACGGGCTTTAATGTAAGATTGCTACCATTGACTAAGACTGTTGTAGAATTGATCGTTGTGCTGGCAGTATAAGTTGCCATCACTTTGGCTGCCAAACGTTCTACATAAATTTTGACAGGGGCTGCCAAAGCGGCATCACTGGTTTTGAAAATGTTTTCGGCCTTGATGGGGGTAGCGATCATCTCTTCTCCATTGTTGCCTTTATATACCGAGTTGCTCATGATAAAATTGGCATCGGTGGAGTTGTTTAAACAACTATCGGTTAACCAACCTTTGAGATCGTTTAGCGAAGGGGTAGTGAGTGCAGCAATATTGGCTGTGGGATTTAGTACGGCTATCATGGAATGAGGCATCAATGCATTGGTGTTGCTATTGAATACCAATATGGCACCCGATACTTTATTGACATTGTCGTTGGTGGGATCATTGGTATTAAAAGTTAATGTGGGCTTTTGTGCAGGAAGTGCAGAGGCGCCTGTTTCTGTAAAGAAGAAGAAAATGGCATCTTTTACTGTGCTTTCTGCCTCCAATCCATCTTCGAATGCACGGGTAGCATTATGGGGCGCTACGATATTGACTGCAAGGAATGAATCGCCTTGATTTTTAATCTCTTCATTGACGATGTTGTCGTCATTGCTACATGCTGAGAATAGGCCCAACAGGGTGATTCCTAAGGCTAATTTTTGTAATTTCATAAATCTCGGTTTTTAATTTTATTATTAATACTGTTTGATTTTATTATTAAGCTTGTTTTACTGTTTATGGATGACGCATATCACTTCGTTTTCGCTCTAACTCGATGAGATTGCCGGCGGCTTGGGTTGAGCCTTTGGCCTGTGCATCTATAAATAGAGCCTCGGCGGTATCGAAACGTTGATGAAGCATCTCAATGATTCCGCGATTGTTGAGAATGGCGGGGTGATTGGGATCGGCATGATTGAGATATTGAAGGGCTTTATCTAAATTGGCTTTCTGTATCTCGATGGCAGCGGCATTGGCATTGGCAATGGCATCGTTGGGGTACATGCGAACGGCAACTTCGAATATCTGATTAAAGGTGTCGCTGCCCTGTGGATAGCTTTCGGAGATGAGATACAACTCTTGAAGGCTAAGTTGATGGGGCGCCCTTTGGAATACTTGCTTGGCTTGCTCCAGACTGAAATCGTTGACGCGATAATGGATGGTATAGTCGGAATGGCGCAAGGATGGATATACATGTTCTAATAGATATCGATAGGTAGATCCATCGTCCATGACTTGTATCTTCCAGTTTTTAGCGTCGGGCTCAAGGTTAGAATCTATGATGTCGAGGAGTTGAGACTTATTGTGAAGCGAACTCTTGAGAACAGATTGTTTGAGACCTTCCCAATCTTCGGGAACGGAACTGACTTGTATCACTTGGGGGGTAATCACGCTATAGTGTTGAAGGACATAGCTTTTGAGCGATTCGGCTCTGCCTTGGGCCAAACGGGCATTATTCGCATAGCTTCCTTCGGGCGATGCGTAACCGATGATTTGTATGCCGGTAATGTGGGTATTGGTATCGCTCTTGACAATATCGATACTTTTACGGATTTTTGATAACTCACTTTGATTCTGCATAAAATCGGGGTGAATAACGGTTTGATTGACCGGAAAATCGAGATAGGCAGTGCCATTTAGTGCTCGCATCTTAACGGGTTCTTTGGGAGGTAAGATGAATGCTATGATGGGTTGAACTTCGTAATCGTGACTCTTTATAGAGGCTAAATGGGTGGCATAAAATGCTTTCTCGCAATTGGCACATCCTTCTAAACTGTTTAACAATTCAATGTGAGACTGCTCCATCCATGTTTCGAAAGGAAGACGAATGGTGTATTCGATGGTTTGTACTTGGCGATTTTTGCGGCGAATGATGTCGTATACGTTGTTGCGATAATGGCCATTGCGCTCGGATACGATGCGACGGGTGCGACCTGCCACATAAATACTGGGCATGGTCATGGTAGCCTCGGATGACTGAGGGGTGTAGAGCGCCGGTGTGATGACCAACATCTCGTTGGTGGATAGATGGGTGCCGGCAGGAATGACGGCGTCGAACACTACGTATAGGTACTCATCGACAACTTGAATACTTTTATTTTGAATGCTATAAAGTGAATCGGTACTGACTTGCGAAGTGAGTAGGATAGGATAGAATATCCCAATCAGTATATATACTATTTTTTTCATGGGTATTTTTTTAGAATAGATAAATAAGGGTAAGGGCCAACTTGGTGGGACCCCAATAGTTTTTGTGCGATTTTTCGATCATCTCGCCGCAATTACCGCACGAATGTTTTTTGTAAGTGACATAGGCGTATCCTAAACCGAGAGCGGCTTCGGCATTCCAATGTTTGCCTAACACAAATTGATAACCGTAGGTGATGCCACCGCCCCATAAATGTCCGCGATAACGGAAATCTTTCATATCGCTCCATAGTGCGAAGGGGGGCTTGAAACCCATGACATTGTAAACTCCACCCATGAGATGGGCACCGAAGAAATGTCCGTTGAACTTATCGCATAACCAGTAACGAAACTCGGGCTGTGCTAAAAATAATTTCAACTGTTTGTTGTGGGAAAATTTCCATGGATTGTAAAAAAAAGTGGCATCAATGGTATATTTCTGGCCTATACCAATCTCAGCTCCTAAATTAGGTAATCTAAAACCATCCATTAATACGTTGGTTTTAAGTGCTATCTGTCCGTGCATGGACATGGATATAAATGCTATAAAAGCAATTACAATGAATACTCTCTTTTTTATCATAGTTACCAATCGTTTTTCATGCACAACAACTGTTTTTGAAAAAATGTTGAGTTTTGATTCAATTATGTCTAATATTAACTAATATATACGCATTGTTAACAAAATTTATATCATGAAATTTGTGAATTAAATATATAGAGTGATTTTGGGCAACTTTGATAGCGGTAATGATTAAATGACGTTAATCGTATTGTTAAAAATGTCTTAATAAGAATTGTTGTTTAATGGATGCAGATGATTGACATTTGTGTTGACGGATGGATGTTGAATGGTTAAATATATGTACATGCGACAAGGGTGGATAAAGAATGTTGACCTTGATGTACCGTGGTGATTTTTGAAGGGTTGTAGTGGAATATGGTGCAAAATATTGACTCATCGTGCTGGTTTTGCCAACTCAATGGGGGCTGAAATTTGTTTTAAGGTGAATATGATGGGGGCGACAAAGTGCAACCAAATAGTGAATTTATCAAATTAAAAATTTCTGCCACAGCATATCGGACGCTGAAATATGTATCTCAGCGTGATATTGTGCAACATTTTTGAAATGCTCAAAAAATGTTGTAAAGGGGCGGTTGTAATTGGAGTAATGGGTTAGGAATAACGACGTGGGTAACGAAAGATGATCGACAAGAATGCAACCAATCCGATGGCAAAGGGATAGTATAGATTACTGATAATGTTGATCGGAGATATTCCGGCCAAACCTGCTGCCATTAATAGTTGTGCGCCGTAGGGTATGATGCCTTGAATAAAACATGAAAAGGTGTCGAGGATACTGGCTGTTTTGCGCGGGTCGAGATTAAAACGTGCTGAGATATCTTTGGCAATAGGGCCGGTAGTGAGGATGGCAATGGTGTTGTTGGCAGTACACAGATTGGCAATGCTGACTAAGCTTGCGATGCTCAACTGCGCGCCGCGTTTGCCGTTAACACGTCGAGTCAATATATTAATCAGATAGTTGATACCTCCGTTGTATCGGATAAGTTCGAGCATTCCTCCGGCCAAAAGGGTAATGATGATTAATTCGCCCATACCGATAATGCCGTCACCCAGAGCTGCGAAACTTCCAAAAATATCGAAACTTTGTGTGGCAATGCCGATGATGGTAGTAAGAACGATTCCTAATGATAATACTATGAATACATTTAATCCGGCAATGGCGGTTCCTAATACCACGATGTAGGGAATTACTTTAATCCACTCGATGTCGGCTGTTTGGGTGGCTAACTCAATATCGGCTCCTTGTATAATATATATTAGAAGGATAACGGCAGCGGCAGGAATCACAATCATTGAGTTGACACGAAACTTATCGCGCATGTCGCAACCTTGTGTTTTGGTGGCGGCAATGGTGGTGTCGGATATAAATGAAAGGTTATCGCCGAAGAGCGAACCGCCCACTACGATGGCTACCATATAGGGAATGGCTATTTCTGTTTTCTCGGCCAGCCCTACTGCTACGGGGGTGAGGGCTACTATGGTGCCGACACTGGTACCAATGGATAGGGATATGAAACAGGCGGCCAAAAATGTGCCGGCAAGCAATAAATTATCGGGGAGAATGTGCAAGGTGAGATTGACGGTAGCATCGATGGCACCCATCTGACGCGCTGTGTTGGCAAATGCTCCGGCTAAAATAAAGATCCATATCATTAATAGTATATTCTTGTTGGAGGCTCCCATAGAGAATTGATGGATGCGTTGATCGATAGCGAGCCCCTTGGTAATGGCAATGGCATAACAAGAGGATATAAGAAAAGCTACCGTGATGGGCACTTTATAGAAATCGTTTACCAAGAGAGAGGTAATGAGATAAATGCACAAAAATACAAGCAAAGGACTTAATGCGCGTAAGCCCGACATGGGATGGGGATTATATATCTGATTCATAATGCAAAGATAGACTTTTTGAATGAATCTGATAAATAGATAAATAAAACAAAATAGAATGTTTTATAATTGTATGGATATATATACAATTATAAGTTATTATGTATCAAAATAGTCGTGGGCTTTTTGTAATATGCCCTTTTTTCGTAACTTTGCACCCCAAAATATAACCACATTAATTTATTATGTTTACGGATTTATTAAACTCCTCTTATTTTGCCCTTTTTCTAATTGTGGCACTGGGCTTTATGTTGGGAAGAATCAAGATTAAAGGATTGTCTCTTGACGTTTCGGCCGTAATTTTTATAGCACTGTTGTTTGGACATTTTGGTGTTATCATTCCTAAAGAGTTAGGAAATTTCGGTTTGGTTCTTTTCATTTTTACAATTGGCATTCAGGCCGGCCCGGGTTTTTTCGACTCTTTTAGAAGCAAGGGTAAAACACTCATTCTTATTACACTGCTTATTATTGCTTCGGCTTCGGTAACGGGTATCGGCTTAAAATATCTATTTGATATCGATACGCCAAGTGTTGTCGGATTGATGGCGGGTGCATTGACCAGTACTCCCGGTTTGGCGGTGGCAATTGATAGTACTAATTCGCCTTTGGCTTCTATCGCCTATGGTATTGCTTACCCATTTGGTGTGATTGGCGTGATTTTGTTTGTGAAACTGCTTCCTAAAATCATGCGAGTTGACTTAGAGAAAGAGGCGCGCAGACTCGAAATTGAGCGTCGCAGCCAATATCCTGAACTTACGACTTGTATTTTTAAGATAACAAATCCTCTTGTTTTTGGAAAGGATTTGATGCAAATCAATGCGCGTGCGGTGACGGGAGCGGTGATTTCACGCTCGGAACATAATGAGGTGATCTCAATACCGACTGCACATACGGTATTGCATGAGGGCGATTATATTCAAGCCGTAGGTAGTGAGGATTCGTTGAATCAGTTGGCCGAGTTGGTTGGCGAGCGTGAAGAGGGTGAATTGCCACTCGATAAGACGCAAGAGATTGAATCGTTGTTGCTTACCAAAAAAGATATGATAAATAAACAATTGGGCGATTTGAACTTGCAACGTAACTTTGGCTGTACGGTGACACGTGTGCGTCGAAGTGGTATCGATTTGTCTCCATCGCCTGATTTGGCTTTGAAATTTGGTGATAAATTAATGGTGGTAGGCGAACGTGAAGGTATCAAAGGTGTGGCTCGAATGATGGGTAACAATGCTAAACAAATATCTGACACCGATTTCTTCCCGATTGCAATGGGGATTGTACTGGGCGTTTTGTTTGGTAAGTTAAATGTTTCATTCCCCGGTGGCATATCATTTTCTCCGGGTTTAACGGGGGGGGTGTTAATGATGGCGCTATTTTTGAGTGCTATCGGCAAAACCGGACCTATTATTTGGACTATGTCGGGACCCGCTAATCAGCTGCTTCGTCAACTAGGGTTATTGTTGTTTCTTGCAGAGGTAGGAACTTCGGCCGGTAAAAACTTAGTTGCTACTTTTCAAGAGAGTGGTTTGCTATTGTTTGGTGTAGGTATGGCATTGACCATTGTTCCTATGCTGGTTGCAGCGCTTGTTGGACGTTTGGTTTTCAAGATCTCTATACTCGACTTAATGGGTACAATTACGGGCGGGATGACCAGTACACCCGGTTTGGCTGCTGCCGACTCTATGGTGGATAGTAATATACCGAGTGTGGCGTATGCAACCGTTTATCCTATTGCAATGGTATTCTTAATATTGTCGATACAGTTGATTGCAACTTTGATATATTAAAATCGCTATATATATAATGTATAAGGGTCGGGCTCAGTGAAAACATTCATTGGGTCCGACTTTTTTTAGTGGGCAGGATTATTAAAAAAGATGACTTTTTGTATTTGGATTAATCTTTTTCGGGTTTTCATTGTTTTGTTAGTAGAGTGTATGAGTAATTATATTAACAATTAGATATATATATATTATGAACGAAGAAGTGAAAAAGTTTACAGACAAAGTTGAACAAACAGTGGATGAGCTAAAAAAGAAATATCCAATAGAAGATAATTTCAAAAATGAACCTGCTAGCGATGAGGAGGTAAAGAAAGCTACGAAAGAGATCAATCCGGATAAGAATAGCATGGATGATCAAAGAGGATAATTTATTAAATACCTTGTTTTAAATGTGAAACAAGGTATTTTTTATTCGAAAAATACCTATATTATGGTATTGTAATGTAGGGGTAATTTTGCTTATTTTGCATTCATAAATTAAAAACGGTATGGATAAACTACAAAAATACTCTCCCGATGATAAAATGTGCGATTTGATAGCTGAGAACTATTCGTTGCTACAAGTGATGAGCCGTTTTGGCTTGGCACTGGGTGTGGGAGAAAAAACCGTACATGAAATATGTGAGGCCAATCAGGTGGACTGTAATACGTTTTTGGCGATTGTTAATTTTATGGTCGAGGGTTTTGTACATATTGGTGATGATAATGAACAAATTTCGGTCAGTGCCTTAATTGATTATTTACGACAGTCGCATATCTATTTTCTTGAGTTTAGTTTGCCTGCCATCCGTCGAAAATTAATTGAAGCGATTGATTATTCTGAAGATGATATCTCTTTTCTTATTCTTAAGTTTTTTGATGAATATATGCGTGAGATTCGCCGACATATGGAGTACGAGGATAAAACGGTTTTTAAATATGCAGAGGAGTTGTCAAAAGGTATTGTTCCCGATAAATATAAGATTGGAACCTATTCGAAACATCACGATCAGGTAGGTGAAACGTTGACGGAGCTGAAAAATATATTGATTAAATATTGCCCTGAAAAGGTGAATATTAATCTGTTGAATTTGGCTTTATCGGATATTTACGCTTGTGAAGAGGGATTGGAGTGGCATTCAAAGGTTGAAGATTATCTTTTTGTTCCGGCTATTTTCAATTTGGAAAGGAGTGTGAGAGATGAGCAAAAATAGTGATGTGATTAAAATTGCAATCGCCGAAAGTTCGGTAATCATACGAAGCGGTTTGGCAATGGCGCTGAAACGTTTGCCTCATTTGCGGATTCAGCCGATTGAAATTTCTATTCCGAGCGGCTTAAATGATTGTATGAAAACTCAAATGCCCGATATCCTTATTATTAATCCGAACTTTGGCCATTTCTTTGATATCGCTTCTTTTGAAGATCAATATCATGCTGATGGTTTAAAGATTGTTGCACTTGTAAATGGCTTTGTGGATGAAACGCTGCTTAAGAAATATAATGAAACGATCTCGATTCATGACAATTTGGATTTGATTAATGATAAAATCATTAAATTAAGGGATATATCGGATGATAGTGTGGATAATGATACTGATTTGCTGAGCCATCGTGAAAAAGAAATTGTAGTGTGTGTGATTAAAGGGTTGACCAACAAAGAGATTGCTGAACAGTTGTTTATTTCGATTCACACGGTAATAACACATCGGAAAAATATCAGTAAAAAGCTACAGATTCATAGTGTAGCCGGATTGACAATTTATGCAATTGTAAATAAACTAGTTGAGCTCAACGATGTGAAAAATATATAGCCATTATTTAAAAATCATGTGTTATAAAACATAAAAAAGTTTTTTGGTTCAAAATATTGTAGTATCTTTGCAGTGCAATTGGGAAATTGCTATTAGATAAAATATAAAAAAAATAGGTTAATTGATTTATTAGGTATTAGATTAAACTTCAATAGGTAGACAATAGGTAAAAAAGGATTTAGGATAACATTAGGTATTGAAGTTTTTAAAGTATTAGTTAAAATTTAGATTGTTTTTAAGATTTAGTATTGAGAAGAAAAGCCAATGGGGCTTTTCTTAGAAAGTGGCGAGGAATTCTTCTAAAGAGTTTTCTCGTTTTTTTATTTTATCTATAAGGGTATTTTTAGAACATAGTATTGATTCTTTGTGTTTAATTATCAACAAAATATATTGTAATATGAATGATAATATAGCGGTATTACTATCTGGAGGTGTGGATAGTTCTTTGGTGGTGCATTTATTGTGCAGCCAAGGATATAAACCGCACTTGTTTTATATTTTAATAGGAAATATGGATAAAACGCCTGATTGTTCGGGTGAGGAGGATATCGAAATTTGCAAATATATTGCTTATAAATATGGGTTGCCTTTCGATGTGATTGATTTGCATGCTGAATATTGGGATAAAGTGGTGTCGTATATAGTGAGCCAATCGGCCAAAGGATTGACTCCTAATCCTGATGTAATGTGTAACAAGCTGATTAAATTTGGTTGTTTCGAAGATAAATGTGGTAAGGACTATTCAATAATTGCTACCGGGCATTATGCCAATAAAATATTTGAAAATGATAAATATTGGTTGGCCACAGCTAAAGATAAGGTAAAAGATCAAACGGATTTTCTCTGTCAAATTAATTATAAGCAATTGTCAAAGTTGATTTTTCCTATTGGTGGATTGTCAAAAGAGGAGGTGCGCGAAGTTGCTAAAAACGTACAACTGCCATCGGCCTACCGTAGAGATAGCCAAGGGATTTGTTTTTTGGGAAAAATAAATTATAGAGATCTTCTGACTCAGTATTTAGGCGAGAAAAAAGGTGAAATTATAGAATATAAGACGGGCAAACGTCTGGGTAGCCATGATGGATATTGGTTTTATACACTTGGACAACGCAAGGGATTGGGTTTGCCACAAGGACCTTGGTTTGTGGTAAAGAAAGATATTGAACAGAATATTGTATATGTTTCGAATCAGGAGGATTTGAATTCGTTTAATACACAGATCTTTGCATTAAATGGTCTGCATTTTATCACCGATAATCCGGGATTTGGTAAAGAAGCGGTAGAGATTACTTTCAAAATAAGACATAGTCCTGAATTTATTCAAGGTAAAATATATCAGAAAGAGGATAATCGATGGATCATTGAAAGCGATATCGCCATCAATGGTGTATCTCCGGGTCAGTTTGGAGTGGTTTATGATAAGACTTCACATATTTGTTATGGAAGTGGCGAAATAGAGTTGATCGATTAATGCGATTTTTGTAATTTGTTTTTATTCGCTCTTCAAAAGACGTTCTCGAGTGTCATTGCTCGGGAACGTCTTTTTTTTATAAATATTTTTAAACAAACACTTACTGTTTTCGTTTGTTATATCTAAATATAATTCATTTAATGTTATAAAATATTGTTTACACTCAACCGTTATATGCGACTTAGAGTAGTATTCTTTGTATACACTGTCTTCTTTTTTACCTCTGTTTTTGGACAATATACAATGGGAACCACCGGACTACTTAATATTCCTTCTGCCGATATGCAGAAGGAGGGTACATTTATGTTTGGCGGCAATTTTCTTCCAAAAGATTTGACACCCGATGAGTGGAACTATAATACCGGTAATTATTTTATCAACCTCACCTTTTTGCCTTTTGTCGAATTGGGATATCGTATGACTCTCTTTAAAGGTAATTTTAAAGATGGGCAGAAGTGGCAGCAAGACCGTTCTGTATCGGTGCGCTTAAGGCCGCTGAAAGAGGGAAAGTATTGGCCTTCTATCGTTGTGGGATCGAACGATTTATTTACTACAAATTCACTGAATCCGTTAAAACCGACTAGTGGCAATAGATATTTCTCGTCTATGTATGGAGTGGCTACAAAGCATATATTGTGGGGCGAAAATGATTTCGGATTGACGATAGGGGGATATATACCTTTCTATAAAACGGTTGAATATAAGGGTGTTTTCGGCGGTATTAGTTTTTCTCCATCTTTTTATAGGCCATTATCGGTGATTGCCGAATATGATACAAAGGGATTGAACGTGGGATTAACAGTCGATTTATTTAAATGTATAAATTTATATACATTTTGTTACAATATGAAAACAATATCGGGTGGAATTCGTTTACATTTTACAGGGGATATGTTGGCGAAAGCTAAACCGTTGGTACCTTTCGAGGGTAGAGCACAAGTGGTTGTATATCCTCAATTGTCTTTGGTCAATTCATGGATGGATAAACTATATGGGGTTAGCGTGAATTTGGCTCCTGCTTTGCAGGTTAAACTGTGGAAGGGCGGTGAGTTCACAGGGCAAGTTATTTTACCATTATGGACTAACTTGGATGGACCCTCTGAATATATCCGCGCAGGCGTAATCACTGTTAGTCACGAAATGGAGATTTTAAGTGGTTTCCACGGACGGTTGACCGTTGGCAATTTTACCAATTATAGAATGGGAGCCGACTTGCGTTTAAGATATATTTTGCCGAATGGAAGATGGATGTGGGGCATACGAGGTGGTTTGACCGGTGCATCGACTTTCAATCATGGAAAGTGGCAATTGTCGAAATGGAAGCGAGTGAGTGCTGAAGTGATGACAAAGTTTAATATTCCCTCTTGGAATATGGATATAAAACTGGCCGGTCATCGTTTTTTGTTTGGTGATTATGGTGCACGCATTGATTGCCGTCGTCGTTTTGGACAAACCATAGCCGGTGTGTATGCAATGATTGCCGGGGGGAAAGCGAATGGAGGATTTCACTTTGCCGTACGACTACCGCAATGGTGGAGTAAAAAGAAATTCAGGATAGCATTGCCCGACTATTATCAAATGGAATATAGTGCACAAACGGGTAATGAGTACTTTAAACGTAGACTGGGTGAAACGTATCAAACTCATCCGGGAGAGGGAGGAAGTGTTGATTATGATGGGGCATGGATGGTGGCCGATTAATATTAAATAAGGATGATAACTAATAATAAATAGAGGTATTAATATAAAAAAATATTTTATGAGAAGAGTAAAAAGATTGTCTGTTTTTTCTAGTGCCCTAGTTGGGGCATTGATGTCGGTTGCATTGGTGTCATGTCATGATAATGACACTGTATCACCCGAAATAGTAATAAACCCACTTGACAAAGTGGCATATTTTGTATCGGGATTTGTGACGGAGGAGTCGGGACCTATTAGTGGGGTGACTGTTACAATTAATAACAAAAAAATGGTAACCGGTAATACGGGATATTATGAATTTGAGTTTCCAAAAACAGGAACCTATCCGGTGAATTTTTCAAAAGACGGATATATCGACGTTGATGGTTCTTGTGTTATTCCTAGTGATGCTAAGTCGCAAACTTATTTTGGCTTGAATCAAATGATGAAGCAACAATCACCACCTGTTACGATTCCTGCAAATGAGGATTTTGTAATGCAGGATGCTACTGAAACAGGATCAAATACTACGGTTGAACTACCTGCCGGAGCAGTAGATAAGGATGTGCAGGCCTCTCTCACTGAATTTATTCCCGGTGTAGGTAGCATGGAAGGCAAATTACCACTATTTGTGTTTGATGCTCAACCTAGTATGCAATTTAATATTCCGGCTACCATTAAGTATGATGGTTCTAAAATGCATGGAGTATTGTTTGGAAATGTGAAACATGTTGTTTTGAACAAAAATGGCGAATGGGAAGAAAAGGGTGAGGTGAAACTAGATCCAAGTACTGGCATGTATGAAGCACCATTAGATGGTTTTTCTGTTCATGGTTTTGTTATGTCGGTGCCATCTTCGGTTTTAACGAACAATATGACAGAAACCATTCATAGTGTAGAAGTGAATAATTTAGGTTCGATGACTTCAAAAACAGCTACGGTAGCAGGTACGCAACGAATGGGTTGGGAGTTGACAGATGATTTTGAAAATTCGGTTAAAACTCAATTTGCCGATAAAACAGCTGAGCAAATCGCATCTATTATTACTGAGATCGAAATAAGTTTGAAGATGATGGTAGGTACAGCACCGGGTATCGTTGAAACTGAAATACTTCGTGAAGTGTCTGTGAGTGGTGATGCAAGCCTTTTGGTAAATTTTGTTGCAAATATAGAAATACACACTTATCCATCTTTGGCTTTTATATTGGAAGATGGTAACGAATTTATAACCGATGTTTCTATTAAAAAATATGTGGGTGTAACTCTAGATCAAAAACTAACATTGGGATCGAGTCATACCGATCACTCGGGTGGTGGAATTCAATAAAATTTATCAACTATAAAATAGCATTATGCCTTTTTTAGGTTATAGTGCTATTTTTTTTGTTGTAATTATTTACATATCAATATCTAATTGAGATTCTTTGCCTGTTATATGAATTTTATTAAACAATATAAAAGATTTGCTGTTAATGATAATGATATACAGACGTATCATTATTTTTTAACTAAATGTAGAATTATTCTATAATTATAATTTTTGTATTATGAAAAAGAATCCAATTGCTATGCCGGTTAATACTGCCGGAGGTCCTTTAAAAGGCATCAGAGGTCAAATTGTTACTTTTACAGATGATCCTTTCCTCAATCCATCTGATCAATGCTATTTATATATTGAAGATGGATTAATCGTTGTTCAAGACGGAATTATTCTTGATGTAGCCGACTATGCTTCTATTAAGGATAAATATCCGACATTAGATAATATTGATCATTATACCAATTCGGTGATTATGCCGGGATTTGTTGATTGTCACGTACACTATGTGCAATCGCCTATGATAGGTTCTTTTGGCGATACACTACTACAATGGTTGAACGAATATACTTTCCCAACTGAGGCAAAATATAAAGATAAAGTGTTTGCCGATGAAGTAGCAAAAATGTTTTTCAAACAAATACTGCAACAAGGCACTACTACTGCAAATGTATTCAGTACCACATTCGCTACATCGGTTGATGCATTCTTTGAAGAGTCGGAACGCTATAACACTCGAATGATTACCGGTAAAGTTTTTCAAGATAGAAACTTGCCTGATTCATTGAAAGACGAATCTGCCGAAGAGTCGGTAGAAATTGCTGAATCGCTATTGAAAAAATGGCATAATCGCGGACGACAAATTTATTCTGTTATTCCTCGTTTTGCTCCTACTAGTACCGAAAGACAGTTAATGTTGGCAGGTGAACTATATCAAAGACATCTCGATGAAGGCGTTATTATGCACACTCATTTGAACGAGTCAGTAGGTGAAATTGCATGGGTGACACAACTGTTTCCTAATATAGATAACTATACCGATGTTTATAAAGAATATGGTTTGATTGACCGTAAATCTTTATTAGCGCACTCTTGCTTGATGAAAGAGGAGGAGTGGCAGACATTACATATGGCACAATGCGGATGTGCACATTGTCCATCGTCTAATTTATTCTTAGGCGACGGTGAGTTTAAAGTATGGGAAGCTAAAGATCCACAAAGACCGGTACGCGTAGGTATGGGTACTGATGTGGGTGGGGGTACCAACTTCTCGATTCCTCGACAACTCAATGAAGCATATAAAGTGTCTATGTTGAAACGTAAAAATATGAGTGCGATACATAGTTACTATTTGGCTACTCGAGGTGGTGCTGAGGCTTTGCATTTAGAACATTCGATAGGCTCGTTGGCTCCGGGTTATGAGGCCGATATTGCAGTGCTCGATTTAAATCCATCGGAATTTGTTGAATGGCGTATGAAGTTTACCGAATCGATTATGGATAAACTTTTTGTTTTGCAAACATTGGCGCTCGACAATATGAATATGGCTACCTATGTGGCCGGAAATAAGGTTTATGATCGCGAAAGAAAAGATAAACCATTTATGTATGCTAATGAATTTATAAAATAAAATATTATGCCACGTACAGGAAATGTATTAACGACGCAACCTCACTTAGGTGGAGGGAAAGCATGGTGGATTTGGGCTATTGTAGTAGTGTTTGTATTGTTCTTATTCAATGTACAAACCATGTTCTCGGTAGTTCAAGGAGATATCCAAAAAACATTATCATTAACGACGCAACAACTCACTATCATAGCCGGCGTATATACTTGGGCTTTTGCCATCTTCCAATTTTTTGGAGGTGCTTTTTTAGACTCCTTCGGGGCTAAAAAAGTGTTGATCCCGGCTTTTATATTGGTAACATTGGGTGTGTTTCTTTATGGTATAGCCGATGATTATTCATTGATAATTGTAGCTCAATTGGTTATGGCTTTGGGGGCTTGTGTAGGCTTTGTTGGTGCCGGCTATATTGGAGGGCAATGGTTTGGATTGGCTGCATATGGCACTATGTTTGGATATGTGGAAACGTCTTCCAGCTTTTCTTCGGCTATCCAACAGCCTATCACCAATTGGGTATTAGGACATATTACCTACAAAGAGATGTTTGTATATTTGGGATTCTTTGGTATTGTTTTGATTGTTCTTGCAATACTTTTCGTGAGAAATCCGCAAAAAATTGAGAATAAGGAAAATCCTTTCAAGGTGGTATTTGATGATTTGTGGAAGATTGTTAAGTTTCCGCAAATATGGATTGCTGCTATTTGGGGAGGTATCGCATTTGGTCTTCAGTTGGCCATTGGCGTAGTATGGGCACCACAAATGATTGAACATGCCGGTTATGGCGGTGATGCCGGAAATATTGGTTCTGCTCTATGTTGGGCGGGACTGGGTATCGGTAGTTTATTTTGGCCAAGATGGTCGCAAGCTATTAAAAATAGAAAATTACCATCGCTTATTGGTATGCTCATTGTAGTTGCTGCATTAATTTTGGTTATCTATGTGAAGCTTCCATTATGGTTGGCATTGACAATGATGTTTTTGATTGGCTTGGGTGCTACTGCCGAGATGATATCATTTATGATTGGCTCGGATGTAGCAGGGGGTCCGCTTACTGGTACGAGTGCAGCATTTGTAAATGCATTTATGTTTATCATTGGTGGTATCTTAATGAACCTACCATCTAGCTTAGAACATCATGGACAATATGTAATGTACTTACCATTTGTAGCTGCGGCTGTGTTGTCTTTAATTCTGATTTTTATTCAAAAAGAAACTTACAAACAAGTTTAATCTATTCATATAAAGAGTGCTTCATTATGAAGCACTCTTTAAATACCTATTTCATATCATGTCCGATCCATCTAATAAAATCGCTAAAAGTAGTTATTTCAGTATAGGTACACTTGTGGCTTTAAATATAGCTACTGTGATCAATATTTATGGGTTTCCGTCGGAAGCCTTTTATGGTCTGACATCCATCTCATTGTATTTAATCGCAATTGTTGTTTTTTTGATACCCATTGCTTTAATATCGGCTGAATTTGGTGCTATGTTTCCGGGTAGAGGTGGAGTCTTTACATGGACATCCGAAGCTTTTTCTCCTAAAGTAGGCATTGTGGCATCTTGGTTGCAATGGATACAATCTGTCTTTTTCTATCCTTTGTCGTTGACATTTGCGGCCGTTACTTTTTCTTATATTTTCCCAAATCCTGATTTTGCGCAACATTTAAGCAACAATAAATTTTATATTATTGGTTTTATATTGGTCGTATTTTGGTTGTGCACCTTGATTAATGTAAAAAACCGATTGACCAATATCGGTAAAATATCTGTCGTAGGGGTATGGATCGGTATTTTTATTCCGGTATCCATCTTGATTTTTTTCTCTATTTATTATATGTTCAGCGGGGGGCATATTGAAATGAATACTGATATCTCTCAGGTTGTTCCTCACTTTAATACCATCGATCAAGTTGTAATGGCCGTGAGCATATTATTGTTTTTTTCGGGTCTTGAAGTGAATGGGGTACATGTGCATATGATGAAAAATCCATCACGTGACTATCCAAAGGCACTCTTTTGGACCTCTTTGATCATTGCTATTATCTATATATTGGGCACTATTGCTATTGCTGTCGTAATTCCTTCTAAAGATTTAAATATCACTCAATCGGTGATTGCCGCATTGGGAAAATATTTTTCTTATATCGGTGTTAAACTACTTTTGCCGGTGGTGGCCGCTGCATTAGCATTCGGTGTTTTGACCAATACGTTGGCATGGATTACAGGACCTGCTTCTGTGTTAAGCTATATCGCTTCGCAAAACTATTTACCGAAAGTAGTTGAGAAAAAAAATAAAAATAATGCGCCTATTGTGATTCTTTTGGCTCAAGCTATTATTGTGACAGGACTTTCTTTGATATATGTTATTTCATCGCACGTTCAACAAGGATATCAGATGTTGTTGCAGATGACAAATGCAATTTACTTAACGATGTATGTGATTATGTATGTATCGTTTATCAGATTGCGCTATAAAAATAAAACGATAGATAGACCCTATAAAGCCGGCAAAAATATATTTCAAGCATGGGTGATAACTTTGATCGGCTTATGTTCTGCCTTGTGTTGCTTCGTGTTGTCATTTTTTCCCCCATCACAATTGGATATATCGCATCAAAGAAACTATTTTTTAATTCTGATAGGAATATACTCATTATTGATACTGCCACCGATAGTCTATATTTATATTAAGAGAAAGGTCTTAAAATAATATTGCACCATGCACGCTATATTATTGCTTGAGCTTTTTTATTAAATTCATGGGTGTGCAATCAAACAACTCTTGGCATAAACGATTCATGGTAGACATCGAATTTAAATTTAATTTCTTCATCATTAGCTTAGGAGTGATATCGGGTAGCGAGCCAACCAGTAAAAACTGAGAACGCTTTTGGATATTAAACCAGCGTTGAGGCGTAATATCACTAAAATTTTCGCGAAACTTTCTATAAAATGCTGCTCTACTATAATGTGACTTTGCGATGAGTTCTTGCAAGTTTTTGGCTTCGTGATAATTTGAATATATGTAAATTGAAAACTCACTTATCCCTAGTATAGAGAGGCCTAGAAAATGGGTAATCTCTTCTTTACTATAATAGCTTTTTAATAAAATAAAGAATTCGTTGAATTTGACCTTATATAGGTCTGTACTGGTTCTTTTGCTTTCGATTAAATAAGCGACCATTTCGAAAAAATGTTTCATGGCATAGTCCATGGTAAGTGTCATGAATCTGAATTCTGTAATCGGAGCGGTCGATAAGTATTCATGCATGCTACTTACATCCCCGCTTGAAAGTGACACTTCAAATGTAATGATGATAATGTCTCCTGATACCAATGTTTTGGCCGATAATTTGGAATACTTGGGAAGGCATAAAATTTCGTCGGCTTTTAATATATGTTTTCCGGCTAAATTAATTTCTATTTCATGCTCTCCACTGATAAATGCTAAAATGTAATTTTTCGAAAGGCTTTCTGTTTTCATTTGGTGTCCGCTCTCAAATTTTAGGAATTCAAAGATGACAGAACTTTCCTCATATACCACATGATTATGGTTGTTATGTTTGGAATTTTGCATAGGATTAAAATTATAGTAACTCTTCATACTGATATTTTATTTCAATAATGTCCGATAACTTAGGCATACGAGTCGGTACATCAGAAATCTATATGTTATTATATCTGAGATGAGGTTATTGCAAAAGTATAACCTTGTTTGTATTAATAATGCGATTATTTAAATTGTGATACATATTGATTGCCGAATGAGACTAAATGAATCTCTGTTTTTATGATGACCTCTATTTTACGAATAACACTAAAAAAATAATAGAAATGAGATAATTGAACAAATAACTGCTAAACTTAACACAACAGAGACATAAAAGATCGACTCTATTGTGTTAAGTTAGCAGTTAATCTGGATCATGATAGTAGTTTTTGTCGTTTGCGAATAGCAGTTTTGCAGCTTGTGCCTATGAAAGATTATTAAATAATGGCAATTATAATCCCTACAAGCTATTGAGTGTAATATTTATTCTTAGTATAGATATAGAATACGGTTTCAGCAATGAATTATTTGAGTTATTATTATCTTATTTTGACACAGCATCTTTTTCTTTTTATCAATAGATTTAATTTTTCTTCCGTTTTCATATCAGTGATTTTTTGATTTTGGTATAAATTTAATATTTCTTCGTTTTCTATCTTCTTCTGATTGAATAATTGATACGCGTTGCTTCTCGATTGATACGTAATGATTTTTCTTGCCGTGTATAACGATTGTATTAGATGATGTTAGCATAGTTTGATTGATTTTCAAAGCATAGAGACTAAACTTTATCGAAAATCATAGTCAGGAAATAATATCTTATCAGACTATATTGACAAGATTTGTTAGCGAAGTGCCATTTATATAATCAGTTTAATTAATAAATTATGGAAAGAAAAATGAAAGCGATTTTAATGAAGTCAATATTTCTATTGGGATTTTTGTTTGCAGGGACATTATATGCGAACACGCAAGAAATAGACGGTAATAGTGAGAGTAAAAATGGGTGTTTGATAAATAATAGTAACAAGCTAGTGGTTGTCTGGAGCAGCAATGATCCGATGGTCGCAAAACGGGTTGCTTTGATGTATCCGCATGCTGCCAAGCGTAATCGATGGTTTGATGAAGTAATCCTTGTTATTTGGGGACCTTCAGCGCAATTAATATCTCAAGATAAAGAGCTGCAAAATAAATTGGCGCAGATGAAAAACGAGGGTGTTATCATTAAAGCATGTATCGCCTGTGCCAACGAATATAATGTGACACCTCAATTAAAAGAGCTGGGATATGAAGTCATACCGATGGGCGAGCCACTGACCGATTATCTCAAAAAAGGCTATAAAGTATTAACATTTTAAATGGGTCGGCAATGAATATTAAAAATGGTACCGGATACTACATCGCTTATGGCGGAGTCTTTATTCTTTTTTTGTGGATAGGCATATTTAAGTTTACATCGATAGAGGCATATGCTATAAAACCCTTGGTAGAAAACCAACCATTGACAGCATGGCTTTACGATCTGTTTTCTGTTCGGGCTGTCTCTAATCTGATAGGGAGTTTCGAACTGTTGACAGCAATGATGATGATTTTAGCCATCTGGTGGCGTACGGCTCGAAAAATAGCGGCATTCATGATCATTGTAACGTTTTTATTCACACTTAGCTTTTTGTTTACATCTCCCGGTGTATGGAGAGTGGTAGAGGGTGTACCTATTACCGATTTCTTTATCTTGAAAGATCTGCCTCTGTTGGGAGTTGGATTTATGTTATTGGAGAATGAACAAAAAGAATATCTTTGCCATAGATAAACAATATATTATGCATCAAAGTACGAAAATAGAATTTGAACAGTTGATAGATGATTACTCATCCGTCTTATTAAATAAAGCTTATTATTTACTATCCAATAAAGAAGATGCCGAAGATATCGTTCAAGATGTTTTTTATTCTGCGTATATGAATTACTCCAGTTACAATGGTAACGGCTCAATAAAGGCATGGTTGATGGGGATACTGTATCATAAAGTAATGGATTTGTATAAGAAAAAATATAAACAAGGTATCAAGGTTAAAATTCAATTCCATTCAGACTTCGATAATCATGGTGAATGGAATCACCCAGATGTAGTGAACAATTGGTTTGCCGATGACACACAAGAACATTTATTGGACAATAAAGAGTTTAGAGATCAGTTTTACGGCTGTCTGGAGTCTTTGCCCGAAAGATGGCGTATCGTGGTAAAACTCTGTTATCTGCAGGAAACCAAAACTGAATCTATTTGTAAGGAATTGGGTATATCGATCACTAATTATTGGAAGCTGCTGCAAAGAAGTAGATTGCAATTACGCCGATGTATCGATGCCAAGTGGTTTAATATTTAAAATTATGGACATATAATGTATAAAGACTTCATACATATTTTTGTACTTTCATGTACTAAAGCTACCTATTTATTGGAAAAAAAGTTTCATGCGCGACTGAGTTTTATAGAAAAACTTCAATTGAAACTTCATTTCAAACTATGTTCCTACTGCTCTTGCTATGAAAAGAAGGCCGAATTGCTAGATCGATTGGCCAAAATCAGTATAGATGATCCTATTACTACAACTATATTTTCGGCGGAAGAGATAGATTGCTTTAAAAATAGAGTTCATAATAAAATAAACTCATGATATCTAGTTTGTAATGATATAATAACCGTTTATTCTTAAAGGTTCAGGTCTCTTGAAATAAGAGTTTAAAGAAAAAGCGCTCGAATTTGCTTTCGAGCGCTTTTAAATTGTAGAGAGTTATTTTTTGTCGCAGTTCTTTTTCTTTGTGCATGTCGATTTAGCATCTTTGCTTTCAGCTTTGTCGCAATTACTTTTTTTGGTACACGAAGCGGTTTCTGTTTTGTTTGTTTTATCGCATTTTTTATTGTCTACAGTACAAGTTTTGCTTTTTTCTGTTTTGGTATTTGTGTTTTGAGCAGATACTGTACAAATCATACCCATAAAAGCCAATGTGGCAAATAAAACTTTTAATTTCATATTCTATTATTTTTTTAATGGAGTTGGTCAATATAATGAACTCCTGTGTTTTTAAAATGGTCTAATTGTTATCATTTAATGATTGGGTTGGGGTTGATTCTTTTCAGCCTACATTAATTTTGTTGATTACATCTGATTATTTTTCAATATTGAGTAAATAAATCGTTGGATGGCTTTATTCCCAAGGATTCTAATTCATATCTCTAAACATCAAACAACTTTAAAGTCTGTTGCACGCTTATGAACAGATCTACTGACTTTATATAACTAGTATCTATTTATCCTTAATCCTGACAGTTACAGCTTTATTATTTTATAATTAAGAAGTGCAAAAGACCAAAAAACTTCTTTTTAATAAAGTAAAAATATAGATGCCATAAATTTGATACAATGAAATAGATATATATGAAGAAGGGATGAATAATATTATATTCAATATAGCTGTAACTTATCTTCTATTAGTTAATTAGAGTCATTTGTTATCAAAACAACGTCAACCCGTCTTCATGTTGAAATTGTAGATTTTAAATCGATTTTTATATTCTATATTAGCATTGTCTTTTATTGTATGTTTCTTCAATAGACATCCTTCCAAGCCAGACGGAAGGCCATTGTGTCTGGCAATTTCTGTTCATCTTCTTTGCGAAATTTAAGGAGGTGGTAGTGGTTTAGTAGATAGCCACTCAGAGTACTGAACTGAGGAGCCCTTGCGTCAGAACTGTTCATGGATAAGCTCAGAGGTGTTGAGGCTTAGGTTCAGTACTCTTTAAAACACCGCTCAAATATCACGGAGAATATAAAATTAGGTATATGGCATTTTATAGAAAGCGATTGAAAAAAATCAACAACAAGTGGTATCCCGAGTCTATTACTGTGGGGAAACCTGTGTCAACAGATCAAATAGCTGACAGATTGGCTTTGATCTCCACCGTGAGTCGTGCAGATGCATTTGCTGTACTTAAAGAATTGGCAGGAGTAATGGCCGACTATATGAGTAATGGGCGCACAGTGAAACTTGAAGGATTGGGTACTTTCTATTATACGGCTAACGCGCGTGGTAATGGTGTGGACACAGAGGAAGAGGTGAATGCGTCGCAGATAACAAGTGTACGAGTACGTTTCATTCCTGAAGTTAAACGCAATATGGATAATCGAGTTACGAGTCGTGCGTTGATTGATAAAAATCTATTTTGGGAAGAGTTAAGGGATACAACGGTACAAAAGAAGGAAGGCAATAGGAATAATGATGGAGGTGAGGTGGTTGATCCTTCAGTGTAATGGTGATATTAAACAATGAATGTAGCTTTTAGATGATTGCTGTCTTTCTTCAAACCGTTATGACTTCATAAAATAGTAATACTTTGTAGTAATAATAGATCACTATATGTGCAAAATAAATAATTCTTGAATGCCGACGTGTTATTCTCAATTGAGTAAAGCATAAAAACTGATTAAGCCTGCATATGTGATGGATGATAACTTTAAGAGATATGGAAAACAGAATATTTAGGACTATTTTAGGAGGTATTGTTGGCTCCGCCTTTTTAACCATCATAAATGTATTTCTTGCACCTATAATGGGTGTGAAAATAAACCTTGCAACTATGTTGGTCAATCAAACTGACATAGCCCCAACATCAGGATGGTTTACATGCACTATGATTGGCGTGTTATATTTAGTAGGTATACTCTTTGCATTTGCCTATTTGTTTTTATTTAGAGAAATGGTGACTCAAATAGGCAATATTTATCTCAAGGGCTTTATTTATGGAATTGTTGTTTTTTTAATAGCGGAGTTGGGTATGATCTTGATGGGAGATGAAATGAAGATGATGACAGTAATCGTTTTATTGTTAAGCCATTTGGTGTATGCAATTACAGTTGTGAAAATCATAAATGAATGATACATCTTGATATACCATGCTCTTATTTTGTGTATTTTTATAATCTCAAACAGCTAGTCAACAATTCTAAAATTATTGGCTAGCTGTTTTTTAAACTCTATTTCGTCATTTACAAATATCAATACATTATGCGCAATACAGCATTCAAAGTAGGAGATATTATTACAATAGAGCGCTCATTCAATTCGAAGAGTGGTTATCGTTATACTCTCATCGGCTTAATGGGAGGAGCCGCATTAATCGAAGAAAAGATGCAGGCTAATAACAATATACCGGGATGTAATGTAACTCAGATATTCCGATTTCAATTTCTTCAACCCGGAAATGCGGAAATACAATTTATTTCTTATCGCCCGCACGATGAAATGGTATTGGAAGATACGTTAGTATATAAAGTTTACCCATTCGAAGCTGAACACGATACGACTGGTTTATGGAGTCATTACCGGCCACTTCTTGATTCGGACAAATGCTTGTTCGATAACTGCATATATTATTTGATTGGTGCTAAATATATTCCTTCAAGTGTATCTGTGCAAGAACTGAATGGCAAGAATTATCGCTTTGAGTGTTCATATATTCCATTAACAAAAAAATCAAGAGTAGGTTATGCTATTATAGAAATAAATGTACCACTCAAAGGAGCACCAACAATTGTTCGTATATCTAGTACTATCATTGATTAATTATATGTTTTTTTCAGTATGATATGATTTTTAGTTGAAAGCTAATATCTGATAAATTGATAGAATATTGTATGTACGAAAAGGGCTGTCTCACAACTGTAGACAGCCCTTTTTATTGATTATAGAAAAATTATAAACCTTTATCCTTTCCTGAAGTTAACCATTCGGTATTGAAGCTAGCAAATTTAATACCATCTCTTGTTTCGAATATACATCCTATTTCGCCGTTGCCTAAGTTAGTAAGTACTGAATAGTAAAAATCAGTATAACGATTGCCATGAATGCGTTTTGAGAAAGCAAAGCTTTGCGCTTCATCGTAACTGATACGCGCTACGCCATTAATGCGCATGGGAGGAGTAGAACGATAGGCTTTGTGTGCTTCGTTGACCACTACAGTCGAAGCTGGATTGGATACGAGTATTCTAGAGGGCTCATTGTTTTTTAAACCGCTTACTCTTAAAATGCTTCCTTGGCATAAAGGATCAATCAGATCTTCACGCACGACTGTTTCGCCCCAAACCGCTTTTTCGTTGATGATATTCACCGGAATAAATCCTCTGGCTTTGGTAACATCAGGAAAATTCCAAGGATTCCAATCTTTAGGTTTCGTCTCTAATTGTCGTCTTGCTTTATGGCAGCGTGCATTGATTAAAAAGTCATTGCTACTCAATTGCACTACTTGGCTTTCATTGGTTCCATAATTGGATTTACCTTCCATAACTTTCCATGTTTCGCCTAAATCGTCCGAATAGCATAAATAATTGTACCAACCATCAGCACCTCCCGATACATTGAAGGGAAGAATGATTCTACCGTTATTTTCGCCTCCCACAACTCTAATGCCAATGCCGGGTCCCGAACAGTAACCGGTGGCATTCGATATTTTAACTTCTTTCGTAATGTCTTTCATTGACGACCATGTTTTGCCATTGTCATCACTATGAATAATGAATGTATGGGTTATGCCTTTTCCTTCTAATCCTGTTTTCGCACTCCCTTCGTTTAGTTTTGCTGTATAATCTTGGAATACCAATAATATCCGGTTTATTTCTTCAACATAAACCACCGTTGGGTTATTTAAGCTGTTTTCGCCAGCTTGAGCCAATATCATTAATTCGCTCCATGTTTTACCTTTATCATCACTTATTTTTGCAACGATATCATTTTCGGCACAGTCGGCATGTCCCGAGCGGGTTTCTGTGATGGCTATCACTCTGCCGGTAGGAAGAGTGACTACGGTAGGAATTCTATAAATAAAATATCCTTTTTCTCCATGGGTGAAAATGGTCGAAAACTGGGGTGCTCTTCCTGAATAATAGTATTTGTATAGAGTGTCAGCAAGAGTTTTTCCTAAATCATGAATATTTCCTTTTAACAAGATAGAGTGGTTAGCTAAAGTCGAAATAGAAGCTCTTACTGTCATATTATCTTTATCCGTACCCTCCATTCCTATAATGATGTCGGGGTGTGCCTCATTTTTATCACAAACTACAAATTGACTAGGCTTCTCTCTCAACTGATTCATTAATTTGCTTTGAAATGATTTTTGCAATTTTGCATCCTTGCAAATAGTCATGATAGAGTATTGCAGCGTTTCGTCAGTATTGATACGGCTGTTGTCTACAATAGCTTGTGCGTTGGCTAATAAAGAAAATAAGAATAGATAGCTCGATAAAATAAATTTCATGTGTAGGTGTAAAGTATTAAATGTTATTATTTGGATGTTAATTCAGTGATGTTTTCCACATTGAATGATTAATTCTGCAAATAATGTAAAAAAGTATAAGAAGGTACCTATTTATTAATCTTTATTCGTTTTTTATAAGATGTATGTTAAAAATAAAAAGGTCATTATCGTGTTTATTGCACGATAATGACCTAAGGAATATCTTTATAAAAATATTAATATCTTTTTTCTACAACTTCCCAATCGATAATATCCCATATTGCTTTCACATGATCGGGACGACGGTTTTGATAATCGAGATAATATGCATGTTCCCATACGTCGATGCATAAAATAGGTTTCAAGCCATGACGAATAGGATTGCTACCGTTGGGTTCTTTAGTAATGGTGAGCTTGCCGTCTTTATCGGCTGCTAACCATGCCCATCCCGATCCAAATAATCCGACTGCTGCGTCGTTAAGTTCTTTTTTAAGATTGTCGAAGCTGATAAAATCGCGGTTGATTGCTTCGGCCAACTTACCTGCTGGTTCTTTACGTGATGGATTTGGTCTGAATTGTAAAAAATATAAGGTATGATTTAATACTTGACCAGCATTGTTGAAAATAGGACCATCAGGTGCTTCGGATATAATTTCTGCTAGATTTTTATCTTCAAATTTAGTTCCCGGTATGAGGTTGTTAAGGTTGTTTACATAAGCTTGCAAGTGCTTGCCATAATGAAACTCTATTGTTTGCTGACTGATTACAGGTTCCAAAGCATTATTTGCATAAGGAAGTTTAGGCATTTCATGAGTCATAATCATAAATATTTTAAGAAAATAATATAGTAATTATATGGATATGTAATTAACTAAATAAATAACAAAGGTTGGTACTAAAAGGTTTGCCATTCAACAGAATGTGCTCTTCTCATCTGTTAGCGATAGATAAAAATAAATTAAATGATAAATCGTATTGATTTATGTTCTATTTTTGTGTGTATGAATGAAGATTATTTGAGTGAATTAAACGAGAGTCAATACAATGCAGTATGCTATTGCGAAGGACCTTCGTTGGTGATAGCCGGAGCAGGTTCGGGCAAAACGCGTGTGCTGACCTATAAAATATCATATCTGCTTCAGCATGGGTATAAGCCTTGGAATATATTGGCATTGACTTTTACCAACAAGGCCGCTCGTGAAATGAAGAATCGTATTGCTAAGCAGGTAGGGATGAATACTGCACGTTATTTGTGGATGGGTACTTTCCATTCAGTTTTCTCGCGCATTCTTCGTTCCGAAGCAGATAAAATCGGATTCACGCCTCAGTTTACAATATACGATACTTCTGATAGTAAAAGTTTGATTCGTTCCATAATAAAGGAGATGCAATTAGACGAAAAACTCTATAGGCCCGGCACTGTTCAGTCGCGCATCTCGAATGCTAAAAATCATCTGGTGAGTCCGGCGAGTTATGCGCTTAATAGAGAAGCCTGCGACGAAGATTCGAAGGCACGCATGCCAATGATGAGCGATATTTATCAAAGATATTGGGATAGATGCAAACAAGCGGGTGCAATGGATTTCGATGACTTATTGTTTTATACCTATATTTTGTTTAAAGAGCATCCCGATGTATTGGAGAGATATAGAGAGCAGTTTCAATATGTATTGGTAGATGAATATCAGGATACGAACTATGCACAACATTGCATTGTGCTTCAACTTACCGAAAGTCATCAACGAGTATGCGTGGTAGGTGATGATGCACAAAGTATCTATTCGTTTCGTGGTGCCGATATCGATAATATACTATATTTTACAAAGATATATCCTAACACGCAGGTGTTTAAATTAGAACAAAATTATCGATCGACCCAAAATATTGTGCAGGCAGCCAATAGTTTGATCGGTAAAAATCAACGGCAAATACCCAAAAGAGTATTTTCAGAAAATGATAAAGGCGACGCTATTTTGGTTTCGCAAGCTTACAGCGATACCGAAGAGGGAGATATTGTGATCAATCAAATTGCCTCATTGCGTCGGGAACATGGATATGGATATTCTGAATTTGCTATATTGTATAGAACGAACGCACAAAGTCGTATTTTCGAAGAGGCGCTTCGCAAACGTGGAATGCCTTATAGAATCTATGGTGGATTATCTTTTTATCAGCGCAAAGAGATCAAAGATATTATTGCCTATTTTCGTTTGGTAATTAACCCTAACGACGAAGAAGCCTTTAAACGTATTATTAATTATCCTGCTAGGGGTATTGGCGATACTACGGTGCGTAAAATTATAGCGGCTGCTACCGAAAACAATGTGAGTTTATGGACAGTATTATGCGAACCTCTTACCTATGGCTTGAACATAAATAAAGGAACCCATACCAAACTTCAAGGATTCCGTGAGTTGATAGATAGTTTTATTACCGAAGTATCCACTAAAAATGCATACGATATTGGTACTGATATTATCAAAAGGTCGCGCATTATGAATGACATTTTTCAAGATAGCAGTATTGAAGGTCAAGCACGCAAGGAAAACATCGATGAGTTGGTCAGTGGTATCCATGATTTTTGCCTAAACCGTAGGGAAGAGGGGAACGAAAATATTTCATTGGTCGATTTTCTTTCGGAAGTTTCATTGCTGACTGATCAAGATTCCGCCAATAGCGATGATGACGAAAAGATAACTTTAATGACAGTACATTCGGCCAAAGGATTGGAATTTAGAGTTGTTTTTGTGGTGGGTATGGAAGAAAACTTATTTCCAAGTGGGATGGTTGGCAATTCGCCCCGCGCACTTGAAGAAGAGCGACGACTGTTTTATGTGGCTATCACCCGGGCTGAACAACATTGTTTTCTTTCATATTCCAAGACTCGTTTTCGTTATGGAAAGATGGAGTTTGGAGCACCGAGCCGTTTCTTAAGCGATATCGATATATCATGTTTAAAACTACCCACCGAAAGAGGTTTTGCAGTGAAAAACACTTCGAGTTCAGCTTTACCAAAACGTAAGGAAGTTCTTATTAAAGAACCTGTTAAAGCCGGTAATTTTAGAAAATTAAATACGACTGTTGGAGATGTTAATGATGAGGCTAAATCATCTACATCCACTACAATGAGTAGTGGGCAGACGTTGTCGGAGGGTAAAAATATTCAGCATGAACGCTTTGGTATTGGTAAGGTAATTCGGGTGGAAGGAGATGGTGACAACGCAAAAGCCACCATTTTATTTAAAAATGTAGGAGAAAAGCAACTTTTATTGCGATTTGCACGTTTTACTATAATTGATTGACAGTAGTTTAAGTGATTATGAATAGATATTGGTCGTATTTTTTGATATTGGCAATAGCTTTGAGTAGTTGCACAGCGCAACGAGGCATGCAAGGCAGACCCAATCCTGGTGCTATTGCAGCCGGTGCTGCGGTGGGTGGCACAGTCGGTAGTATTATCGGAGGTAATGTAGGATACAACAACAATGGTTGGTGGGGTGGAAACCGTGGTTCGGCTATTGGTTCGATAGTCGGTACAATTGCGGGTGCAGCCATCGGTGGAGCTGTAAGCAGTGCCGAACAACGCAAACGTGAGGAGGCTTATCGTCAACAACAGCAACAAAGTCAGCCCGTATATCAGACAAATAACAATATACCTGCTCAAAATAGCAATTCGCCTTTAAATAATTTGAAAATTACCAATATCCGATTTATTGATGAAGGCAGAACTCAAAAGGTTAATGCCAACGAAAGTAGCAAACTATTGTTTGATGTTGTAAACGAAGGAAATACAACGATTTACGATGTGGTGCCGGTTGTCGAAGAAATTACGAATAATAAACAAATTTCAATATCGCCCAGTCAATTGATAGAGGCCATTGAACCCGGTGAAGGAGTGCGATATACTGCCGATATATATGCCGGCAATAAACTAAAGACCGGAAATATAACGATTCGTATACAATTGACCGATGAAGAGGGTCAGCAAGGCGATTGGAAAGAGTTTGATCTTCCTACTCAAAACTAATAATCAACCTTCGAATATTCAAATTTATCATTGCAACTATTTACAGATAATTTCTTAAGATT
>DKPN01000021.1:54741-56178 GCA_002471195.1 Bacteroides sp. UBA7333
AATCTTAAGAAATTATCTGTAAAACCTTACATTTTATTATTTACTTTGTGTGATACCGATGGGGCATAGATCTAAGCATATACTTTAATAGGCTATGTTTCTCTATAATTCTAAAAACATTCTGTATTTTTGCATCAGATTAATTATAGACCGATTACATTATAATGATAGATTTTAGCAAATTTCCTTCGCCATGCTATATCATGGAAGAAGATTTATTAAGAAACAATCTCAGTTTGATAAAGCATGTAGCCGATAGTGCCGATGTTGAAATAATTTTGGCATTTAAATCGTTCGCTATGTGGCGTTCATTTCCCATATTTCGCGAATATATAAGTCATTCTACTGCAAGTTCAGTGTATGAAGCCCGTTTGGCTTACGAGGAGTTTGGTAGTCGCGCACATACTTATTCGCCTGCTTATACAGAAGAGGATTTTGGCGAAATCATGTATTGCAGCAGCCATATTACTTTCAATTCTTTATCTCAATTTCAACGATTTTATCCTCAAGTAAATTCGCATTCCGAAGCTATATCGTGTGGGATTAGAATTAATCCTGAATATTCGGAAGTTGAAACTGAATTGTACAACCCTTGTGCTCCTGGCACTCGCTTTGGCATTACCGCCGATCTGTTGCCACAACAATTACCCGAGGGAATAGAAGGTTTTCATTGTCATTGTCATTGCGAATCTTCTTCGTTTGAATTGGAGCGCACACTTGAGCATATCGAAAATAAATTTGCCTCTTGGTTGCCTCAAATTAAATGGCTTAACTTAGGAGGTGGTCATTTGATGACACGTAAAGATTATGACACCAATCATCTGATTGAACTTCTTAAAGGTTTAAAGGCACGTTATCCTCATTTGCATATCATTCTTGAACCAGGTTCGGCTTTTACGTGGCAAACCGGTGTCTTGGTATCGAAAGTGGTGGATGTAGTCGAAAGCAGAGGAATTAAAACAGCCATTTTGAATATCAGTTTTACTTGTCATATGCCCGATTGTCTGGAAATGCCTTATCAACCAGAAGTTCGCGGTGCTCAAAAAGGAAACGAAGGTAAATATATCTACCGTTTAGGAGGCAATTCGTGCTTGAGCGGTGATTATATGGGAATGTGGAGTTTTGATCATGAACTACAAATTGGCGAAACAATTGTTTTCGAAGATATGATCCATTACACAATGGTAAAAACGAATATGTTTAACGGAATACATCATCCGGCCATTGGTTTATGGGGGAAAGATGGTAAACCTACGATTTATAAGAAATTTTTCTATGATGATTATCGCAATCGAATGAGTTGATAATCAAATTATTTGTTTGTGGATGCGCTTATAGAAGGAGTTTCTGGTTAGAAAAAAATGTGCAAAATGTTTGTATATATGCAAATTTTATCTACCTTTGCAACCGCAAACAAAAACGCGGAAATAGCTCAGT
>DKPN01000026.1 GCA_002471195.1 Bacteroides sp. UBA7333
TCGCCGTTTTTCAGAGAAAGCCTCTTAAGCATCAAGCTTGAGAGGCTTTTTTGCGTTCATGCTATGGCAATATATATCGTATCTGTATTCTTATCTATTTAAAATTCAACGCTGCTTTATAAAGCATATTCAATTATTGGTTGATACTGCAGAATAAAATATTTTGGATATCTGGAAAATCGAATTTATTTTATTATCCAATTGGCTAAAAACACATATAAATAACAATTGTATTAAACAAAAAGATATATTTGCACATGTCAACACACACACTATCGATATGTTAAAAAAATATGGATAGCGATTTCAATCTAGACAAACATTATTTATGGTATATATTCTAGCATTTGTATCTATAACTACGGTTAAAGATTATAGGGGAAATATGCTCTGCATTACGAGTCAGAATTTTATTTCTGAAAACATATAGCTGATAAATGAAAACACTTATAATAGAAGACAATAAAGATTTATTGAAATTGATAATCTCATATCTAACAAACGAAGGATATGTCTGTGAAGGAGTAGAATGCTTTTCGGAGGCGATGGAAAAAATTCATTTATACGAATATGACTGTATTTTGCTCGATATAAGCCTACCTGATGGGTCTGGGCTTGATATATTAAGTGAACTCAATACGATGGGAAAACAAGATGGAGTATTAATTATATCTGCGAAAGATTCACTTGATGATAGACTTGTAGGATTAAAACTCGGTGCTGATGATTATTTGGTAAAACCTTTCCATTTGGCGGAATTATCCATGCGCGTATTTTCAATTATCAGACGAAAAAAATTTAACCGAAATAATTATATAAAATATGATGATTTCTGTGTCGATTTAACACAACGCGTTGTTTATTATGAAGATATCGAAACGGTGCGTCTTTCACCCAAAGAATGGCAACTTTTATTATATCTTATCTCTTCTCCAAGACGAATTTTTACAAAAGATGAAATAGCCGAATATCTTATGGGCGATCATGGTTATTCCTTTGGAGGATTTGACTGTGTTTATGCACACATAAAGAATTTAAAAAAGAAATTAAAAACCGCCGGATGTACCGAGTATATAAAAACGATACATGGTATGGGATATCGATTTAATCCTGAATAACAGATAATAATGAAACTACTTCAAAAAACAACAGGTTTATATTTAATACTTTCTGTGGTAATTTTTGCCATAAGTATTCCTGTTTTCTATACTATTGTTGAAAGACTTTGGATGATCGATATGGATGAATCGTTACTTTTTCAAAAAGAAAAAATTATTCTCGGAATAGAGAAATACGATATAAAACCTCAAGATATAGAGTCATTTTCTATTTTTTTAAATCATTTTGATGTTGGAGTAGAAATACAACCATCGCAGGAAACTCTTTGCAAAGGAGATTTTATTTCTACTATGCAATATTACGATGAAGTTAGAGGTCATATTGAACCATTTAGGATACTAAAAACTCAAATAAAAATAAACGATCATATATACGACTTAATTATTAGCAAGGATCTAGTTGAAAGTGAAGATTTAATTATGGGTATTGCTGCTGTACAAGCGATCCTTTTTTTCATTCTTTTGGCACTTATAATGATGGCTATCACATTTTATTCGAAAAAAGTATGGCGACCATTTTATAGCATCATCGAACAGTTGAAGCGGATAAAAATAAACTCAGTTGACGATGTCATTTTTTATAAAACAAATGTGTCGGAGTTTAGAGACCTACAAATATCTGTCGATTACCTTGTGAGAAGAAATCGTGAAATTTTCAATTTGCAGAAAGAATTTACTGAAAATGCGTCACATGAAATTCAAACACCTCTTTCTGTAATAAAAAATTACACAGATATATTGCTTTCAAATCCTAGTATAACAGCAAATGAGTTATCTTGTATTGAAGGTATAAATAGAAATATAAGGAATGTTACCAATATAAATAAAAATTTATTATTGCTTTCAAAAATAGATAATAGGCAATTTGAAAATAATGATATAGTCAATCTCTCTCAAGTGTTACAAAATAGATGTAACCTATTCGAGGAAGAAGTCAATTTAATGGGAAAACGTTTTATTTTGACAATTGAAGAAAATGTGATGATTACTGCAAATGTTTTTTTAGTAAATTCATTGATTACTAATCTAATTGTAAATGCTATACAACACAGTAAAAATGAAGAAAGTATTAGCATATCATTGACAAATCATTTATTCGTGATTTCTAATATAGCTACCGATAACCCCTTGCCAGTAGAGAAAATCTTTAATCGTTTTTACAAACATGATACTAAGTCGAAAGGCTCTGGATTGGGATTAGCTATTGTACACAAAATTTGTAAGGTTTTGAACTATGAAATAATTTATAGTTTTACTGTACCTAATTTACATTCTTTTCAACTAATATTTCACAAATAGGGATATTCTAATTTTTTTCAGAAACGTATGTTTTATTTGTACACTTAATAATATAAAACCTGTACAAAATGAAACATCTTAAATTAATTATCTTTTTAATAATGGGTATTGTGTCTCAGACATCATTTGCCCAATTTTCAATTTCTGGTAGGGTATTGGATAGAGATTCAAGAACTCCTATGGAATATGCTACTGTATCTATTCTAAATGCTAACGATAGTATTATTAACGGGGTTATCACCAATGATAAAGGCCGTTTTATAATATCCGACTTTATAGCTGATAGTTATATACTGGTTTTTTCTTATATTGGATATGATTCTGATACTTTAAAAATATCAATTAATGATGCAGATACTATTTATGAAATTGATGATATAATGCTTCGTGAGAACGCAGCCACAATAAATGAAGTTATTGTTACTGGAAAGTTAGATATCGTTTCAGGAAAATTAGAAAAGAAAATATTCAATCTTCACGACAATATATCTCAGTCGGGTGGTTCTGTATTGGAAGCAATGCGTAATCTTCCAGGTATTGCAATCAATGAAGACGGTAAAGTTTTATTGAGAGGAAGCGATAAAGTGCTAGTACTTATCGATGGAAGACAATCTTCTTTGACAGGCTTTGGCAATCAAAAGGGATTAGATAATATTTCTGCATCCAACATTGCGCGTATTGAAATAATCAATAATCCTTCTGCTAAATATGATTCCCAAGGGATGGCAGGTATTATTAACATTATATATAAAAATGATACCAAAATAGGATTGAACGGTGAGGCAGGATTCAATTTTGGTTTGGGCGAATTAACGAATAGAAAAAGTAACTTATCAGGTATCATGGATAAATATTCGTTCACACCCAAATATAATCCATCTATTAGCTTAAATTATCGAACCGAAAAAATAAATTTATTTCTGCAATCTGATGCAATGTTTAGAAAAAAAGTGAATTGCAATGAGTTTATAACTCGAAAATATGCGGACGAAGCACTTGATGTTATCTCTCAATTTCTAGAAAATCGTACTCAACAGCAATATACGGTGAAATTAGGTATGGATTGGTTTATTTCGGACAAGGATTTAATTACTCTTTATGGTTTATTTGAGGATGAATATCATATAGATCGTGGTCATGTGCCTTATGATTATTTAAATGGTACTGGGCGGAAAAGATTTTGGAAATGGGCAGAAGATGAGCGCACATGGGCTATGAATTATAGCGCAAATTATAGGCATTGTTTTGTCGAAGACGGACATTCATTAGAGGGAATGTTTATGTATGTCCATGGGGTAGAGGATGAGCTGTTTCCTTTTAGTGACTCTACTGCTACTCGTACTTCCACGGATAAAACAAAACTAACTGCGAGAGAAAAAATTGTCACCTTAAAAGTCGATTACGCTAAACCCTTGCTAGGAGGACGTTTTGAAGTAGGTACGAAGATTCAATTGCGTAACATACCCATATCATACAACATTTTTCCAGGTCAAAATTCAATATTAGATCCTAATATTGGTACGTGGTCAAAATATAAAGAGAATATATATTCATTATATGCTAATTACTACTATGAATCTAAATTTTTTAATGTAGAAGCTGGACTTCGTGCTGAAGATGCATCAATAAAATATAAGATTGATCCGGCAAATATTTATTATAAACACGATGATTCTTATAATAAGCTATCTTTATTTCCCAATATACGTATTTCTTTGAATATAATTGAAAATCATAAACTATCTCTATTTTATAATCGCAGGGTAGATCGACCCACTGAATTTGATTTACGCCCATTTCCGAAGTACGATGATCCTGAAATTCTTAAAACTGGCAATCCATATTTAAAGCCTCAATTTACTCAGCTTTGTGAGATTGCATATAAATCAAATTGGAAAAGTGGATCATTCTTTATTTCAGCCTATTATAAATTAATAACTGATCTTTTTACTCGTATTTATACGAATGATATTTCTCAACCGGAGATAATTAATGCCGTGACACAGAATCTTGGTGAAGGGCGCAATTATGGAACAGAAATAGTCGTAGAACAACAACTAAATTCACGATGGAAATTTAATGCTGGATTTAATTGGTATAGAAATGCTATTAATAGTTTTGATGGTACTATCATTTATCCAACCAATCAGTCTTTTTCATTTGGAAAAACGGTCGGGAATACGTGGAATATTAAATTAAACACTTTTATCAAATTGTTGAAAAACTTAGATTTACAGGCTTCCTATATATATTATGCAAAAGATATTATTCCACAGGGAGAAATTGCCGGCCGTGGATCATTAGATTTAGGTTTTCGCAAGACATCTTTCAATGGTAAAGCTGAATTCTTTTTGTCGGCAACCGATATACTCAATACGTTTGGTATAAAGCAAACTCTTTATAGCAATGACTTGATTATCTTTAAAGATAATTACATGGAAAGTCAGCATATTACAATCGGGGCAAAATATAAGTTCTAAATTTGTTTTTTCAAAAAAATGCGGATTATATCTCTTCGACAATTCTTTCATATTGTCTTATTTAACCTATATTTAAATTCGCCCTCTAGTAAATACTGAGGTGTGAATTCCTTTATAATTGTAGAGAATTTGTCAATTTTTATTATTTGACTGATATTATAATTTCTCAAATTTTTAAATAGGCGATATTTTATTATCTATCATAATAATGAAATATCGCCTATTTAAAAGCCTTATTTTTTCTATTTAGGTTAGCTTTATTAATTATTGAAACTCCATTATTAGCTTATTATATTTTTAATATATAGATTTATTAACCCCCTTCTACGCGCGCG
>DKPN01000069.1 GCA_002471195.1 Bacteroides sp. UBA7333
GTCAATTTAACCGTTTTTTCCAGCAACAGCGTTGAATGTGCCGGTGTGGTTTACAGTTGATGTCGTTAGTGCATCACGTAGTTGTCGGCAGTCATATAAAGATATATTCGCGATACTATCAAGGCGTTCTTGATATTCGTTTAAGAGGTTACGGAGCTTCGTGTTTATTGAACTTGCTTGTGGATGTTTAACGACCATCCCATTTTTAAACTGAGAAGCAGATTCAATTTTGAAGCGAGTAAGAATGAAATATGTTTTCTTTTTATGACATACGCCGATGCGTATTTTATATGATCCATCGATTGATGGTTTGTCTTTTAGGATTGCAAGTTTAAGAGTTGCCATATTGATTAAAATATAATTCGTTGTTTTTTCGTTGTTTTTTCACTCAAGAGTGAGAAAAAGAATCTTTTTTTTAATCGGCAAGGGTAGGAAGAGATAGAAAAAAGAGATACATAAAAGGCTTATAATTAGCGTATTTATATATCTCTTTACTAAGTGATTCCTGAAGGATTCGAACCTTCGACCCACGCCTTAGAAGGGCGTTGCTCTATCCAGCTGAGCTAAGGAACCATCCTTAATTGCGATGCAAAGATAGGGCTTCTATTCCATTCTAGCAAGCGTTTTCGAAGTTTTTTTTATTAAAAAATTCACTCTATTTTTTATAAGCCTAAAGGTAAACGAGTTACATACCATAAAACAAATAATAAAATCCATGCAGCTAAAATAAAAATCACATATCGCCATGTATATTTTACTAGAGTAAAGTATGTAGTGTTAATTTTATACTGCTGAATATAGGCTAAAACAAGTGGCATATAAAACAAAAAAGGAGTAATAGCATTAGTTGAACTGTCACCAATCCTAAATGCACACTGTACATAATCGGCAGTTACACCAATATTTTCGAACAATGGAATAAAAATAAATGCAAGAAGATTCCACTTAAACAATGCCGAAACCATAAATAGATTTAAACAAGCTGCAAATAGAGTAAAAAGAATTAGCCCACCCAATGGAGAATAATCGAACATAATAAAAAGATTAGCCCCGCCTATGGCAATATATTTATCTAAATGGGTATACTCCATGCACGCGAACATTTGTGAAGCAAAGAAGGCAATAACTAAATAATTCCCCATCAATCGCATGGATTGCGACAAGCCATTAGATATATCTATATCAGAACGATATTTCCCTGAGCTAAAACCATAAACAACACCAATTAATCCGATACCAAAAGACAATAAGAAAAGAACGCCCA
This sequence comes from Bacteroides sp. UBA7333, assembly GCA_002471195.1. Lineage (GTDB taxonomy): Bacteria > Bacteroidota > Bacteroidia > Bacteroidales > Bacteroidaceae > Bacteroides. The sequence continues at coordinate 1,265 of DKPN01000069.1, forward strand.
TAATAAAAGGTGAGCGCATTAAATTGCCACTAACTCCTCTTAAAATGCCATATGATGAAAATGTAGAAAATATAATGATGAAAAAATAAACAGCACCCACTATCATAGCAATATTCACAGCACGTTTCTCTTTTTTTGATAATAATCTATCGCTTACTGCTTCTACTGAATATTGATTTAATTGTGGTAATAATGATTTTGTTGTCACAAAATATATAATAAAAGCAATTAATATTGTAGAAACAGCCATAAAATAATAGTTCGACATTTGACCTATTATATCTGCGCCTCTATTATGATTGATAATGGCATCGTCGGTAATGCGCGAAATTAGTGGATCCATTGTGCTTAATAATATATTAGCACTATAACCACAAGCCACAGATACATAAGCAGTAATGATACCAATTATGGGATGTAGATTAATATACCGAAATAACATAGCCGAAATTGGCAATAATATAATGTATCCGGCATCTCCAATGGCATTTGATAGCAATCCTAATACTATAACTATCCATATCACTCTTTTCCGATCGCTTGGGTGCACCGTGTGACGAAACAATGCATCTATAAATCCTGAATGTTGGGCCACACTAATACCAAACATGGCTACGATCACCATTCCCAATGGAGCAAAGTTAGTATAGTTTGTAACAATATGTCTTAGTAACCAACGAATTCCTTCTGGGCTTATTAAACTTTGTATATATACCAGTTCTCCAGTCTGGGGCAATATTACATTCAAGCCATAAATCTCGGCAATCCATGACGACAATATAATAATGGCCGTAAGCGAGAAGTACATTGTTGCCGGATGAAATATATGCCAAGTATTACTCTTCATCAGCTTCCAAGTTGTCTATATCAAGAATACGAAGTTCTAAAGCACGAACAACTAAGCGTGTAGCATTAACTCCTACCCTCTCTTCATTCGAAAACAAACGATTAATAAGATCATTCTGACGCTTCTCTAATGATTTTACTCCAAAAGGCATTGCCTTTAAACTTGCAATCATATCTTTTGTGTATCCCAATGCCAAATGGCGTAAAAAGCGTTCATCATACTCGTCAATATCATAATCGATAACCGCTTCTTGACGTTTTATCTCGTTAGCAACCGATTCTTTAAAGCGTTTTACAATGCGCTCTAATATAGGATAATTGAAGACTAGTTTTTTACCATTCATCACAGCTTCAACATCGGTTTTAGTAAGGAGTTCACCTGTTTTTAAAATGATGCCATCGGCACCCGCATTGAGTACATCTACCCACAGTTTTTCATTTAATATTTCGCCTGTAAATATTAAAATATGAATATGAGGATACTTCATTGATAAATTTTTACAGATATCTACTCCAATTGTTGTAGATCCCCCCAATCCCAAATCCAATAAAATCAAATCGGGCAACTGTATTTCGAGCAGTTTCCATAATTCGGCTTCTGTCATAGCTGCACCAATCACTTCAGCCTCTGGTATCTCATGTCGGAAGATTTCTTCGGTTCCTTTGAGTTCTAGTTTAACATCTTCAACAATAATTACTTTAAATTTTTTCCCTTCCATATATGGTTATTCTATTATTTATAATTTATTTTCGTTTTAATAGGTAATGTAAAATAGATAGTGTACCCTCCTATATTAGAAGGTATTGCATTAATTCTACAACCTCTTTTGCCGGCAAATTCATCGTGTTCACGTATAATCTGCTTGCAGATTAAAAACTCTGTTCCTTTCAATTTTTCATTATCGGCAGAAGTCATCTGCTTTAAGTTGGGATTAAAGAGTAAATTGAGTTCTTCTACACTTTTATTTCTTCGGGTATCGGTATATTGAAAGCGTACAAAGTCGTTATCATCAATCGCATTAAATACAATATCACCATCTTTTGATTCATTCAACGATTCTTCAATTAGATTTTCAATCAGAAATTTCAATTGAATGATATCGCCTACTATTTTTCCATCCACACAATCAGTTGTAAAATCTATACTGAAAGTGAGTTTACGAGATGCTTTATGAAAGTATTTTATTGCATAGTCTATTAATTCTCTGACCTCAATTGTACCTCTTCTAAATGTAATATCTTCTAACTGGCGTGAGGCACACGAACTCAAAATCGTAAATATACCCTTATAATATTCAATCAATTCACTTATAGCTACTACATTGTCGGTCTCATCTTTGACAGAAATCTCATTATTATTTAATCTACGAACAATTTGCTTAATTCGATTTGGATAATATATGGTTTCATGTTTAATAGTAGAAAGACAATTATCGAGTACCATATTTTGAATATGAAGAATACTATCTTCCCACGAAGCTCTTTTAGCATTTTCGTGTGCAAATTCGATATCACGATATTTATTTGCCATTTTGATAATGGCATTATAAACTACTATTGAAAAGTATCCAGCTATCAATTCCGACATAATATAATCGGTATCCGAAATGGCATCTTTTGCGAAATCTAAATAGAGAACACCAATACAGCGATGCTTTTCGTCTTTATCAATAATTAATGGAATGGCCAGTGCAGTGTTATTGACTTTTTTGATTTCGTCTTTAAAGCATTCACTCACGATTATAGGAGTTTCACTACCCGATGTTTGAGATGTGAAAATGAGCTGACACAAATTGGCATTGTATATGCCCAATCCTAAGTTGTTTATATTGAATAAATCATTGATTGAATTAAATGAATCGGATACTAAGCGTCGAGGTATTTCGTTTAAAGCATTTTCTTCCAATTGCAAAGCTTCTACATCGCCATTAACCGACGATATGGATGATGAAAAAATCTTTTTATTTATTTCGAATACTTGTTCTAAATATATTTGATTCAATTTACGCTTCCGGTAAGAAATGATATAGTAACCTATTAAAGCTGCTATCAACAATAATACACAAAGTACTATACCTATAAATTTATTGATTGACGACTGTACCAAATCTCTACAATAATTCTCGAGCGATTTGTCTTCTCCTTGCAATTTATATAGCGAGGTGTAAGCCCTATTATTATAATTATAACCATTGATTTGCTTTAAAGCCAAAAATGCCACCGCTGCTTCATTACGAATATCAAGAATTACGTGATAGTCGGTATTAATTAAACTATTCCACCACTCTATTTCTACCGGTTCAATATCGTCGACAAGCTTTAACTCTTTATCAGAGTCAGGATAGCATTTTTTATAATATTGATTGAGTTTTACAAGAGCAGAATCTACATAGAGTAACGATTTTTGATAATCGTTGTTGATATTTGCATAATAAGCTTCGTTAGCATAATCGGAAGCTTCATTTAAAAGATAATCATATTTCGAATAAATAAGTAATGCGTTATCGGTATCTATGTTTAAAGTATTTTGTCGGGGTTGGCACGAAAATAGCGTAAAAATAACAGCAAAAGTATATAAGGTTCTTTTTATACCTATCGGCAATCGAAAATAAAACCGGCTACCTTTACCTAGTTTACTTTCTACACCAAACAAACAGACACTAAATATAGAATTTGTTTTTTTATACTTTTCGATAATTCCTTTACAGTTGATTAATCCGAATCCACTTCCTTTGCTTAAAAGTAAAGTATCATTTTCATCAAGAATATTGTGAACTCCTATTTCGTGTGAGTTATATATTTTCTGGTCGCGTATACACATTAAATCCTCTTCAGAAAGACCTCTGCCATTATCCTGAACAGATATCTCAATATAATCGTCTGCTTTTTCTGCAAATAATGAAATCTCACCACCCTCTTGTGTATATTTACGTGCGTTCTCTACCAAAGTATTAATCATAAAGGCCGTCAAAGCCTTGTCTGCTTTTACCCATAAATCGGTAGATTGAATATTGAATGTTTGTTTTTTAGTATCAAAAGTTCTTCGCCCTTTAGATAGAAGTTCAAAGATTTCTTCCAAAGAAAAAGTCTCTATATTTAAGCTTAACTTGCCTTGTTTCATTTTAATCCACAAAGCCAATATATCGTTATATTCATTTATGGTATTTACCAATTCTTCGATATACTGATATTTTGCTTTCTTTATTTCGGTATCATTAATATATCCTTTGCCTATTAGTTTATTAATTTCGTTCAACATCCTATCAATATAAGGGGTAATACCGGTAACAATTGAAAGACAGGCTTTTTTTACAATATTTTGCCTTTTATTGATAATGATATGCTGTTCGTAGATATAACGTTGCTTATCCAATTGCGACTGTTCATCATTCAAAATGGAGTTGGTCAATTCGTTATCGGATGCCCATTCAATATATGGATGTAAGATATGAACCAATGCTTGCTCCGATTTAGATAATTGCGTCTTAGGCATTAGTTGAATACTATTTTCATGATTTACGATCAACACCTTATTATCACCCAATAAATCGTTTAAACCCTGCTGAACCAGTTCAACATTCATAGGTACGGTAGAAGTAATATCTCTGCACAGTGATAAAGTTTTTTGTAATCGTTGCACATAACTTGTATTTCGTATTTTTGAACGTCTATTAAATATGACAAAAAGCACAGCTACGATCACAATACCAATTATAACCAAAAACAAAATCATGGAGAGCTGTCGTGATTCATTTTCCAATGCCAAATATCGACTTTCCAATTCTTTGTCTTGACGAGTATCATTTAGGATATCAAGGTATATATTTCGATTATAATCCGACTCCTTTTTCAGTTCTAAACCTGCATACGACACACTGAGCTGTTCGCGTATTCTTGATATCCATTCAGGAAGAGTTTTGATTTGCTCATGTTCTATCCATACCATTTCAGTATAAGTGGTATCAGACGAGTTATATAGATGCAATTTATCAAACTCTTTAATCGATTTATCGTAAAACTGTTGATGATGTCGATTTACATAATTGAGGGCAATTGACAGGGTGTCGAGAGCAGCAGCATACTGTTGATGCATATTTAGATATTTGCCTATGGTGACGTATGTACCGGCTATTTGATAATTATCGCCATATTTTTTGAATGATTTTAAAGCTTCTTGTGCAAGACGCAAAGGCAATAAAGAATCGATAGATATATCTAAAGCTTGGAGCATATGCATACGTCGCGAAACAAATAAATCAAAATCATTTTTCGACATTAATAATTCGGACAAGGATTGCAGACTAGTACCCATATAATAATTATATCCACCTTCCGAAGCCAATGACATCGTATTATACAACTCGTCAAACTGAAATAATTTTTGTCGAATTAAAGTTGTTTCAGTTCCCAGACCGGTGTAACCTAGAAAATAATTGTACCCTAAATATTGATTGGTATCAGACTTTAGTTCATTATTGACTGCTACTTCATGAAGTGATTCTAACGCTTCGCGTCTTTGTTGCAAATAATAGTAATAGGTAGCCGAAACCAAATAAAACTCCGAAAATGCATAGTTTAAACGTTTGGTTTCGTGACGATCGGTAAAAACACTTATATCTTCACGAATCCGTTTCATTCGCTTCAAAGCACTATTACGGTAATCGTAAAATTCTTTATTCATAGCGGTTCGCTGATAGATACGCATCAATCCTACATCAGCAATCAAACATTCCAACTCATTTTTAGTTAAACCATGTACATCTTTATAAAGTTGTTCCGATTTTTCGAAATCCATTTTTATAAAGGCACAAAAAGCCAGATTATTGCATGCCTCTGCCTTACCTTGTTTATACAACGAAGCATTATCGAATGCAGCATGAGCATATTCATCCGATAAATTTAAACTTTTGTATTTATTGTTGTAAGAGATAGTGTTGAGTGAATCGATTAATTTGACTTCTCGCGATGGTGCAACGCCTACGCAAGCACTTAGCATAGTAAGAAAGGTTATTATCAATATACAAATTGAAATGTTCCGATTCAGCATATTATTTATGAGTGCAATCAATATTTAGACAATCATTTTTTGTCAATAAAGCAAACGCTATATTACAATAGTCTATATATCATATTTATAATTTATCATATATAGTATTAACGCAAATTTAAAAATATTTCTTGTGAATATGAGTGAAAAAAGATTTTTTATACAATAACTCTTTTAGATTGCTGATACTTTTCATAACTTTGCATGCGAAATAAATAAATAGGTAACAACTATTACATTAAAATGAGCGCAAAAGCACCTTTTATGGTATTCTCGGGTACTAACTCGAAATATCTTGCAGAGAAAATCTGCGCAAGCTTAAATTGTCCACTTGGTAATATGAACATTACTCACTTTGCCGATGGAGAATTTTCAGTTTCTTACGAAGAATCAGTACGTGGTTCTAACGTTTTTCTTGTCCAATCTACTTTCCCAAATTCTGACAACTTAATGGAGTTACTCCTTATGATCGATGCAGCAAAAAGAGCATCGGCTAAAAGTGTAGTAGCAGTAATCCCTTATTTTGGATGGGCTCGTCAAGACAGAAAAGATAAACCTCGTGTTTCAATTGGAGCTAAACTAGTAGCAGATTTGTTGGTAGTTGCAGGTATTGATCGTCTTATCACCATGGACTTACACGCTGATCAAATTCAAGGTTTCTTCAATGTACCTGTAGATCATTTGTATGCATCAGCTGTTTTTCTTCCATACATCCAGTCTTTACAACTTGAAGATTTAGTTATCGCAACTCCTGATGTAGGCGGTTCAAAACGTGCAAGCACATACTCTAAATATCTAGATGTGCCATTGGTATTGTGTAACAAATCACGCGAGAAAGCGAATGAAGTGGCTTCAATGCAAATCATAGGTGATGTAAAAAATAAAAACGTGGTTTTAATTGATGATATCGTAGATACTGCAGGAACAATCACTAAAGCGGCCAACATTATGTACGAAGCAGGTGCTAAATCGGTTCGTGCTATTTCTAGCCACTGTGTGATGTCTGACCCAGCATCTTTTAGAGTACAAGAGTCATCACTTACTGAAATTGTATTTACTGATAGCATTCCTTATTCGAAAAAATGCGACAAAGTAAAACAATTGAGCATTTCAGATATGTTTGCCGAAACAATTAAACGTGTGGTAAACAATGAATCTATCAGCTCACAATATTTGATCTAATTTTAGATGCATTTATAATAAAAAGATGGCTAAAACAGAATTCTGTTTTAGCCATCTTTTTATTATAATATTTCGAAATTATAAATGCTATACTGTATCCTATAAAGCTACACAAAGTACAAAATAAATAGTAAGATTCTTCGCTGTAATTCTCAACAAACTACCAATAGCCTATTTAATCTTATTTTTCATGGTATGAACTGGCAATAGCTTACCATATGAATCAAATGATTTTCTTGCCGCCAATCTGATTGTAATCATCAATGAAAGCATGGATGCAGTAAAAGTAATAACCATAATCATCATCTGATATTTGATGGCTATATTAGGACTTGATCCACCTAATATCTGACCAATCATAGTGCCGGGCAATGCCACCAAACCCATAACTGCTATATTTGCAATAAGCGGACTAAATGCTTTTACAATAGCCTGTTTAATAAATGGTGCTTGTGCTTCTTGCCGAGTTGCTCCATTTCCCAAAAGATATCTATACATTTGCTCCTCTCGTTTGAGTCCACTATAAAAAGTATTTAAAGCGATCACATTACTCGAAAGCATATTGCCCATTAATATCCCAAATATTGGCACAAAATATTGTGCATTAAATACATTATCCAATTGAAGCACAATACCAATAAAATATAAGCCTATCACTACTGCACTAAATAAAAACCCAATACTAAACGGCACTAGTAAAATACTTCTTTTCAACCCCGTACGCGTCAACGCAGTTTCTGATGCAACAAATACCATTACGATGACCCACAAAAAATTGATCCATGGCTTATCCCACAAAAACAAATATCTTAAATATGCACCCACTAAAAACAATTGTACAATCATCCTTGCCGTACCTATGAGCGTAGCATTCAACAAACCGGTTTTATATTTCCACAAATAATAGATTGGTATAATCAACAATAACAATCCTATCAATAAATGAAAATAAGAGATATCGATAGTTCCCATAATTTTTATATTTATATCATGATTTGAAGATGACAACCATTTGCAAACTTCTTATCGTGCGAAACCGCCAATATAGATGTACCTAATGCCGCTTGTTTATGTAAAAAGTTCAACACTTTCTCGGTAGATCCATTATCTAAAGCAGAAGTTGGTTCATCAACTATAATAAGAGGTTTTTGTAACAATGCGGCGACAGCAATCATAATACGTTGGCGTTGGCCTCCCGATACTTCATTGACACGTTTATAATATAAATCTTCAGCTAAAGACAAATCGGAAAAACATTCAAATAATCGTTGCTTTGAAAACAATATCGACTTGTTGGCTTTTAATGTAAAAGGAAGTTGAATCATCTCATAGATCCACTCACTCGGAAGAGCCAACTCTTGAGGTATCCAAGCGATTGATTTACGTATATTATCTATTGTATTTTTATCTAATGCCTGACCGGCAACGGTTATCCTTCCCGTTTCTAAAGGTACAAACCCCATGATTGCATTCAACAGAGATGTTTTACCTCGACCCGAATCGCCACTTATACAAGCAGACTGTCCTTTTCGTAAATGCATGTTGAAATTTGAAAACAAAATGGAATTGCCAAAAGCAATAGAAGCTTTTTCTATTTGTAGCATTACTTATTTATTCATTCTTAATTAGGCAAAGGTAAACAAAATGTATTACAACAAAAGATTTTTATAATACATTTTGATTACCTTTGTAATATAGAAATATGAAATAAAAGTTATGATTACCAACGAACGTGTTAGTCGGCATGAGCATATTTGCAATATTGCAAAACAAATAATGACAGCTGCTCGAACAGCCCCGAAAGGAAAAGGTGTTGACATTATTGAAATAGCAATGATATCGGGAAATGAGATTAATGTATTGTCGAATAAAATGATTGCAATGGTGGAAGAACATGGTATGCAGTTTTTTTTAAGAGATGCAGAAAACATACTAGCAGCCGAATGCATTATACTCATAGGAACGCTTGATAGTCCTCAAGGCTTAAATTGTAGACATTGTGGTTTCGATACTTGTGCCGATCGAATGGATGGTGTACCCTGTGCAATCAATTGTGTTGATGTAGGCATAGCGTTAGGATCTGCATGTGCTATGGCAGCCGATATGCGTGTGGATACTCGCGTAATGTTTTCGGCAGGTTTAGCAGCACAACGTTTGAATTTTCTGAATGGATGTAAACAGGTATATGCTTTACCCATAAGCGCTTCTTCAAAAAATCCGTTTTTCGATAGAAAACCTAAACTGTAAATTTTTAAGATATGGGAATCAACTTAAATGTAGCCTACAAAGGTCTTTCAGATAAAGATCTACAACTGACTTTCGATAAATTAATGAATCAAGATATAGAGATGCGTAATTCATTTTTACCGGCCGAATGGTATCCACAAAGCGGCGTACAACTAACTTGGCCTCATGCCAATACTGACTGGTTTTATATTCTTGGTGAAGTAGAAAAATGCTTTATAGAAATAGCCAAAGAGATAGCTAAACGAGAAATCGTACTAATTGTGACTCCTAATATCAATGAGGTGAAACAAAAAATCGAAAATCAAGTCAACATGACGAATGTTCGTTTTTTTTGTTGCGAAACAAATGATACTTGGGCTCGCGATCATGGTGCAATTACAATGATTACCGAAGAGAAGCCTGAAATATTAGATTTTACATTTAATGGTTGGGGATTAAAATTTGCCTCGTGCTTAGATAATTTAATCACAAGAAAACTTTCAGAAAATAAATTATTAAACGGAGCATATAACAATCGTTTAGGCTTTGTGCTTGAAGGAGGTTCCATCGAAAGCGATGGACAAGGTACACTACTAACTACTTCAGAATGCCTTTTATCACCAAATCGAAATGGACAGATGAATAAAGAAGATATTGAACTTTATTTAAAATCGACATTCCAACTGCAACAAATATTGTGGTTAGACCACGGTTACCTAGCTGGTGATGATACAGATAGCCATATCGATACTTTGGCTCGTATATGTCCAAACAATACCATTGTATATGTAGATTGCGAAGATAAAAACGATGAACATTACAATGCGCTTCATTTGATGAAAGAACAATTAAAGAGTTTTACTACAATTGAAGGCGAGCCTTATAAACTTTTACCATTGCCAATGGCAGATAAAATTATTTTCGATGATGAAAGATTGCCTGCTACATATGCCAATTTCCTAGTAATCAACGATGCTGTATTGTATCCTACTTATGCACAACCTGCAAACGATATGAAAGCTGCAGAAATTCTAAAAGAGGCATTCCCTAACCATGAAATTGTAGGAATTGATTGTGTTGCATTAATAAAACAACATGGCTCTCTACATTGTGTTACCATGCAATACCCTATAGGCGTTTTAAAATAATTATAATACAAAAGTTAGATATAGAAGATGAGAAAAATTAAAGCAGGTCTTATTCAGCAATCTAATGTTGCCGATTTAAAGACTAATTTAATGAATCTTGCCAAGAACATTGAATCTTGTGCAAATGATGGTGCTGAATTAGTGGTTCTACAAGAGTTGCATAATTCATTATATTTCTGCCAAACAGAAGATACAAATCTATTTGACCTAGCCGAACCAATCCCCGGACCATCAACAGGTTTTTATTCTGAGATAGCAAAGAAATACAATATCGTTTTAGTAACATCACTTTTCGAGAAACGTGCACCCGGATTATACCATAACACAGCAGTGGTCTTTGATAAAGACGGAAGCATTGCTGGTAAATATAGAAAAATGCACATTCCTGACGATCCAGCCTATTACGAAAAATTCTATTTCACACCCGGTGATATTGGATTTGAACCGATACAAACATCACTAGGCAAACTAGGAGTATTAGTGTGTTGGGATCAGTGGTATCCGGAAGCTGCCAGATTAATGTCTTTAAAAGGAGCTGAAGTATTAATTTATCCTACAGCAATTGGATGGGAAAGTTCTGATACAAACGAAGAAAAAGCACGCCAACTTGATGCATGGGTGATATCACAAAGAGGACACGCAGTAGCCAATGGATTACCCGTTATATCAGTCAACAGAGTGGGACAAGAAGCTGACCCATCGGGACAAACCAATGGTATTAGCTTTTGGGGCAATAGTTTTGTTGCAGGTCCGCAAGGCGAAATACTAGCAAAGGCATCAAATGACAAAGAAGAAAATATGATTGTCGAAATTGACATGAAGCGTTCTGAAAATGTAAGAAGATGGTGGCCCTTTTTACGGGACAGAAGAATAGATGCCTATGACGGAATTGTAAAAAGATATATTGATTAAAATAAAAAGAGGGCTTTTGAAAAGCCCTCTTTTTATTTATCTAAATGTAACTTTCTTATTAGCAATGAAGTTTACCGTTCCATATACAAATAAGCCCAGAAATTGTGCTAACATTTTATCTACATGGCATACTTCAACTAAGAATATAAGAAACAAAAATTGTGCACCATAAGCAAAACCAAATGCTATTGCAAAGAAAAGCAACTGTTCCCAAACTGTATGTTTAGGTCCCTCTTCTTTGCTAAACACCCAATATTTGCACCATAAGAAATTATTTGTTTGTGCTATCATATAAGCTATTACATTTGAAATGATATAATGACATGATAATTTTTTCATCATTAGCCATATTACTATGGCTATGATAATAGCATTTATTGTGCCAATAATAGCAAAACGAAAAACACGAACCGATGTCCTCACTTATTCTTTGATGTCTATAATTAAATTCAATTCATCTAACTGTGAAGGATCCAACGCAGATGGAGCATCAGTCATAACATCACGACCCGAGTTGTTTTTAGGGAATGCAATACAATCACGAATTGAATCTAAACCTGCAAATAATGATACCCAACGATCTAAACCATATGCTAAGCCACCATGAGGAGGGGCACCAAACTTAAATGCATCCATCAAAAATCCAAATTGCTCTTGCGCCTTTTCTTCTGTAAATCCTAACAGCTTAAACATTTTGTTTTGCAACTCACTATCGTAAATACGAATAGAGCCACCTCCTACTTCAACACCATTGATAACCATATCATATGCATTAGCACGTACTGCACCCGGATCAGAATCCAACAAATGAATATCTTCAGGCTTAGGAGAAGTAAAAGGATGATGCATAGCCATAAATCGACCAGATTCCTCATCCCATTCAAACAGAGGGAAATCAACAACCCAAAGACAAACAAAGTTATCTTTATCGCGTAAACCAAGTTGTGAACCCACTTCTAAACGAAGTTCACAAAGTTGTTTACGAGTTTTCATTACATCATCACCCGAAAGAATCAAAATCAAATCACCAGGTTGAGCCTCAAATGCATTTTTCATTTGCTGCAATACGTCTTGTGAAAAGAATTTATCGACACTCGATTTTACTGATCCATCAGCTTCAACACGAGCATAAACCATTCCCTTTGCACCAATTTGAGGTCGTTTCACGAAATCGGTCAATGCATCTAGTTGTTTACGAGTATAAGAAGCTGCGCCACTAGCACATATACCACCGACAAAAGCAGCATTATCAAATACAGGGAAACCATGACCCTTCATGATGTCCATTAATTCGACAAATTTCATATCAAAACGCAAATCAGGTTTATCACTGCCATAATACTTCATGGCATCAGCCCAAGATATACGTTGAAAAGAATCATTAATTTCAATACCACGAATTGATTTGAACAAATGTTTTGCCATTCCTTCGAAAGTAGAGATTACATCTTCTTGATCTACAAAACTCATCTCACAGTCGATTTGTGTAAACTCAGGTTGACGATCAGCACGCAAATCTTCATCACGAAAACATTTTGCGATTTGAAAATAACGATCAAAACCAGATACCATTAACAATTGTTTAAATAGTTGTGGTGATTGTGGCAATGCATAAAATTGTCCTGGATTCATGCGTGAAGGTACTACAAAATCGCGTGCACCTTCTGGTGTTGAGCCAATGAGAATTGGCGTTTCTACTTCTAGAAAACCCAATTCATCCAAGTATTTACGAACCTCAATCGTCATTTTATGACGCAATTCCATGTTTGAACGTACCGAATTACGACGTAAATCCAAATAACGATATTTCATTCTAATATCATCACCACCATCCGTGTTGTCCTCAATAGTGAACGGAGGTGTATTGGCAGCATTCAATATATTAAGATCATTCACAATAATTTCAATATCACCTGTCGAAATTTGCGAATTTTTATTATAACGCTCGCGTACTTCGCCATTGATTTGAATAACAAATTCACGACCTAATTTATTGGCCTTATCACATAACTCAGTATTTATCTCTTCATTAAATACCAATTGTGTGATACCGTATCTGTCTCTTAAATCGACAAATGTCATACCACCCATTTTACGAGTACGTTGTATCCATCCCGCTAAAGTAACTTGCTTATTGATATCAGAAAGTCGTAACTCTCCACATGTATGCGTTCTATACATAATATTTATTGTAATTATTATTGTTTGATTTATAACCTGATGCAAAATTATACATTAATTACATTTTGCGTGTCAGCTTTTGAATTATTTTCTGGTTTTTACTATTGATATTATCAACTATAGCTTCATTCATTAGTTTAATTCCATTTACGTATTCTTGTGCCTTATGAATCACTAGCTTTGAATCTTTTATAAATCTTTCGCTAGGTACAATAACACGTAATCCTTTTTGTACCAATTCAATATGAACATCTTTATCGGCCATTACAGGATCACCGTCATAATGTACAACACCAGCTTCTGAACGTCTGATGCTTAACTTATTGGTTCGAAAAGTTTTGATTCTACTGTTTTGGTCTATCGTTTTATTGAATAATTGAAAAGCAAGAGTTGGAATATCTAATACGGTAAACGGCTCTAATATAGTAACATCAAGTAAACCATCAGTTAAAGTTGCATGAGGCGCAATATAAGCATTATTACCATACTGAGATGCATTACCACAAGCAATTAAAAACGCTTTGTATTTGTATACACCATCGGCAGTACTTATTTCATAAGTTTCAGGTTTATAATTCAACCCTTCTTGCAATGTTTTTTCAAGATAAGTCAATAAGCCCCGTTTCCCAGCATTAGCAAATTTTAAACTAACAAATGCATCAAAACCTACTCCACAAGTACAGAAAAAATTGTATTCATTTATTTTACCATAATCAATAACGTCTTCAACCCCTTCATTTATTATGTCTATAGCCTTACATGGATCCATAGGAATTTGTAAATGACGAGCCAATCCGTTACCCGAACCGGAAGGTATAATTGCAAGTGCCGTGTTAGTATGAATCAGAGATCGACCAACTTCATTTATTGTACCATCACCTCCCACGGCCACAACAATATCAATATTATTTTCAGCTGCGTCAGAAGCAATAGATGTTGCATGCCCAGCTCTTTCGGTATACACAATATCCCAAGAGTACTTATTCTTATCGATTTTTTCGTTCAATAAATCAAGAATCTTTTCTTTATTATGTGTTCCGGAAATGGGATTAATAATAAATCTAATTGTTTTTTTTTCTATATCCATACCTTATATTAACGATGAGTATATGTTTTACAAAAGTAATACAAAATTCTTAATAAATTGATTTAGGGTCATACCCAAATATTGAAAACATATATTTTTTCTAGTAAAGAGAACAGTCAAATACATTTTTTGTTATCTTTGAACCCTGTTTTTAAACATAGAATGAAAAACATTTTTCATACTACTTAAAGTTAATAAGAGAAACAAATACAATTCATGGGATTATTACAAGAAAAGCTAGCTAAATACGACTTACCTCAACGTGTTAAGGCAAAAGGCGTATATCCATACTTCCGTTGTATCGAGAGTGAACAAAATACAGAAGTAATAATGAGCGGCAAAAAGGTTTTAATGTTTGGTTCAAACTCTTACCTAGGTTTAACTAATCATCCTAAAGTCATTGAAGCAGCTGTTGAAGCAACAAAAAAATACGGTACTGGTTGTGCAGGATCGCGTTTCTTAAATGGTACTCTCGATCTTCACTTAGAGTTTGAAAAAGAATTAGCCGAGTTTGTTGGTAAAGAAGATGCCATCATATACTCTACTGGTTTTCAAGTAAATTTAGGTGTTGTGTCATGTGTTACAGGACGTGAGGATTATATCATCTGTGATGAATTAGACCATGCATCTATTGTTGAAGGACGTCGTTTGTCATTCAGTAATATCATGAAATTTAAACATAACGACATGTCTTCTTTAGAAAAAGAATTGCAAAAATGTCGTCCTGAAGCCATAAAATTGATTATTGTGGATGGAGTGTTTAGTATGGAAGGAGATATAGCAAATTTAC
>DKPN01000074.1:0-30682 GCA_002471195.1 Bacteroides sp. UBA7333
CGTTTTTATCAAGATTTGAGTTTCAAAGAGATTGCTGAAATGACTGGAGTAAGCATAAATACATCATTGGGACGTATGCGTTATGCTATTATGAATTTGCGACGAATAGCTGATAAAAATGGCGTGGTATTGACAATTAACTAAAAATAATAAAGAGCTTTATACTAAAAAGTTAGTTTCATGCGTTATATAGTATATAACTTCTGAAACTAACTTTTTTAGTATATAAGCCTATGAATAAAAAGACTACTCCATCTCAATCTTTAGGTTCTAAAGTCGGCGAAAAAAATGTTGAAACTCCTTATGTGAGTGAGAAAACTTTAGCGTTCTTGAGAGCTTTTGCTAGTAATTATTGTGTAGAGCCGCAATTACCTAAAGGTATGCAGACAATTATATTGGGTTAAGTTTGCTTCTTACAGTAATTCCCAATAACTTTGTGTCGAACTTATTAAAATAGATCGACAGATGAAACCAATTATCTCTCCCTCAATACTTTCGGCCAACTTTGCTCATTTAAGCAAAGATATGGATATGATTAACCATAGTGAAGCCGATTGGGTTCATATTGATATTATGGACGGTGTTTTTGTACCCAACATTTCTTTCGGATTCCCCGTGTTGAAATTTGTTACCGAACTAACTAAAAAACCATTAGATGTACATCTTATGATCGTTCAACCCGAGAAATTCATTCCGGAAGTAAAGGCATTAGGTGCATCAATTATGAATGTTCATTATGAAGCCTGCCCACATTTGCATCGTGTTGTTCAGCAAATTCGTGAAGCTGGGATGAAACCTGCCGTTACCATCAACCCTGCGACTCCAGTGATGTTATTGCAAGATATTATTTGTGATGTTCATATGGTATTAATCATGAGTGTAAACCCTGGTTTTGGAGGGCAGAAATTTATTGAACACTCGCTCGAAAAAGTACGTGAACTTCGTGCTTTAATCGATCGTACAGGTTCTAAAGCTTTAATACAGGTCGATGGAGGTGTGAATCTTGAAACGGCTAAACTTTTAATAGAAGCGGGAGCTGATGTACTAGTGGCAGGAAATGCTATTTTCGGAGCTGAAGATCCAGAAAAAGTAATTCAGCAAATGAAAGCCTTATAGGTATGCTAAAGCAAATACACCGCTATCCTTTTTTGCGATTGATCATTGCGCTAGTGGCGGGTATTTTTTGCGGCGATATGTTATTCGACCTTGACAGATTATATTTGTCAAGGTCTTTTTTTATTCTTTTTTTTATTGCGTTTTTAGCTCTTTTACTACTTTATAGAATTTCAAAATCTTTTCGCTGGCGATGGCTTTTTGGCATGCTAGTATTAATAACCATTTTCTTTTTGGGTGCTTTCAATATGACCTATCGATTACAGAAAAGTGAAGTAAGTTTGCCCGATACAGTTGCTACCTATCATGTCGAAATATTAAATCGCCCTCAATTAAAAACAAACAGCTATTTATATAAAGTTTCTATCTTGTCGATGGTCGACTCTTTAAGTGCTCATCCAATAAAGGGCGATGCCTTACTTTATCTTAGTGTGGATTCGTTGAGTCGCAAACTCAGGCCTGGAAATGAACTTTTAGTGCAGACTCATTTCGCAGCTCCAAAAAGTAGAGGCAATCCCGATGAATTTGATTATGCCCGTTATTTACGTAGAAAGGGAATCGGCATTACAGCCTTTGCGGATAGTTTACATTGGAAATGTATAAACAAGTTGGAAAAAATTGATAGTCGCGAACAATCATTATTATGTCGCGATAGAATATTAGAACGATATAAAAAATTGGGTTTTGAAAATGATAACTTAGCAATAATATCTGCTTTAACGTTGGGCGATAAAGAGGAACTGAGTGATGATATAAAACAATCATATTCGATAGCAGGAGCTAGCCACATACTTGCAATATCGGGTATGCACATCGGTTTAATATGTGTTTTATTATTATTTCTAACTCGTTTTATTCCATCCCATCAAACTTACATGCAAGTGATTCGTGCAGCAGCAATAATACTTGTTTTGATGGCCTTTGCTTTTTTTGTAGGTTCCACTCCATCGGTAGTACGTTCTGTTATCATGTTCTCGATATTTTTAATTGGGAATGTATTGATGAGGGAGAAAAATTCAATAAATACATTTTTGGCTACGGCGTTTATAATGTTACTTATATATCCAGCATGGCTATTTGATATTGGTTTTCAGTTATCATTTATGGCAGTGGGGGCTATTTTACTGTTGCAACCCTATTTTTATAAATTTCATATTACGAATTCGCGAATACTCCATTTTATCATAAATATTCTAGTTGTATCGATTGCTGCTCAAATAGGGGTTTTCCCTTTGGTATTATTTTATTTTTATCGTTTTTCTACTTTTTTCCTACTAACCAATATTCTGGTTATTCCTCTACTTTCTTTTATTATGTATAGCTCTTTGTTCATGTTACTGTGTCCTATTTATATAGTGCAAACCTGGATGGCTATATTGGTAAAGGGCCAAATTAATTTGCTGAATGAAATTGTAAGATGGATTGAGCACTTACCCTATTCATCACTAGAAGGATTATGGATGCATTCATTACAAACTGTTTTATTGTATATAGTTTTTCTATCACTGTTTTACTATTGCATCAAACATACTGCACCTCGATTAATCTTTATGCTTACTTCCATCTTGTTGTTTTCACTATCCATCATCATTGTCCGGCAAATTAATCATCCCCAAAAGAGTATCGTATTTTATAATATACGTAACTATCCTTTGGTTCATATCATCTCTTCTAATCATCGTTCATGGATCATTGCATCCGACTCATCTCAGGTTAATCACACCGCTCTTGCGACACTGCAGCCCTATTGGAATCGATTACAATTAAAGAGACCAATTTACATTTCTGATGAAACTAATGATGGTCAGATTAATATACAAAATCAAATTGTTGAATATCATGGAAAACGAATTTGTATTGTTAATGATAACCGTTGGAATAATTATTGTTCCGATCGGCCCATGACCATAGATTATCTTTATATATGCAAAGGTTATAAAGGAAAACTAGATGATCTATTACAACTATTTAGTACTAAATTGGTTATAATGGATAGTGCTTTGTCAAACTACTGGAAAACTCGTCATCAAGACGATTGTCGTAAATTAGGAGTGCGATATCATTCTTTGTCGGATAAAGGTTCCATTCGTTTTTTGCTCTAAGTTGAGATTATTATCGTATTTTTGTTGTTTAAATTAAATTATATGTTATCAAAAATTATTGCTCAAACCAATATAGATCATTTTAATAAATGGTTTCAACGTGCAGATACTATCGTAATCGTTTCTCATGTATCTCCCGATGGTGATGCTTTAGGATCATCCTTGGCTTTAGCTCATTTTCTTGAATCACAAGAAAAAACAGTGAATGTGATAATGCCTAATGCTTTTCCGGAATTTCTACGTTGGATGCCCGGAAGTAAAGACATTCTTATATATGAAAAATACAAAGAGTATGCCGATGAGCTTATAGCCAATGCTGACGTGATATGCTGCTTAGACTTTAATGCAGTTAAGCGTTTAGATACTATGAGCGATGCTGTGGCCAATTCTCCAGCTCGTAAAGTCATGATCGATCATCATTTATATCCCGAAGATTTTTGTCGTATTGTGATCTCTCATCCTGAAATCTCATCCACTTCAGAATTGGTATTTCGCTTGATTTGTCGTTTGGGTTATTATGATGACATATCGTATGAGTGCGCACAATGTATATACACTGGTATGATGACTGATACGGGTGGTTTCACCTATAATTCGAATAGTAGCGAAATATATTATATTATCAGTCAACTATTGTCAAAAGGCATCGACAAAGATGATATTTACCGTCGTGTTTTTAATACCTACTCAGAATGTCGTTTACGTTTGATGGGACATGTGTTGACGAATATGAAAGTATATAGCGATTATAATACAGCCTTAATTTCATTAACGACTAAAGAACAAAGTGAATATCAATATGTGAAAGGTGATAGCGAAGGATTTGTAAACATTCCTTTATCCATCAAAAAAGTATGTTTCTCGTGTTTTCTTCGTGAAGATACCGAAAAAGCCATGATCAAAATTTCGTTGCGTTCGGTAGGTACTTTCCCTTGCAATAAATTGGCGGCAGAATTTTTTAATGGTGGTGGACACCTCAATGCTTCGGGAGGAGAGTTTTACGGAACTATGGATGAGGCTGTTAAAGTGTTTGAAGAAGCACTCGAAAAATTCAAACCACTGTTATTGGCCGATTAAACTATAAATGAATTATATTTGTGCAGTTAAAAGTGCAATTTTAAACGTTAAAATACTCGAACAAACGTATGCAATGTTCGGTATTTTAATGATTTAAGATAACTTTGTAAACAATATATTCAGTTAATATACAGATACATGAAAAAAATAGCATTTCTATTATTGGCAATTATTACTGTGGGAGGTTTCTTCCATTCATGCGACAACTCTAAAACATATGCAGAAATGCTCGAAGATGAGCGCAAAGCTGTAAACGACTTTATTAAGAAAAACGGAATTACTGTAATCTCGGTTGAAGAGTTCGAAAAAGATACCATTACAGATGTTAGCAAAAACGAATATGTAAGTTTCAGTAATGGAGTTTATATGCAAATTGTAAAACGTTATGGTAATGATCCTTCTGAAGATACCTATTATGAAAGTTTTCAAGATGCTCCAGAGTTCGAAAATAATAATTTGATTTTAGCACGTTTTACTGAGGTGGATATTATTTCGAATGATACAACCTCTGCTTCCAATGTTTCGAATCCGATTCAATTATTAAATATTTATCCTGATGGTTTCCGTTATACCGACAATGGTTACTCGGTTTATGGCCAATTTGTATCAGAGCCCGGTTTAGCACTTTATTATGGTTTTGGTATGGGAGGTGCATACGATACAAATGTTCCTGCAGGTTGGTTGATGGCATTGCAATATATTCGTGATGGTGCTCATGTAAAACTTATTGTACCATCTAAAAACGGACATTCAATAGCTCAAAACTATGTATATCCATATTTCTATGATATACGAGAATTTTATATCTACTAACAATTTATTAAATAAAACCTCATATTTCTAATCATATGACACTTATAAAATCAATCTCGGGAATCCGCGGAACTATAGGTGGAGGAGTAGGTGAAGGCTTAAATCCTCTTGATATTGTAAAATTCACATCGGCTTATGCTACTTTAATTCGTAGAACTTGCCAATCGAAAAGCAATAAAATAGTAGTGGGAAGAGATGCACGTATCTCAGGAGAGATGGTGAAAAATGTAGTAGTGGGTACACTAATGGGTATGGGATGGGACGTGGTTGATATTGATTTAGCTTCGACTCCAACAACTGAGTTGGCCGTTACAATGGAAGGTGCCTCAGGTGGTATTATTCTTACTGCATCTCATAATCCTAAACAATGGAATGCGCTTAAGTTACTAAACGAATATGGCGAATTCTTAAATGCAAAAGAAGGCGAAGAGGTACTGAGAATTGCCGATGCTGAAGATTTTGACTATGCTGATGTAGATCAGTTAGGATCATATCGTAAAGATTTATCCTATAATCAAAAGCATATTGATGCAGTTTTAGCCCTTAACTTAGTCGATGTAGAGGCTATTAAAAAAGCAAACTTCCGTGTAGCATTGGATTGTGTTAACTCTGTAGGTGGAATTATACTTCCACAGTTGTTAGAACAATTGGGTGTAAAACACATAGAAACATTATATTGCGATCCTACCGGTCATTTTGCTCATAATCCTGAGCCATTAGAAAAGAACTTAGGTGATATCATGGGATTGATGAAAGGTGGCAAAGCCGATATCGCATTTGTTGTTGATCCTGATGTAGACCGTTTAGCTATGATTTGCGAAAATGGCGAAATGTTTGGCGAAGAATATACTTTAGTGTCAGTAGCCGATTATGTATTGAAGCATACACCGGGCAATACAGTTTCGAACTTGAGCTCAACTCGTGCTTTGCGTGATGTAACCAATAAATACGGACAACACTATTTTGCTTCGGCCGTAGGCGAAGTAAATGTAACCACTAAAATGAAAGAAGTGGGTGCTGTTATTGGTGGCGAAGGAAATGGTGGTATTATTTATCCTGAAAGCCATTATGGTCGTGATGCTTTAGTAGGAATCGCTCTTTTCTTGAGCCATTTGGCACACGAAGGTAAAACGGCTAGTGAGCTTAGAGCTTCGTATCCTCCCTATTTTATTGCTAAAAATAAGGTGGATTTGACTCCCGGTATTAATGTGGATGCCATTTTAGATAAGGTAAAAGAAATCTATAAAAACGAAGAGATCAACGATATCGATGGTGTAAAAATTGATTTTGCCGATCAATGGGTGCATCTACGAAAAAGTAATACCGAACCAATTATCCGAGTATATAGTGAAGCATCAACAATGCAAGCTGCCGAAGCAATTGGACAAAAAATAATGGACGTAATAAATGAACTCGCTAAGTAGTAGATTCATCATATAATACAAAAAGAAGGGGCCGTAAAGCCCCTTCTTTTTGTATATAACGGTTTAAATATCAATAATTCATTTTTCCACAGTGCGGACAAACTCCTTTCGACTGAATTTTTTTTCCACAATATCCACAATAATATTTATATTGAATTGATGTATAGATGCGCTTAAAGAATAAAAAAGCCACAACAAAAAAGAATAGATATCCTATATATATATTGGTGGTATACATGAAAAAGAAATAACAGAAGATACATGTCGATAAAACCCCCAATAGATAGAATATTGCCGGAATAGGACGCAACTGTTTGAATGATTCGTCAATAACTGCTATCAGTACAATAATCGATGTCCATAATCCGGCAAGAAAAAGACTCAATATAAGCGGTGTTTTAAAAGGCGAAAGTGTAGGATTAAAATAAAAATATTGCCAGGTTTGTGGTGCAAACAACTGAATCGATTCGTACAGCACAGCACAAAACGAAATCAGTACACAAAGCAATATTGGGTATACACTGTCTATATCATTAAAATAGACCACCTTTAACTGCTTTTTATAGAAAGCTCTTGCAATAAGAAGCGTGATACAAATAGCAAACGTTATTAGGAAATATGAGACATGCGTGTGGCTGAAAATATAGATAGCTTCCGATATACTATCTGTTGGTACAAACGACTCTACTAACTCTTTTTCTCGTATCCATCCTTGTATTTCTTGGTTATGGGCCACTTTCACCCAAATGCTGTCGATGGTATCGGTAGGATGAATGTTGAACTCGGCAACTACAATACGATCTCCTTTTCGTAGCGATACAAATGAGTCTTTAATGGGGAGTCTTTCTATTTGCATACTGTCTGCATACAATTCGAAATTAGAATTGATGCTGTAGTAGCGTTGCGATAAAAATGTTAGCGAATCTTTTTCTTGCTGCGTCGAATCACTGCCGATGGTCACATTGTTTTTATAATGGCAGCCCCATAAAAAAAGAACGATAAAAGAAAGAGATGCCAACAACCATTTTCTCTTACCGGTGGATAAGAAACCTAGAAGTTTAAAATGGTTGTTGGCAAATTGTTTCATCGGTCTATGCTAACTTTCATTTCACATTTCTTACAATCAAAGTTTAGGCGATAGCGACTGCCGTCAGTACCCACTAAGAAGTAAGGTTCGCGATAGGGAGATTTTTCTTTTTGATGAGTAGGACACCATCCCATGCTATAGCGTAAACAGTGTTTGCAAAACATCAGTACAGCATTGTCTACCGCTTGTTTTTCAAAAGCAGGCGCTATCGACTGTGCTCCATGCGATTGATAAAATGATGAAGCTTTGCTATTCATTACATTGCCCAAATAGCTGATGTCGGTTTGAGGAAACGTATGATGTGTAGGTTTAAATACCGATATTTCTTGTTTATATGTCATTCGTCGGTCGCTAATCAACTTATCAATAGCCTGTCGGCGCAAATCGGCCAATACCGATGACGGTATAAACCAATTGTCTGAGAGGTCAATTGTTATTGTTTTAGCCTCGAAAGGAGTATTGCCTAGTTTCGACAATTGATTTTTTTGTTGTTCGGTTTGAGGAGATCTTGCCAACTCTTTTGTCGACTCCAATGCCATGGTGATGCTGTTATTATCCTCATCCTTTAGCGTAAGTGAAAAGCCAAAATTATTTTCGCTTAATAAGATGTCGACCGCAATTTTTCTTTCGGCCGATTTACGAGAAAGTGTTTTTTCGAACTCCTGATCATAATTTCGATATAACGTAGTTCGTGGGGCGATGCGGGGCATCTCTTGTGGATATATTTTGTTGCCGTCAACACGATTAATGCGAAAACCTTTCAATCGTCCTAACTCATCAATATAACATACGCCGTCGCCATTATTAAATGATTTTAATCCTGCTACTACGATATAATTCCCACGTATCTCTTTCATCCGTCCCATCTCTTCGCCCAATGATTTTGGAGTGTCGAACGACGCGATTTCTTTATGGTCGCGCCCGTTAAGAAAGTAATTAGTAAATCCTCGACTAAAACTTTTGTCCAATTGCGGTGTAAAGTCGAAAGAACTTCTTCCGGAGGATGCTCTTGTATACTCATCTCGCCGTTCGATAATTTCATCTAATTTTTTGCGATAAGCTGCTGTTACGTTTTTTACATAAGTAACATCCTTTAAGCGCCCCTCTATTTTTAAAGAAGATGCACCGGCGTCTAATAGAGCTTCGAGCTGATCGATTTGATTCATGTCTTTCAACGAAAGCAGATGCTTTTCTTTGGCAATGGTTTTGCCATCGGCATCTACCAAATCAAATGGTAAACGACAAAATTGTGCGCATTGGCCACGGTTGGCACTTCGGCCATAACAAGCTTGGCTTACGTAGCATTGTCCGCTATAGCTAACGCACAGAGCTCCATGAACAAATATTTCTAACGCAGTGTTAGGACATTCTTTATGTATTTTAGCAATTTGTTGTAGCGATAATTCGCGTGCTAAAACCACCTGAGTAAAACCAGCTTCGCTCAGAAAACGTACTTTTTCGACACTGCGATTGTCCATCTGCGTACTGGCATGCAATGGGATGGGGGGTAAGTTGAGTTGTGTAATACCCATATCTTGAATGATAAGAGCATCAACGCCCATACGATATAATTCGTGGATTAGTTTTTCTGTCTCTTCTAACTCTTCTTCTTTAAGGATGGTATTGAGGGCTACATAGATACGAACATTATATAAATGGGCATAGTCTACTAGCGTTTTTATATCCTCAAGCGTGTTTCCGGCAGCAGCACGTGCGCTAAAGCGAGGTGCACCAATATATACGGCATCGGCACCATGATTAATGGCCTCGATTCCACACTCTACATTTTTGGCCGGAGCCAACAATTCTATTTTTCTTTTCTTTATCATCTAATTTCGTTGATGTTGTAAGGTGTTTCTTGATAAACAAAATAATTGAGCCAATTGGCAAACAGCAAATTGGCATGACCTCGCCAACGAACATAGGGGCCTTGGTTGGGATCATTATTAACATAGTAATTGCAAGGCACCTCTATATCTAATCCTTTGTCTACATCTCGACGATACTCCGTGTCGAGTGTGTAAGGCGAATATTCGGAATGTCCGGTAACGAAAAACTCCCTACCGCCGCGTGCCGAAACCAAGTAGATGCCCGAGTCGTCCGATTCAGAAAGGATTGTCAGTTCATCCGACTTTTCAATATCTTCGCGACGCACTTCAGTATGTCGACTATGCGGTACAAAGAATGTATCGTCGAAACCTCTGAATATGGGGTGTAGTTTATCATTGACATGATGTTCGAAAATGCCAAACATTTTTTTGTCAAGACCATATTTGGGTATACCATAATGATGATACAAACCTGCTTGTGCAGCCCAACAAATATAAAATGTTGAGGTAACGTGCGAGCGTGTCCAATTGAATATTTCTTGAATTTCAGACCAATAACTTACCTCTTCGAAGTCCATTTGCTCAACCGGTGCACCGGTTATAATCATCCCATCGAACTTTTCATCTTTCATTGTGTCAAAATCTACGTAAAACTCTTTCATATGTTCTACGGGCGTATTTTTCGAAGTGTGGCTTTTCAACTTCATTAATGAAAGTTCAACTTGCAGTGGCGAATTAGAAAGCAAACGAATTAAATCTGTTTCGGTAGTGATTTTAAGCGGCATGAGATTTAGTATCACTATGCGCAACGGACGGATGTCTTGATGTTTGGCACGTGAGTTATCGATCACAAATATATTTTCCTCTTTTAGCAACTCGATGGCAGGCAATCTGTCGGGCAAGTTTAATGGCATGGCAACGGTTTTATTAGTTAAAACTACAGTTATTTGTTACAAAGATACAAAGTTACTGTTTCTTTTATAGCAAATTCGGCTCGGTAATACACTTTTTGACTATTCTTCTGCTATGCAATCATTATTTAGCTTTATTTATCAACAGATTATTTTACAGAATATAAATTCCTACAATTTTAAATATTCTTCTTTATATTTATCAGGCTAGTTCTTTATGTTTATTGGGGTAGTTCTTGACACTTATCACGTCAGTTCTAAATATCTATTGTTGAGGGTAAATAGACGCGTGGTTGGTGTGTGATATTTGGATTATTTTTTACTCGTTTCTTGTTTGAAAATCTGCTCGAAAGTATCTCTTAGTAGATTTTCACTCTCTATTAGCATTCTGATTTTTTCGAGTTGAATTTCATTCGACGGTAAGCGCAACCATAGTTTTAAATATCCCTTTCGACCGTACTTTTCGATAAGATGTGTACGGAATCGTTGATAATGTATCTCTATATCAAGCGAATCTAAATGTTTTAATCCGTACAAAACGGTGCGGCGTAAGGTGATGTCGGTGTCGATAATGCGGTCGGCTTCGGCCACTATTTTACCATAGATTGTACGTGGCTCGTGTGTATTCGAAGCACGATGATCTTCGATGGCTTCTATCATTATTTCTAACTGCTCACTACTAAACCATGGTGCTATGGTCGTGTCCGATTTTAAAATATCTCCCGAGTAAAGATGATGAAATTCGCGACCATGAGCCAAACCTGTGTCATGAAAAGCAGCAATCACCAATGCCATATCGAGGTTGGCGTTATACTGAGTTGCCAACTCTAAGCTGCCATCTATCACCTTCAATACGTGATCTTCTTGATGCGCTTTGTCAAAATGTTGATAGGTAGGAATTATTTTTTCGACAAGATATGTCGTTAAAGTCGGATTGCAATGTTGCAATTTTTCGATAAGTTGAGAATGTATAAGCATTTTTCGGAATTATTCGAAGTAGAATACAAGCGATATCATTCGTGATTTCACTTGATCGATTGATTCGGTGAATTTCATCAACGATTTATCGGTTAGGTCGTTTCGTTTTTTATTGATGATATTGCAAAGGCCGAATCCGAATTTTAATTCGGGTATTAATTTGAAATAGGGCAGATAAATGTCGCATCCCATCCCCACTTCTAGAAAACAATCAAAGGGTTTCACAAGCAACGGACGAGCTTTTTTTATGCTCAAATCGAAGGTCGGTGCCACACCAATCATCACATAGGGACGATAATTATTGAAACGTTCGGCCGAGAATTTCAAGTCGATAGGCACGCCTAAATAAGCCGATTTTACCTGTTGTGACTGCCGTTCGCCCGAATCTTGTTCGCGCCATACCACTCGTTTATCCCCAAACGAAAGGCTCGGAATAAAACGAATTGCCATGTATTTGTTAAGGTATAATTCGCCTAGCACGCCTACTGTGAAACCAGGCGAATATTCGGGAACATCGGCAAACCATGATTGGCCATCTTCTGTAATAAAACCGTTGTTTACAATTTTATAATCTTGTACATGCATGCCTATACAAAACCCATAGTGCCACAACCGTTGGTCTATGTAAGGACGGTTTTGTACTTTTCGGGTTTGGGCTACGGCACTGACCGTTGCTATGATTATCAATACTAGGAATAATGCAATACGTTTCACATCAATAAAAACGCTAAGATGCTCCAAATATTGTATGATGTATTATTTAGACTAAATATAAATTGTGATAAATTCGCATTTAATAAATCGAAGTACCGGAGAAAACATTTATTTTTGTTGTCCAATTAGTACTAATAATATAAATTTTAATCAAAATGGCTTACGTAATTAATGACGATTGTATTGCTTGCGGAACTTGTTTAGATGAGTGTCCAGTTGAAGCTATCTCTGAAGGTGATATCTATGTAATCAACCCAGAATTGTGTACTGACTGTGGTACTTGTGCTGATGTTTGTCCATCAGAAGCTATCCACCCAGCTTAATTAACAATCGGATATAAAATAAAGGCTACTTCTTTACGAGGTAGCCTTTTTTAATGCTCACATTTTAACGGATGCAAATAAAAAAGGTTGCCCACTATCCAAGAGGGCAACCTTTCTGCATCATAACTGAATCAATTATTTTAATTTAGCCAAAGCTTCTTTTATGCGGCTGATAGCCTTAACAATGTTTTCGTCGCTTGTAGCATAACTCATGCGAATGCAGTCGGGTGCACCAAATGATGAACCACCTACACAAGCAACATGACCCTCTTCGAGTAGATACAAAGCCAAATCATCCGAATCGGCAATTGTACGTTCTCCATTAGATTTGCCAAAGTATGAATCACATTTAGGGAATAAATAGAACGCCCCTTCAGGAACATTTACTTCAAATCCGGGAACTTCTTTCGCCAATTCAACGATCAAATTGCGACGACGTTGGAAGGCTTCTCTCATTTCTGCAACAGCCTCTTGCGGACCATTGTATGCCTCTTCGGCTGCTTTTTGTGAAACTGAGCAAGGGCCTGATGTATATTGACCTTGAAGATCGTTCACTGCCGATACAATCCATTTAGGACCTGCAATGAAACCAATTCTCCATCCGGTCATTGCATAGGCTTTAGATACACCATTTACAATCACAGTGCGATCTTTCATCGCTGGAAATTGAGCGATACTTTGGTGTTTGCCAATATAGTTGATATGTTCGTAAATCTCATCAGCGATAACAACTACCTGAGGATGCTTTTCAAGTACCTTAGCCAAAGCCTCTAATTCATTTTTACTGTAAACCGATCCTGTAGGATTAGAAGGCGAGCAAAGAATCAACGCTTTTGTTTTAGGAGTAATAGCAGCTTCTAGTTGTTCTGGTGTAATTTTGAAATCTTGTTCGATACCTGCCGAAACGATCACAGGAGTTCCTTCGGCCAACTTCACCATTTCAGGATAACTTACCCAGTATGGAGCAGGTACAATTACCTCATCGCCCGGATTTACTAAAACTAGAATCACATTACATACAGATTGTTTAGCACCGTTGGCACAAGAAATCTCAGCAATGGTATAATCTAATTGATTTTCATTTTTGAGCTTATTGGCAATGGCAGTACGTAGTCCCGGATAACCAGGTACTGGAGAGTAACGAGAAAAGTTATCGTCGATAGCTTTTTTTGCTGCTTCTTTAATATTGTCAGGTGTGTTAAAATCGGGTTCGCCTACGCTTAAGTTAATCACGTCAATGCCTTGTGCTTTCAGCTCATTGCTTTTTTGCGACATAGCAAGAGTAGCTGATGGTGATAAGCTAGTCAAACGGTCTGATAATTGATTCATTTCGTATCTATTTAATTGTTATAGGGTTTGTTTGGTTGCAAAAATAATAATAATATTTCATATTATAATCATTTTGTATTATTTACTTATTAAAATGCAACGTATGACCCATGCGTTCTTTTTTTGTTTTCAAATAACGCTCGTTATAAGGATTGGGTACTGTTTCGATGGATACATTTTCAACAATTTTGATGTCGAAAGCTTCGAGTCCTACTCTTTTCACAGGGTTGTTGGTTAATAGACGCATTTTGTGAACACCAAGTTCGCGCAAAATTTGAGCACCTACTCCATAGTCGCGTTCATCGGCCAAATGTCCTAAGTGTACATTTGCGTCTACTGTATCCATTCCGCTTTCTTGTAGTTTGTAAGCTTTCATCTTATCCATCAAACCAATGCCGCGCCCTTCTTGATTTAAATATACCACGACACCTTTACCTTCTTGGTTGATCATTTCCATTGCCTTGTGTAGTTGTTCTCCACAGTCGCAGCGTTTAGAACCAAAAATATCGCCTGTTGCACATGATGAATGTACGCGTACAAGAATAGGCTCGTCAGCTTCCCATTCGCCTTTGAATAAGGCTACATGTTCTTGGCCATTTGATATTTGACGGAAAGGGATCAAACGAAAATCACCGTAAGAAGTAGGCATATTTACCTCTACACCTTTTTCAACGATCGATTCTTGTTTTAGTCGATAAGCAATAAGATCATGAATAGAGATTAATTTTAGGTTGAATTCATCGGCCATTTTACGCAATTCTGGAAGACGTGCCATCGTTCCATCTTCGCTCATTATCTCCATTAATGCTCCTGCCGGATATAAACCTGCCAAGCGTGCCATATCAATCGCTGCTTCAGTATGACCAGCGCGACGCAACACTCCTTTTTCTTGTGCATAAAGCGGATTGATGTGTCCCGGACGGCCAAAGGTAGCTGCTGTTGAAGTAGGGTCGGCAAGTGCTTTGATTGTTGCGGCGCGGTCGGCTGCCGAAACACCGGTGCTACAACCTTCCAACTTATCGATAGTAACGGTAAATGGAGTTCCTAATATCGAAGTATTATCACTTACTTGATGTGGTAAATCTAATTCTTTGCAACGAGATACTGTAATCGGTGCGCAAAGCAAACCACGTGCATGTTTTAGCATGAAGTTTACCTTCTCTGGAGTAATCAATTCAGCGGCAATAATTAAATCTCCTTCATTCTCACGATCTTCATCGTCAACAACAATCACGAATTCTCCTCTTTTGAAGTCTTCTATTGCTTCCTCTATTGTATCTAATTTGATTTGTTCCATAATGTATATTGTTTTATTATTGTTTTAAATTCTACCTTCTTTGATAACATGAGTGAGTTGCTCATTGTTTTTTACAATACGTTCTATATCTTTTGATAATCGAATGCGGAAAATCCATACACGTATATAAAAGAATAATCCCAATGGTAAGATAATAGCAGCCAAAGCGTTCAGCCATCGCTGGCCAAATGGATGTAGATGCGCATTCACAGGTATAATCGGATATTGATTCAGTATGTTGATTACTGTAACCGAGCGGCTATTCGATAACTCTTCAATCATCCCTTCCATCATTTCATTGATGTGGCTTATCTCATCGTCTTTATCATTATTAAACCAAAGTTTAAAATAATTAGGAGCCTTAGTTAGTCTGTTGTTATTCAAATAATTGGTGCAAGCGTTACTTAAACTTACCAATCTATGGGGAATGTTATCATAATTTGGATCATGTATCACTACCTCTTTTCTAATCAAGTGGCGCACGCTTCTGATTCCTATAACACGTTTTATGAAATTGGTGTATATATCTGCGTTCAACACCACGGAGTCTTTGTTTGATTTATAGGTGAAAAATATACCAAGTGCAGCCAGTATAGCTGAGCTTAGCCATATTCCGGTCCAAACGATCCATCTACCATCACGAGCCATTTTATATCCGGCGTTGTCTATTACATAATAAATAATAAACATTAATACAGATATTATAACAGGCATACCCAATCCTCCCTTTCGGATAATGCCTCCTAATGGGGCACCGATAAAAAAGAATAGCAAACACGATAGGGAGATCGTTATCTTTTTATGCCATTCAATTTTGTGGCGTCTTATTTGATAGTCATTCCCTTCTAATGTATAGTTCTTGAAGTTATAATCGCTTTGAAGACTTTCGCTGCGGCTAGTGGCAGTATTGATGATGCGTTGTTTTTGTGATAGTGTAGATGCGTTGAATAGACTATCTACATTGATAGATATAATATTTGCATTTTGATATTTGATAGAGTCTTCATGCGAAAAGCGTGTAGAAACAGAATAGGTGCCGCTTCTAGCTTCTTTGAAATATTGCCGGCCAATACTATCGCCAACCACTACCATCGAATCGATAGATTCTTGAAGTAGTCGCATATTTTTGGTAGTAGCTTGATTGCTCATTATGCTTGCGTCGACCATATTAAAATCGGAGTCGAACTCGATTATCGAGTGTTTAGCGCTAAACGACTCTCTTCTATATGGAACGTTTTCGCCTTTTACATTCTGGCTTTTAAGATTTTCGAATAATTCGCCGCTATACAGATGTAAATTTAAGTGTTGCTTGTCGGCTGTTAGTTCCATTTTTCCCGAATCTGCATAGATAATATGGGCATTCTCGGCACCATCCTTTAAGTCGTAGATCAAAACGTCATAGAGCATTCCGTTTTGACGATTTTTTCTACCCACTTTGATTTGATAACCAGGTATGTCCGAGTAGAAAGCTCCTTCAGGGATATCAAGCTCGGGCGATTTTTGCTTTACCGAAATAAGTAGCGTACCAAGTTTTTCTTGTGCCATTGGAGCAATGACATTTTGAAAATAAAAGGAGATGAGGCAAATCATGCATATCAGTATAGCTAGCGGACGCATGATCTTTAATAAGGAGATACCGGCAGCTTTCATTGCCAGTAACTCATATCTTTCTCCAAAGTTTCCAAATGTAATAAGTGAGGCTAATAATATAGCAAGAGGGAGTGCAATAGGAACCAATGTTAATGCAGAATAGAAAAAGAATTGACCCATTACGGCCATTTCCAATCCCTTTCCAACTAAGTCATCGACAAATCTCCATAAAAACTGCATCATGAAGATGAACAGGCATATGAAGAAGGTTCCAACAAAAAGTAGTAAAAAACTTTTTACTATAAATATATCTAATCTTTTTATGCGTAGCATTTTAAAGTCTTAATTCGAATAAGATTAAGATGCAAAAATAGCATAAAAAAAAATGTATCGAAAGTTTTTAATTGAAAGTTAACTAAAAACCACAGGTTCTTTTCAATCTAAGAACTTGTGAATCCCACAATTCTGTCATATCCTCTATCTCGTCAGGTTCTACATAGTCGGTTATTTCAAGTACAAAATCGCTGGTTAGTTCATTGTAATTCATTTTAATTTCAAAATAATCGCGGCTGTTTTCATCATCCAACCAGCGAAGGCGTATATATGAATAACTTCTGATTGCAATAATCTCTGCAATTCGTGTCTCTACTTTTCCCCAATGAAATTCTACAATTTTATCGTTAGAGAATACTTTATCGGCAAACCAATTTTCGAGTCCTGATGGGGTGCTTATTGAAGACCATAGTAAGTTTTTTGTCGCACCTTTTAATAAATATTCTAAGTGTATTTTCTCTTTTATCATAGTATAGCTTCTTATATTAACGTTGCCAATATAAATACTTTTTTCTAATTATAACTATAAAGTATATGATTTTTATTTTGTTTTTTTGTGATAATGGTATAATGTCTTTATTTTCTATGTTTTATGTTTGTTTGAGGCGATTCTTGTTAGGATAGGTTGGGGGTTGCGGAATAATTATTTTCTATTTTATCAATAAAAAAGTTGCAAATGTTTTGGAAGTTAAAGAAAAGTCCATATCTTTGCACCCGAAATCAAGAAACGATGGCGGGATAGCTCAGATGGTTAGAGCGCATGATTCATAATCATGAGGTCCCCGGTTCAATCCCGGGTCCCGCTACTTTGATAAAATTGACTGTTGAGAGGCTTCCACTCTTGATGGTCTTTTTTGCTTTTATGCACTTTGCATGATTCTGAAATAGGAGTTCAATAAAGCGATGATCCCATCCAAAATTATAATATTATCTACATTTTTACTTCCAAATACCTTTTTCTATCGATCTATCTTTGCAACGGTTATATACAAAGTATAGCAGTTTTGCATGCTGTTTTTTATCATTACTTTATTTTATTGTATAAGACAATAAGCTATTGACCCTAGCTCTTTACATAAGTTATCGTAGAACCAATGTGTTTAAGATATTGTTTTAACCTAAAAAAGAAATAATTAAATAATTGCACGATTTAAAAAAAATATCGTTCTTTACATATACTACCAACATTAAATTTAATAGAATATTAAAATATGAATACATTATTATTAGGGTTCCTTCCCAGTGGTTCTGAGTGGATTATTATTGCTTTAGTAATACTACTTTTATTTGGTGGAAAAAAAATTCCCGAATTAATGAAAGGATTGGGAAAGGGTGTGAAAAGCTTCAAAGATGGTGTAAGTGAAGCGAAAGAGGAGATGGAAAAGAGTGACAATCCTACAGATGATTCATCAGATAATAAAACGAAATAGATATGGCAGGAATGACCTTTTGGGATCATTTAGACGAATTGCGTAAACTTTTATTTCGTGTTATTGCTGTATGGCTTGTTTTGGGAATTGCTTTCTTTATAGCTATGCCAACTATTTTTGATGATTTTATTCTTGCACCATGCAACAATGATTTTGTCTTCTATAAGTTTTTGCGGTTCATTGGTGGCTATTTTAATCTCAATAATGATTTTTTTACAAAAGAGTTTACGGTAAGTTTAATTAATATCAATTTAGCGACTCCATTTTTTATTCATATTTCTACTGCATTTTGGATGTCTGTTGTCACGGCTATTCCTTTTCTGTTTTATGAAATTTGGAAGTTTATTAGTCCGGCACTCTATCCTTCCGAAAAGCGTGGAGTGAGTAGAGCTATAGTGATTGGCACAGTAATGTTTTATATCGGAGCGTTGTTGGGCTACTTTATGGTGTTTCCGTTGACATTAAGATTTCTTTCTACTTATCAGCTTAGTTCACAGATTGATAATGCTATATCGCTCAATTCGTATATTGATAATTTTATGATGATTGTCCTTTTTATGGGATTGGCTTTCGAACTACCTTTGCTTACCTGGCTGTTGTCGGTCATCGGAGTAATCGACAAATCGTTTTTAAAGAAATATCGCCGTCATGCTATTGTGGCTATCGTAATTATTGCTGCAATCATTACACCTACAGGCGATCCTTTTACACTCTCTATAGTGGCATTGCCCTTATATTTCTTATATGAGTTGAGTATTCTTATGATCAAAAACCGTGAGCAGGAAGAGCCGGATGCTTAGTTGATATATTGCGCTACTTCAATCATTAAACCCTTTTTAGATTGCGTATTCAAGTGGTCGTTGCATCTTGTTGTCGTGTAAAACGATGCATTTGGCAAGAACCAATATGTTTATTATATTGTTTTAATATATATAACAACTATAGTTTCATTAACCCTTTGAGAATATGCATATCGAAAGTGCTTTAATTTCGGCAGCCGTAGCAATAGGATTTACGGCTGTACAAACAACTGTAACAGCTGTTGCGGTAAAAAAAACAGTGAATAAAACTACAACAACAAGTATCAGACGAGCAGCAATAGCAGGTGCTTTGATTTTTGCTTTGCAGATGTTGAATTTTGCCATACCCGGTACCGGATCATCCGGACATGTGGTGGGTGCCATTCTTCTCTGTATCTTATTAGGACGTTGGAGTGCTTTTTTAACCATGGGTGCAGTATTGTTGGTTCAATCGTTGTTTTTTGGCGATGGCGGATTGTTGGCATTTTCTTGCAACTGGTTTAATATGGCTTTCATTCCTTGTGTGCTTGTTTATCCGTTGGCCATGCGTTTATTCAATGGCAATATGTATCGAATCGCCCTTACTGCTCCTGTTGTGAGTTTATTGTTGGGCGCTTTGGCCGCTTCTGTAGAGATCGGAATTTCAGGTTTATCGGCACTTTCGTTTGGGCAATTAATAAAGAGCATGCTTTTTATACATTTGTTTATAG
This sequence comes from Bacteroides sp. UBA7333, assembly GCA_002471195.1. Lineage (GTDB taxonomy): Bacteria > Bacteroidota > Bacteroidia > Bacteroidales > Bacteroidaceae > Bacteroides. The sequence continues at coordinate 19,861 of DKPN01000074.1, forward strand.
GTATTGGCGAAGGACTTATCATTTGGGCCATATTAAAGGTAATGGACATGGGAAAAGCGGTTAATGCCGAACTGAAAACGATTGTGATGGCTATTGTAGTGGGATGTGTGTTTTCGCTTTTTGCCTCTGCTAGTCCCGATGGTTTGGAATGGTCGCTTATGAAATCGGCCGGTGATGTTCCTCATTTGGTTGAAACAGGTGTGATACATCAATATTTTGATAGGATACAAGAGGCGATGGTGATCATGCCCGACTACTCTTTCGACGTATTGGGCGATCATGCCGGTAAAAGTCTTTCGGCGCTGTTTGGAGTGGTATTAGTGTTGTTGACAGTATTTTCTATCTTGCTTTTTATACCCAAAAGTATCATTTGTGGCACTCGTAAGATAAAATCATAACAATGAGTTTTGTGATATATCGACATCACAAATGTGAAGCTTAAATATCACATTTGTGAAGTCGAGATATCTCATTTGTGAAATGGCCTGTTTCACACCTTTAAAAGGGTTAATGATGGTGATGGATCTTTTCTATTAAAAAGTTACACCACTCATTCATGCCGGTACCATCTTGAGCCGATAGTTCAAATATTTGCAGATGGTGATTTACCGTTAATATGTTCTCTTTTAACTGTGCAAGGTTGCTTTTTAAATAGGGCACCAAATCGATTTTATTAATAATGCATATTTGTGCCGATTGAAACATATAAGGATATTTCAGTGGCTTGTCATCTCCTTCGGTTACGCTAACTACTACCACTCTTGCCTCTTCTCCCAAGTCGAACACGGCGGGACAAACCAGATTGCCTACATTTTCGATAAACAATAATGAAGCATTGGGTAAGTTCATTTGTTTAACAGCTTCATGAACCATGCCTGCTTCAAGATGACATCCGTTTTGAGTATTAATTTGCATGGCGGGCACACCGGTTTGTTTAATGCGATCGGCATCGTTCGATGTTTGTTGGTCGCCTTCGATTACAGCTATTTTAATTTTGTTTTTCAATCGTTCGATGGTTTGTTCTAGAATCGTTGTTTTGCCCGATCCGGGAGAACTAACAATATTCATCGCATATATATCTTTCGCCTCTAGGTATCCTCGGTTCCGTTCGGCCATCGATTGATTGGCAGTTAAGATATCTTTTTTTACATCAATGATTCGCTCATTTGAATGGGTGTGATGATTGTGATCATGATCATGATCGTGATGGTGGTGGTGATGATTGTCGGTACACATTTTTTTAATATTTATAATTAGTCTTCTATGATTAATGAAAGGAGCGATAACTCTTTTCCTTGTTTTAACTCGATGGTATCTGCTCCACAATTTTCACACTTGATGGTGTACATATTGGGAGGGGTAAAGTCTGTTCGACATGAATTGCAATGCATGATAGGTTTTCGCCGTATCACATTTGCAATGGTGTCTTTCAACACTGCTTCCGATTTTAATACAGCAGTAAGCGAAAATAGTAATGCTTCATGATCGACCCCCGACCAATCGCCTATTTCTATTTCAATCTCTTTTACTTTCACTGCCTTGGCTTTTTCTGCTTCTCCAAGTACCAGTTCGGCTATGCTCATAGCAATCGATAATTCATGCATAGGTTTATTGTTGTTTACGGATGGCTGCTGCAATTGCTAGTTGTCCAACCGCTATTCCTCCATCGTTGCATGGAATATTGATCGGATAATATACCTCTAGCGATGCGCCATTGATTTCATTTATTAACAATTCAAACAATAATCTGTTTTGAAAAACACCTCCCGATATCACAATTTTACGAATACCATGTTTCATGGCGTATCGATTGATTACCTCGCTAAGTTGTAGGGCTATGCTTCGATGAAAACGCATTGCTATTAAACCAACAGGGCATTTCATCTCTAAATCATGAAGGATGCCATGAAAGATAGATTTTAAATTCCAATCTTGATTCTGGTCTTTGTTGGGTTCAAAATACGATTTCATGTCTTGCCGGTAGCTATATGCCGCTTGCTCTAACTTCATGGGTGCTTCGCCTTGAAAGCTATTGTACGTGCATATATCTAGTAAGGCAGCAATCGCATCAAATAAACGACCGGCCGAAGAGGTTTGATATTTGTTTAGTGGTGACGCTAAAAGCATCTCAATTTGTTTGATTTTACTTTTGCCGTATCGCTTTACAAACTGATGCGGTAGTGCATTAAATGTGCCATACAACCCATAAAAGTAGCTCAATGTCATTCTTCCACAATCGTACGATGCCTTATCGGCTCCCGGCAATGATTGATAGGGTAGATGCGATATTCTTTCATAGCAGGTGCGATTGCATAGTAGTAGTTCACCTCCCCAACTTTGATTGTCGTCGCCATATCCAGTTCCATCTAAAATCAAAGCAATGCAATTTTCCATTAGATGATGTTCTACCATTACTGCAACCGCATGTGCGTGGTGATGTTGCACTTTATATAGAGGCAGATTCCAAGCTTTCGCAAGTTCGTGTGCCCATTTTGATGAATAATAGTCGGGATGGGCATCGGCAACAAGAAAGCTGGCTTGGAGTTTAAATAAGTGGATAAACTGCTGGAGCGATTGTTGGTATGCTTCGTAAACGCTCAAATTGGATAAGTTGCCGATATACTGTCCCATTAAAATTTGCTCTCCTTTGCCAATGGCAAAAACGGCTGTCATCTCTGCACCAAATGCCACTCCACCTTCTGTATTATCGATATTTAAAATCGGTTCCGGAACATAACCTCGGGCTCTTCTAATCACATGGATGGATCGGTTCATCTCTTGTACTACTGAGTCGTCTACACGGTTGTATATTTCTCGATTGTGTTCGATATAAAAATCCGATTTCTCGATCAGATATTCTCTTGCCTCGGCATTGTTGCACAGCATTGGTTCGCCAATCTTATTGGCACTCGTTACTACAATTGCATCTAAATGGGAGTGTTTAAATAGATCGAAATGAATGGGTTGATAAGGTAGCATAACTCCCATCGAACCAAATCCTTTGTTTAATTCATCATTCAGATGTATTTTTTCATCCAATACTACAATCGGTTTTCGCCAGGAAAGGAGTGTTTTTTGTTCTTGGTCGTTGATCGACATGTGTTGTTTTACCCATTCGATGTCTTTCGCCATAAGGGCGAAGGGCTTGTTCGGGCGATTTTTCAACACTCTCAGTTGTTTTATCGATGACTTATTTCGTGCATCGACCCACCAGTTGAAACCTCCTATTCCTTTTAAAGCTACTATGTGTCCTGCCTCCAACTCTTTAATCAGTTGTTCCAATATTTCCTTATAACTTGTAATCAACTCTATCTCTTTATTGGGGCGTTTGAGATATCCTCTATATGTAGGCCCGCAATGGTTACAAGCAATAGGTTGTGCATGAAATCGCCTGTCGGATACATTGGTATATTCATCTTTGCACGTATTGCACATGTCAAAATAGCGCATGGTTGTAAAAGGGCGGTCGTAGGGTATAGAGTTGATGATCGAGAAACGAGGTCCGCAATGGGTACAGTTGATAAAAGGATAATGGATGCGATGAGGCTGGATTTCGTAATCGTCCATACATGCTTGGCAAACCGACATATCGGGGCTGATGTAGGTTACATCGCTGCCATTAGTACTACTCGATACGATTCGAAAATCGTGAAAACCCGAAGAAATGGTGTTATGGGATAAATTGATATCTGTAATATGAGCCACGGAAGGTTTCTCTATACGAAGACGATTCATAAATTTTTCGATTTGAGAGACACTGCATTGTAGTTTGATAAGCACTCCTGAAGAGGTGTTCTCGACTGTACCTTTTAAGTTCATACTGTTGGCCAAAGAGTAGATAAACGGACGAAACCCCACCCCTTGTACCAATCCTTTTATTTTAATCTCGAATCCTCGATCAGTGTTTTTCATATTTAACAATATAATACAATTATTGAACAATATGGTAGATAGCTTTGTTCATAACTATAAAACTCAACACATGTGTTTGGCAATACCGGGAAGAATTATACAAATAATAAATCCTAATGACTCTATAAAACAGGCTTTGGTCGATTTTGGGGGGATACGTAAAGAAATAAGTATCGCATGGGTCGATGCTCACGTCGGAGAATATGTACTGGCTCATGCCGGTATGGCTATATCTGTAATTGATGAAACGGAAGCGCAGCTTACCATTGAAGCCTTAAATGCAGTCGATGGAATTGATTTGAAATTTCAATCAGCAAGATAACCTCATCATGCAACCCCATAATCCTTATAGAAATGCAGAATATGGTAAAAAAATAATAGATGCCATCTATGCAGAGACCACACAAAATTGGCGTATATTGGATGTGTGTGGAGGGCAAGCACATGCGATTGCAAAATACAACATAGAGGAGCTTCTACCCAAAAAAATTGAAATAATACATGGACCCGGATGCCCGGTTTGTGTAACTCCGAAAGATACAATTGATACTGCCATTGAATTGGCGCTAACACGGAACACCATTGTTTTGTCCTTTGGCGATATGATGCGTGTGCCCGGTAGTCAACAAGACTTACTTACAGCTAAATCGAAAGGGGGTGATGTGAGAGTCATTTATTCGCCACTGGATGCCATAAAGACAGCTCAAGAAAACCCAACAAAAGAGGTGGTACTTTTTGCCATTGGCTTTGAAACGACTGCTCCTATTCATGCTCAAGTAATATGGGTAGCTCATCAACAATGTATTAAAAATCTTTCACTTCTCACGGCTCTTTTTGCTGTTCCTCCTATCCTAGAGCATTTGTTAAAATTGCCCGAATTTAAAATTGATGGGATATTGGCAGCAGGACATGTTTGTGCAATTATGGGTATAGGTGAATATCAGCGTTTAGCACAGGATTATCACATTCCATTTACTGTCACAGGATTTGAACCTATAGATATATTACTCGGAATTTATATGAATATTAAGCAGTTGGAAGCAGGTAAATGTACCGTTGAAAATCCGTATCAACGCATCGCTCCAAACAGTGGAAATGCTAAAGCCATGGAGGTTCTGAATGAAGTATTTGAAGTGGCTACCCAAGCATGGAGAGGGTTGGGGGAAGTCTCAAATACGGGTTTTAAACTTCGAGATAAATATAAATACTTTGATGCGTTACATCGTTTTAATACGATAAATCATAAAACAACAATGCATGAGCAATGCATAGCTGGAGAGATTATGAAAGGAGTTGCCACTCCTAAAGACTGTCCGTTTTTTGGTAACAAATGTATGCCCGAATGGCCCATCGGAGCATCTATGGTATCGAGCGAGGGTGTGTGTGCCGCTTATTATAAATATAGAACATAGATAAACATCGAAAACAATGATAGAATGTAGTATACCTAAGAATGACTTTGATACAGTGCAACTGGCTCATGGAGGAGGAGGAAAGTTGACTCAACAATTGATAAACAATCTTTTTTATCCCTACTTCAAGAATAAATACTTAGAGCAAGAACATGATAGTGCTCAAATCTTGTTGGAAGGCAATCGAATAGCCTTTACTACCGATTCGTTTGTGGTAGATCCCATCTTTTTTCCTGGTGGAAATATAGGTGATTTAGCCATCAACGGAACAGTGAACGATCTTTTGTGCAGTGGGGCTAAACCTCGTTATCTTTCCGCTGGTTTTATTATTGAAGAGGGGTTTCCGATGGAGCATCTTGAATGTATCGTCAAAACAATGGCTGAGGCTGCTCTGAAGGCGGGAGTAGCTATCGTTACGGGTGATACTAAAGTGATAGAGAAGAATAGGGGACACCAAATTTATATAAATGTTTCGGGAATAGGTGTGATTGAGGATAAAATTACAATTTTGCCCAACAATGTTGAGCCTGGAGATGTTGTAATTGTGTCGGGTAGAATTGGCGAACATGGTATGTGTATTCTATCTAAACGCAATCATTTGGAATTTGAAAGCGAAATCGTTAGTGATACCGCTTCATTGAATGATATGGTGAGTCATTTACTAACCACACTACCTGAATCGATTCATATGCTTAGAGATGCAACGCGTGGTGGTTTATCGAGTACATTGAATGAAATAGCACAAACTGCCAAAGTGAGCATTGAGATTAACGAAGCAGCATTACCGATTAGTGATGGTGTCAATGCTGCTTGCGAACTGCTTGGTATGGATCCTATGTATATTGCTAATGAAGGTGTAATGCTGATTTTTGTCAAACAAGAAAATGCATCCGAAGCGTTGCAAATTATTAGAAGTAGTGAGCATGGAGAACATGCGGCAATTATTGGTAGAGTAATTGAAAGTGAAAGAAACAGAGTGTATCAGAAAGGTGTTTTTGGAAATCGACGTATCATAGAAATGATATCCGGTGAACAGCTACCCCGGATCTGTTAAGACCTTAAATATTAACCGATATGGCGAAAAAAGATAAAACTTTTTATCAAGAACTAACTGAAAAAGGCTATTCTAGACGGCAATTCTTAAAGTTTTGCGGTTTGATGGGTGGTATGTTAGGATTAAGTACTTCTGGAGTGGCTCAGATGGTAGAAGCCTTCGAAACGAAAGGCAAACCTGTTGTAATTTGGTATCATTTTCAAGAGTGTACCTGTTGTAGTGAATCGTTTATTAGATCTTCCCATCCTATTATCAAGGAGATTCTTTTTGATTTGATAAATCTGGTATATGATGATACATTGATGGCAGCAGCTGGCGAACAAGCTGAGGCAGTCCGTAGTCAGGCCATTAAAGATTATCACGGCAAATATATTATGATAGTAGAAGGAGCTGTACCAACCGGAAATCCTGGATACTGTACAATTGCCGGCAAAAGTGCAAAGGATGTTTTTGATGAGGGAGCCAAAGGTGCTGCAGCTATTATTGCTTGGGGGAATTGTGCGAGTTCGGGCTGTATACAAGCTGCGCATCCAAATCCAACCAATGCGAAACCGGTTCACAAACTCAATCCTAAAAAGCCAGTGATTAATGTGCAGGGATGCCCTCCTATAGCCGATGTTATGGCCGGCATCATCTCTTATTATGTAACATTCAACAAGCTTCCCGAACTGGATAATATGGGTCGCCCTAAAGTGTTTTACTCTCGTCGTATTCATGATACTTGTTATCGCCGTCCTTGTTACGATGCCGGTTTATTCGTAGAGTCTTTTGATGATGAGAATGCTAAGAAAGGATATTGTTTATACAAAATGGGATGTAAAGGTCCCAATACTTATAATTCGTGTGCTATTATTAAATGGAATAATAATGTAAGTTACCCCATTCAATCAGGTCATGGTTGTATAGGATGTGCCGAGCCTGGTTTTTGGGATAAAGAACCACTTTATCATACATTGCCTTCTATTACGGGAATCGGAGCTAGCGTTACTGCCACCGATATTGGTGTGGGACTTGCAGCGGTTACATTGGCCGGTGTTACGGCACATGGGATAATCACCAATGTAGTAAAACGAAAATTGATTAAGAATCAGATGTCGGACACTAGCTTAAATAAAGAGGAAAGTGATGCCACAGAGAAAGATCTAAATAGCAGAATTCAAAAGCTTGAAGATAAAATTGCCGAGATTCGTGTGGATCAACTAAAATATATGGGCAATAGGAGTGAAACTCCCCAAAAGGATGAAAAATCTCAAGAATAAATCATTAACCACCGGGTATAAGTTATGATAAAAAAAGTAGTTGTCGATCCTTTAACAAGAATTGAAGGACATTTAAGAATAGAGGCGGATATAGAAAATGGTATAATTAAAGATGCCTTTAGTACGGGCACAATGGTGCGCGGCATTGAAATTATAGTACAAGACAGAGATCCGCGTGATGTATGGGCTTTTGTGGGTAGGGTTTGTGGAGTTTGTACTTCAATGCATTCGCTGGTTTCGGTTCGAGCGGTAGAGGATGCTCTAGGTATTGTAATTCCGCCGAATGCTGAAATGGTGAGGAACTTAATGTTGGGTGCACTAACGATGCAAGACCATATCACTCATTTTTATCAACTACAGGCATTGGATTGGGTCAATGTAAAGAGCGCTTTAACCGCCAATCCTGAAGAGGCTGCTAGAATTGCGCAATCGTTATCAGCATGGCCTAAAAATTCGATAGGATATTTTACGGATGTTCAAAATACTGTTAAAAAGTATGTTGAGTCGAATCAACTGACTCTCTTCTCTAATGCTTATTGGGATCATCCCGGATACAAACTTCCACCTGCAGTCAATTTGGTAGCTTTAGGGCACTACCTCGAAGCACTCGAAATACAAAAAGAAATTGTAAAGATTCAAACAATATTCGGTGGTAAAAATCCTCATCCCAATTTCTTAGTAGGAGGTATGGCATGCGCTATCAATATTGATGGTCCAAATGCTATTAATATTGATCGTTTAAACTGGGTTAATCAGATTATTCAGCAAGCTCAGATTTTTGTAAATCAGGTATATCTTCCCGATGTGATCGCTATCGGATCATATTATCCTGAATGGACTAAACTGGGTGGTGGTTTGACTAACTATTTGGGAGCTGGAGATTTTCCTATGGGTAACTTTGGCGAATTGGATACTTATAAGATGAAGCGGGGTATTGTGCTTAATAGAGATTTGAGTCGCTTAGAAGAATTCGACCCTATGGCAATGGATGGATTAGTAGAATACGTTAACAATTCATGGTATGATTATCCACAAGGCAAGAATGTTGGTTTGCATCCTTCGGTGGGGGAAACGATCTTGAATTATACCGGAAAAACGCCACCATACCAATATCTTAATCATGATGAGCCATATAGTTGGATTAAAACACCACGCTATAAAGGTATGCCAATGGAGGTAGGTCCGCTCGCTCGATGCATTGTTAATTATGCAGCTGGTAATGAACCGATAATTGATTTAACCAACCGTTGTCTTAAAAAATTGAATGCCAATACCGATGTGTTATTTTCTGTTGTCGGTCGAATATTGGCTCGTGCAATGGAAGCTTCATTGGTTTCTGATTGGATGAGCGATTTCTATAATCAACTTGTTAGCAATATAAAAGGCGGCGATTATAGAATGTTTAATAATACATTCTGGGAACCTTCTACTTGGCCAAAATCAGCACAAGGTTATGCTGTTTGCGAAGCGCCTCGTGGTGCCGTAGCTCACTATATCGATATTGAAAATAAGAAGGTAAAACGATATCAAATGGTGGTTCCAACTACTTGGAATGCATCACCACGTGATCCAAAAGGGCAACGTTCGGCTTTTGAGGCATCGCTTCTTGGGGTCCCTGTTCATGATACATCAGCTCCTTTAGAGATTATTCGTACAATACATTCATTCGATCCTTGTATGGCATGTGCTGTTCATTTATATACAGAAAATGGTGAGCATATACATCGATTGGATACAGTATAATTAAAATTAAACGAACTATCATGAGAGTAAAAAAAGTTCCGTTAAGAGAGATTTATGTATGGCAAATCCCTGTTCGAATATTTCATTGGGTTAATGCTTTTTGCATTTTCTTCTTGATCATTTCAGGGTTATTGATAGCGTATCCACCGGCTATATTGCAAGGTGATGGAGCACAACAACTGGGCTATTGGTTTGGGTACTTACGTTTTACTCATATGGTTTTAGGAGTAATACTTATTGTAAACTTTTTGGCCCGTATTTATTGGATGTTTGCAGGCAATAAATTTGCTCGCTGGGATAATTATATACCGCTTAAAAAAAAACAGTGGAGAGGGATATTCGATACTCTCAAAGTCGATATATTTCTATTAAGCCCCAAACCAATATACGATATCGGACATAATAGTTTGGCTGCTGTTACGTATGGTTTTTTATTTCTAATGTTGGTTGTTCAATCAATTACGGGACTATGTTTATGGTCGCCTACTGCCGATATTATCGGTGCTGAGGCTTTTGAGGGATTAGCTTTTAAATTGGGTGGATTAATGATTGTGAAGCAAATTCATTTCTATTTGATGTGGGTATTTGTGCTCTTTATGATTATTCATATCTATTTGGTTTTTTATCATGATTATATCGAAAGAAATGGCATTGCATCGTCCATCATAGGTGGTTGGAAATTTATTGATACTGAAGTTGTGGAAGAGTATCAAAAAGAACTTCAAAATGAAGAACTAATTAAAGAGAAAGAACATACAATTAGAGAGTTGAAAAAAAGGGGTAATAAATAATTAATAATACACGATGAAGAAAACTTTAATTCTCGGTATCGGCAACTTAGTACTTAAAGACGAAGGTGTCGGTATTCATATAGTACAAGCATTAGAAAATGAGAAACTGCCTTCACATGTCGATGTCTTAGATGGCGGTACAGGTGGAGTTGGTTTAATTGGCGAATTAGAAAGTTATACGAACATTATTATCATTGATGCAACTTTAGACAATTCTCCATGTGGCACCATAAAAATTATTAAACCAAAGTTCTCCTCAGACTATCCACGTTTGTTAAGTTCACATGAGTTTGGCTTACGTGATATGATTGAAAGTATGATTGTGCGCGAAACAATACCACAGATTGATCTTATTACTATTTCGGTAAAAGATTATCAAGATATTGGTATGGATCTATCGATGGAAGTAAAGAAGGCTGTACCTGATGTTGTAAAATTGATTAAGACAATGGTGAATTGAATCGGCAGATATGTGTTATATGAAGAAAAGCTCCGTAAATCAAAGATTTACGGAGCTTTTTGAGGATGCACCTTGTACTCGAAGGGGGACTTGAACCCCCACAGCCTAATGGCCAAGGGATTTTAAGTCCCTCGTGTCTACCATTCCACCATTCGAGCATCCTTTAAGAGAGCGGAAAACGAGACTCGAAC
>DKPN01000074.1:30910-44696 GCA_002471195.1 Bacteroides sp. UBA7333
AACTGAGCTATTTCCGCGTTTTTTTAACGAGTGCAAAGATATGTACTTTTGGTATTCCTTCCAAATATTTCGACGAAAAAATTCAAATAAAATGCATTTTTTCCCTTTTTCTTCATTTTCAGAAAAGACTTGTTGGAGCGGATTGTTCTTATAAGAGTCTGAATATAAATGTTTAATGAATTAAATAGCCTCGTTCTCTTTTTTATAGAGAGCGAGGCTGTTTTTTATTGATTTAGCCAATTAATTTCTAGTACTGCTTCTTCTTTCATTCGAATTGTTACTGTCTGATGATGAGTCGGAGCTACGTTTTGAACTCGAATTTGATGAGTTATTTCTAGATGATTCACTTCTTGAGCTGTTGCTGCTTCTTGTTGTAGATTCGCTACGTTTATTATCTTTAGTACTTGGACGAGTGCTAGAGTTGCTTCCAGTGCTTGGTCTTGAGTTGCTACCTGCATTTCCATTACTTGGTCTGCTACTGCTGCTCGAGTTGCTGTTTCCCGGTCTTGTTCCATTATTGTTGGGTCTAGTATGGCTACCTGCATTTCCATTACTTGGTCTGCTACTGTTGTTCGAGTTACTATTTCCCGGTCTTGTACTATTATTATTGGGTCTAGTATGGCTACCAGCATTTCCATTACTTGGTCTGCTGCTGTTGCTCGAGTTACTATTTCCCGGTCTCGTGCTATTATTGTTAGGTCTAGTATGGCTACCAGCATTTCCATTACTTGGTCGTGTACTAGTATTGTTATTGTTAGGGCGATCCATATCAGATGGTCGTTTGTTCGAGTTTGGTTTAATGTTTATCGAACCAAAATCAGAGCGTCTATTGTTTGAATAATAGCGATCATTTCTTACGCTGTAATTCCCATTATAATAATTTTTATGATGATGTCTTCCTTGGTAATAACTAATACCTCCATGATATGGGCGACGATTGCCACCGCAATAACTATGATAGTGGTAAGGCTTAGGGAAATAGAATAAACTATGATTCAAATAATGGTTGTATACTCTAAACCTCCATTTATTGCCTTTAACAAAGATAGGTCGATAGAAATACTCTAATCGCATGAAACGATTGAACTGTGAATTACTCAATACCCATCTTAGTTCATCATTTCTCATATCCAATGCATCGTAATAGTCGTTTACGGCCCATTCGTAACCCCGAACCACATAATCCATTGTTTTATTGATTGAATATATAAAATCGTAGTTGATTTCGTATATATCATTATATTGAGCATCGTTCAGATTTAATTCATACGCCATCTTGTCGGTTAGAAATCGAGTTTCTTTACGAACTCCACTCGAGCTTAATGCTGCATAACTTACACTACTTATTGAAGTAATAATAAGTGTGATTAGAAGTAAAATAGACTTTTTCATGACTTCTTGTATTTAGTTGTTATTATTTTCAGTGATGTTTTTCTATAACGCAAAAATAGGGGAAGAAAATCCCCTATTCGAATGAAACTCTCTATATGTATGTAGGAATTTCCCTATATATATTAGGGATTTGTTAATGTAAGTCCCGATTCGTCAATAATGATTAGACGTTTTTTATATAAATCGCCTACCGCTTTTTTAAAAGTTTTTTTGCTCACACCAAACGTATCATATATTACATCCGCATCACTTTTATCATTAATGTCGATGTTCCCGCCATGATCTTCTATATACTCTAGCAATACTTTCGAAAAATCATTTACGTTGCCCATGCCCATTTTTTGAACAATCAGATCTATTTTACCATCTTCTCTAACTTGTTTGATGTACGCTTTCAGTTTCATTCCGGTAAATAGTTTTTGGAATATTTCATTATCGTAAATCAAACCTGCAAATTTGTTCTCGATAATCACTTTAAAGCCTAGATCTGTTTTCTGCCAAATTAAAATATCTACAGCTTGTCCTGGAGTATAATCGGGCATCTCTTTCGATAGATATCTTTCTACTTTGGCCGACGCTACAATTCGGTAGCTCTCTTCATCTAAATAAGCGTAAATAATGTATTTGTTTCCTACCTGCATCTTCATTTTCTGTTCGCTGAAGGGTACAAATAGATCTTTCATTAATCCCCAATTCAAGAACGCGCCGAATTGGTTAATCCAAGCTACTTCTAAGTATGCAAATTCGCCAACTTGCACAAGTGGTGTAAGAGTAGTTGCGATAAGTCGCTCTTCATTGTCTAAATATAAAAATACATTTAGTATATCGCCAATCTCGCAATGTGATGGTACATAGCGTGTTGGTAGTAATATTTCACCAGCTTCTTCACCGTCAAGATAAACTCCGAAATCTACCTTTTTTACAACCTCTAAATGGTTGAATTTACCTAATTCAATAGCCATATTTTTATTTATTAAAAAGAATATAGTCTTGCAAAGCAAAGCTATACTTTTGATTATTATACAAAGATAACCCATAAATTGGATTAGTGTTTTATTTTGTTATTACTTTTCGTTATCGCTCACAACTATTTTGAATGAACATTATTTGTTTTAAGTCGTTATTTTTGTATTGAATTAAACTATGATATTATTCATCTTTTTAAAAATATAGATTATGGATTTTGTAACCAATGAAAAACTTACAATTGTAGGTGCTGCCGGTATGATCGGTTCAAACATGGCTCAAACAGCCTTGATGATGAAATTAACTCCTAATATTTGTTTGTATGATCCATTTGGTCCTGCACTTCAAGGTGTAGCCGAAGAAATGTTTCATTGTGCTTTCGAAAATGTAAATATTACATATACTACCGATGTGAAAGAGGCCTTCTCTGGTGCATCATATATTGTTTCTTCGGGTGGAGCAGCTCGTAAAGCTGGTATGACACGCGAAGATTTATTGAAAGGTAATGCTGAAATTGCTGCTCAATTAGGTAAAGATATTCGTCAATATTGTCCAGATGCAAAACATGTAGTGATTGTTTTCAACCCTGCTGATATCACTGGTTTGATTACATTGATCTATTCTGGCTTAAAACCAAATCAAGTTTCTACATTGGCTGCATTGGATAGCACACGTCTAAGAAGCGAATTGAGCAAATATTTGCACTTACCAACTAATAAAATCGAAAACTGTCGTACTTATGGCGGTCATGGTGAGCAAATGGCTGTATTTGCATCTACTACAAAAATCGATGGTGAATCATTAACTACAATGATCGAAACAGGTAAAATTCCTGGTGCTGATTGGGTAGATCTTAAACAACGTGTTGTGCAAGGTGGTAAAAACATCATCGACTTGCGTGGACGTTCTTCATTCCAAAGTCCATCTTACATCTCTATCGAAATGATAGCTGCAGCAATGGGTGGTAAACCATTCGAATGGCCTGCAGGTGTGTATCTATCAAATGATAAGTTCAATCACATTATGATGGCTATGGAAACTGTTATTAACAAAGATGGTGTACATTACAAAATGCCAGAAGGAACTGCCGAAGAACAAGCTGAATTGGTAGAAAGCTACAATCACCTTTGCAAACTAAGAGATGAAGTGATTGGTATGGGTATTATTCCTGCAACCGACAAATGGCATGAATTGAATCAAAACTTGAAATAATATTTATTTTATTATAATTGTCGTTTTTTCAAAATAGGCTTTCTTTCTGGCAATCAGAAAGAGAGCCTATTGTTTTTTTTATAAAAGATAGTATCTGGGCTTATTGGGTAGATTCTCTAATTTATAATTCATTATTTTATGAACTATCAATATAAGAATCGAGTGACTACTCTAATCGTTTTAGTAATTCATTTTTTTCATTGCATTCTTTTAGTTGATTGGTGAAATAGATTGCATCCTCTTTTAAACTCTTATTCGATTTACTCTTTTCGTATTTTTCTACAAAATGAGTTGCATGTTCTACCAAATGTTTTCTACAGTCTATATTTATCATTACCCCATCGATGATTGCTCCATATGATAATCCCTTAATAGTGTTGCATGTCGAGATAGAAGCTATATTTTGATGCTTTATGCCATTCAGATTAAGCGTGATGGATGGATAATAGAAATGTGGTAAAGAAGGCAGTTTTATTGAGATTTTGAACTGTTTCTCTTTCATTCTTGTAATGCTATAAGTGCTGTGAATGCGATAGTAATTGTACTCATAGAATTCTTCGTGCGAGGGCATCCAGATAGAGTCATTGCCATCTTTCCCATAATTATTATTTACCCATGTCAAAAATTCGGTCCAACTATTATCTGTGTTGTGCACTCCTATGTATACCGCTTCTCTATTTTGATGACATAGTTTCATTTGTTCGGAAATAACCTTTTTGAAGTATGCCGGAGAATCATTGAATGTTCTGATAATCGATGTTTTGTTTAAATCATCTTCTAGTTGGAATGGGTAAATTTTAATTGCTCCAGCTTGTGCTGTGATTGTCTGTATATCATTGTGTTGTAGGGCTGCTGTTATATATGATTTATTACCATTAGGCTCTGCCATAAATTTGGCACCTCGGTTTGATAATCTCTTTTTGATAGAATCTTGTGCTATGCTGAAATGTAGCGCCAATTCTCTGGGATCGTTTACATTTTTTGCTTCGACGTCGTGCAGTGCAATTCCCACACCATAATTCATCATATGCATTACATTGTCCCAAATTAAACCACTTTTCTGATAGAAACGATAAAAATTACTTGTAAACCCTGGTGAAACGACGCTATTTGCGTTCATCCAACGAACCTCTGGTGCTAAGGTAGTTGTAAATGAAAAGCGAACTTCGTTTCCAGCCCCATCTGTGTTACCTAATGATTTGCTTCTATTTATGATAGTGGGTGGTAAGTCATTATTTTCTAAATGTCTGAAATCGTAGTAAAAATCGTGTGGTGTGGGGGTGGTGGGATATAATGTTGAACTAGAAATAGGATATCCGTTTATTGCGGCCCAAGTTCTACAGAAAGCCGATTGTTTGCAATCATCTTGTGTTAGCATACACAGTAACGATTTGTTATATTTAAGATGAGGGATTTCGATTGCGATATTTTCGTTTTGCACATCCTCTTTCAATTGTATGATAATTTCTGCAGTAGCATCCCTTATCTCTTCGCCAAATGGATAGATATAAATAGGCGAATTATCTATATTTATGTTATTGTTCGAATTATTTTCCTCTTTGTTTCCTCCTTCATATAAATCAATTATTTTTATACAAGAAGTTATTGATAGTGAGAGCATGCAAATTAATATAGCTTTGTAGAGTTTCATATAACAACATTTATGATGTGCTCTGCAAAGATATACTATATTTAGCTTTGATAGAGATAATTGTTACTGTATAGTTGTTGATTTTTTTTATTTTCTATTTACTATTCATGGATGAAAGTGTTATAGCCTAAAAATCATCATGATATGATTTGATATAATAAACATTAGTTTGTATATTCGTCATGTTAATATAGCCTTAAGATAAACGAATACAAACAAATATGAGAAACTTACTTTTAATATTACTGTTTTTGAGTTTGGGGATTAATGTTGATGGAGAGAAACAAAAGCCTTTGAATAAGGCCGGTTCGGTAAGAATGATGAGTTACAACATACGCAATGGTATAGGTATGGATGGCAAACAAGACTTACAGCGCATTATACAAACGATAGAAGGGGTAACACCCGAAGTTATTGCTTTGCAAGAAATAGATAGTGCAACAGAGCGATCGGGGTATACTGATGTTTTACAACGGCTAGCCGAGTCGGTAAATATGCATTATACATTTGCTCCGGCTATTTCTTTTCAGGGTGGTAAATATGGTGTCGGTCTTTTGTCAACCCAATTGCCTTTGCAATACTACTCGGTAGCCTTGCCGGGTTCCGAAGAAAAGAGAGTATTATTGGTTGCAGAATTTGATAAATATGTATTTTGTTCGACTCATTTTTCTTTAACCGAAAATGATCAGCTGACTTCGGTTAATATCTTAGTGGATGAGGCTAGGAAATGGAAGAAACCATTCTTTGTGGCCGGCGATTTGAACGCATTACCTCAGTCGCAAGTATTGTCTACGTTGGGCAAACATTTTAAAGTGTTTAATGACCCTTCGCTATGTACATTTCCCGCCACGAATCCAACCCAATGTATCGATTATATTATGCAGTATAAAGATAATTACGATGAGGAGTCGTTAGCTCATTTTTGGGTAGAGAACGAACCTTTGGCATCTGATCATCGTCCTATTGGGGTTGATGTTCAATTTTAAATGATAATAGTTTATAGAATGTTATAGTATGCCCTATAAACAAAAAGAGTGGAATACCTTTTAAAGTATTCCACTCTTTTTGTTTATATAATAGATAAATTTCTATTAAGCTTTTACACGGCCTACATATGATCCATCGCGAGTATCAATTTCGATTGTTTCGCCTTCGGTAATAAACAAAGGAACACGTATTGTTGCACCCGATTCAACGGTAGCTGGTTTCAATGTGTTAGTAGCTGTATCGCCTTTCAACCCCGGTTCAGTATAAGTAACTTTCATTTTTACTTTTGTAGGTAGGTCACCAAAAAGAACTGTCTCGGTCGATGCATCTGATACAATATCAATAATCATACCTTCTAAAAGAAAGTCTACACCATTGATCAAGTCGTGAGCAATAGGATACTGGTCGAATGTCTCTTGGTTCATGAAGATGAAATCCTCTCCCTCTTTGTATAAAAATTGGAATGGACGACGCTCTACACGTACGTCTTCAAGTTTTTCGCCAATGTTGAAACGACGTTCAATTACATATCCGTTTACAACATCCTTCAATTTTGTGCGCATAAAAGTATTACCTTTACCTGGTTTTACATGAAGGAATTCGATAACGAAATATAGTTTTCCGTCCATACGGATGCAAGTTCCGTTTTTGATGTCTTGCGAGTTAATCATACTTGATATATTTGTTTTTATATAATGTAAATTTGATTCTAAGCTGAAATATTCGGATGCAAAAGTAATCTAAATCGACAAAAAATACAAAAACTTTTGACTAAAAAAGAGTTATCTCTTTGTTTATTTAAAAAAAGTATCTATTTTTGCAGCCCGAATAGAGTAGTGAAATAACAACAAAAACAATATATAGTAATGAAAAGAACCTATCAACCCTCTAACAGAAAGAGAAAGAACAAGCACGGTTTCCGTGAGAGAATGGCAACTGCTAATGGTCGTAGAGTATTGGCATCACGTCGTGCTAAAGGTCGTAAGAAACTTACAGTATCTGACGAATACAACGGAGCTAAAGCATAAGCTTATCCTCTATTAACAAGTATAAAAGCTTGCAATACATTCTTGAATGTATTGCAAGCTTTCTTGTTTTGTATTAATTTTTTTAGTTTTGCTCAAAAACGATAAAACAGATTGCTTATGAAAACGAAACTGATATTGCTTGCTATTATTTTTCTAGCTGTAGGATGTACATCTAAAACCAATTACTCTATCACTGGAAATGCTAAAGATCATGTTGGTGACTCTATATTTCTGCTAAACAGTAGCGATTCAATATTGGCAGCTACAATAATTGCTCCAAGTGGAGAATTTAAGCTGACAGGCTATGTTGGCGAACCTATCGTAGCAACTCTTTCAATTCTTGATCCCTGGAGTGATGGTTCTATTTATTTAGAGTCGGGCGATATCGTAATGTATCAAGATGATAAAGGGGCTCATCGCTTTAGCGGTACGCCTGCCAACAACGGAACGATGACGATGATCAATGCAGTTCAACAACTCCAACTAGAGTATCCTAACTCTCGTACCACCGATTATGAGGCTTATATGGTACATTATAAAGAGCTGTTGCGAAAAAATATTGCAGCGAATGCTTCGAATATCTATGCTGTCGATATGTTGTTCAATTCGTTGCCATTATGGAGTATTGATGAAGTTGATGCGATGTACGATGCTTTAAGTTCTGAGATGAAGGATATACCACTCGGTAAAAAAGTAAGTAGTGCGATTACTGCCCTCAAAGGAACCAATGTAGGTGGAAGCTATATCGATTTGACACTGAAGGATGTGAATGGGCAAGAGGTGCAGCTTTCTAAGCTTCTTGCACAAGGCAAATGGGTGCTGCTCGACTTTTGGGCTACATGGTGTGGACCTTGTAAACATGAAATTCCTTTTATGAAAAGTGCATTCCAGAAATACCAATCAAAAGGCTTAGAGATCTATGCAGTATCACTCGATAAAGATGTGAAAACACTTCGAGAGTATATTGAGCAGAATCAGTTGGACTGGATTAACCTGATAGGTATAGATACTGATGCAGCCGAGTTGTATGCCGTTCGAACCATTCCTTCAAGCTATCTCATATCGCCACAAGGTATTATCGAAGCAAGAAATCTCAAGGGAGACGAATTGACTGAAAAACTGTCTTCAATCTTCCGTTAAATCAGACGTGTTGTATATATCTTATATTGACGCTTCTATTTGTAATATATTGCTTGCTGCTCTCAATAAGCATGTATTCTATCCACCGTTTATTCCCTTTTTCGAGCCGATGGTTTAGCCCATTGACATCGTTTAATATTAACAACACCCCCATGTAATGTCTATTTGCATGGGGGTGTTGTCTATCAATACATCCCCATGTCGGTCGCCATTACACCCCCATATACAGTTTATTCTTCCGTTTTATTAATCGCATGGTTTATGTATAATTAATGCTTTATCACTTCGATATCAAAGTACTGATAATAAAATGCTATATGTTTAACGTCTCTTCGATTAAAAAGTCATCATAAATCGATGATTTTCTGTGTGGTTTGTAGTATATTTGTGGCAATTAACAGATTCTATAATAGATATAAATTACTTTTATTTCATTGAAAGCAGGTAAGTACTTTTGGTTAAACATACTAGCGATGATTTGTGTCGCTATCGTTATGGTTTTTATCACTCTTAAGTGGTTGGATATTTATACACATCATGGTGAGGCTATCGTAGTGCCCAATATAAAGGGGCTCAATGCTATCGAAGCTAAAACTACATTAAAGAAGGCCAACTTAAAGATGATTGTATCGGACTCTAGTTATGTAAAAAATGCACCGGCAGGAACGGTTTTGGATATTAATCCGGCAGCCGGACAACGCGTTAAAAAAGGGCGTACTATATACATCACTCTCAATACAAATAAAGTGCCGTTATTTACCGTGCCCGATGTGGCCGATAATAGCTCACGCCGTCAAGCTCGTGCCCGTATATTGGCATCCGGTTTTAAACTCACCGAAGATGAACTGATACCGGGCGAGAAAGATTGGGTTTATGGTGTAAAATATAATGGCAATTTGCTGAACATCGGCGATAAAATACCCGACGGTTCAACACTTACGCTTTTGGTAGGCGATGGAATGGAGATTCCTGTCGAAAACGATTCGATTGATGGAGTAGAGATGATGGATGTAGAACCGGCTTCCATATCGGAACCTGTCAATGCAGCTCCCAAAGTAGATGAATCGTGGTTTTAAAATATAGTTTGCGCAGGTTTAAAAAGAGATAAGTTCTATGATAGAAGAATTTCAAGATGATTTAGACGAGTTGATGGATGATGTTGAGCCTGTTGGTGGCGAAGCCGAAGATCAGCTTTATGAGCACTTTCGTGTTGTAGTAGACAAAGGACAAGCCATGATGCGTGTCGATAAATACCTCTTTGAGCGTATCGTCAACGCTTCGCGCAATCGCATACAAAAGGCTGCCGATGGAGGTTTTGTAATGGCCAACGGGAAACCCGTAAAAAGTAGTTACAAAATTAAGCCTCTCGACGTGATAACTGTAATGATGGATCGCCCTCGTTACGACAATGATATTATTCCCGAAGATATTCCTTTAGACATCGTTTACGAAGATGACCATTTGATGGTAGTGAATAAACCAGCCGGATTGGTGGTGCATCCCGGTCATGGCAATTATACGGGTACACTTGTCAACGCATTGGCTTGGCACATGAAAGATCAGCCCGACTACGATGCCAACGATCCTCGTTTGGGGTTAGTACATCGTATCGACAAAAATACTTCGGGATTATTGGTGATTGCCAAAACCCCCGACGCCAAAACACATCTAGGGAAACAGTTCTACGATAAAACAACCAAGCGTAAGTATCGTGCTTTGGTATGGGGAAATGTTGAGAATAATGAAGGAACCATTGTAGGGAGTATCGCTCGCAATCCTAAAGATAGAATGCAAATGGCCGTGATGGCCGATCCCGAAATGGGCAAACATGCTGTAACACACTATAGCGTATTGGAGCGCATAGGTTATGTTACCTTAGTAGAGTGTGTGCTCGAAACAGGGCGTACACACCAAATCCGTGTTCACATGAAGCATATAGGACATGTACTTTTCAATGACGAGCGATACGGAGGACACGAAATATTAAAAGGAACTCATTTTAGCAAATACAAACAGTTTGTGAACAACTGTTTTGATATCTGTCCCCGTCAGGCATTGCATGCCATGACATTGGGCTTTGTTCATCCGGCCACTGGCGAAGAGATGTTTTTCACCGCCGAGATGCCTGCTGATATGACCGCTTTAATTGACAAATGGAAAACATATATTAGTAATAGAGATATAGAATGAAACGCAAAATAGCTATTATTGCCGGTGGTGATACTTCTGAATTTCAGGTTTCGCTACGCAGCGCACAAGGAGTAAAATCGTTTATAGATAGCAATAAATACGACCTCTACATGGTCGAGATGGAAGGACTTCGTTGGGAAGTAAATTTAGAAAATGAAATCAAACTTCCTATCGATCGTAATGATTTTAGTTTTACACACGAGGGTCAGAAAACCATTTTTGACTTTGCATACATCACCATTCATGGCACCCCCGGCGAAGACGGACGACTACAAGGATACTTCGATATGCTACGCATCCCATACTCTTGTTGTGGTGTATTGGCTGCTGCCATTACTTAC
This sequence comes from Bacteroides sp. UBA7333, assembly GCA_002471195.1. GTDB lineage: Bacteria > Bacteroidota > Bacteroidia > Bacteroidales > Bacteroidaceae > Bacteroides. The sequence goes on from DKPN01000074.1 coordinate 41,818, forward strand.
GACAAATTTGCCTGCAATCAATATTTGAAAGGTTTTGGCATGAAGGTGGCCGAATCAATTCTTTTGCGTCAAGGACAAACCATATCGGATGCCGATGTGGTAGAAAAAATAACTCTTCCTTGTTTTATTAAACCCAGTTTAGGTGGTTCTAGTTTTGGAGTTACCAAGGTGAAACGTATAGAACAAATTCAACCTGCAATTGTTAAAGCTTTTAGTGAGGCTCAGGAGGTTGTTATAGAGGGGTTTATGGAGGGCACCGAAATTACATGTGGCTGTTATAAAACCAAAGAAAAAAGTGTTGTCTTCCCTATTACCGAGGTAGTCACCGATAATGAGTTTTTCGATTATGATGCCAAGTACAATGGTCAGGTCGACGAAATAACCCCGGCTCGTATCTCGGATGACTTAACGAAAAGAGTGCAAACGCTTACATCTGCTATATACGATATATTGGGATGTTCGGGCATTATTCGTATTGATTATATTATTACAGCGGGCGATAAAATAAATCTCCTAGAGGTAAATACAACCCCGGGGATGACTGCAACTAGCTTTATTCCACAGCAAATAGCTGCTGCCGGTTTAGATATCAAAGATGTGATGACTGATATTATTGAAAATAAATTTCACTAATGAATTTTACTATGGATAGAAAAGAATTTGATGAAATACGTCCTTATCATGATGAAGAACTGCCTCAAGTATACGAGGAGTTACTTTCTGATCCTCAGTTTAAGGCGATGCTCGAAGTGGTACTCTCAGAATATACATTCGATCAATTAGCGCAAATTATTAAATCGTGCAAAACAAAAGCAGAGTTTCAAAAAGTAATCTGTTATAATGTTATTTATAAAATCATCAACAATTATACAGATGGTGTAACATTCGATTGCTCGGCGTTGGCCGATAAAGAGGGTGCGTATACCTTTATATCAAATCATCGCGATATAACACTCGACTCTAGTTTTCTTTCGGTGAAACTAATTGATGCTGGAATGCATACGGTAGAGATTGCTATTGGCGACAATTTATTGATTTACCCTTGGATAAAGAAGTTTGTGCGCATCAATAAATCATTTATCGTACAACGTGCATTGAGCATGCGTCAGTTTTTGGAATCATCTACTCGTATGTCGCAATATATGCACTATGCTATCAACGATAAGCATGAGTCCATCTGGATTGCACAACGCGAAGGTAGAGCAAAAGATTCGAGCGATAGAACTCAAGATAGTATATTGAAAATGATGGCAATGGCTGGCGAAGGCGATATTATAGATCGTATTAAAGAGATGAATATTGCGCCATTAACATTGTCATACGAATATGATCCGTGCGACTACTTAAAAGCAAAAGAGTTTCAGCTCAAACGTGATAACCCTGAATACAAAAAGAGTCAAGAGGAGGATATGTTGAATATGAGCGAAGGAATCACCGGTAAAAAAGGACGTGTGCATCTTTACATAGCAGCTTGTATAAATGATGAGCTGGATAAGATAGATAGATCAATGCCTAAAACTGAACTATATACTGCGATTTCGGCATTAATCGATAAAACGATTCACAGTAATTATCGCATCTATCCATGCAATTATATCGCATACGATATGTTGGATGGTAGCAACACTTTTGCCGATAAATATACAATTGACGAAAAGGCATTATTCGAAACTTATTTGGATGGTCAAATCAATAAAATTGATATTCCTAACCGTGATATCGATTTCTTACGCCAATCTATATTAATGATGTATGCCAATCCGTTGAAAAACTATTTAATAGCCCGACAATGAGAAATTGTAGTTGGTTAATATTTAGTCTGCTTTTGGCTCTTTGCTTTTCTTCATGTAAGAACGATGAGGTGCTAAGCCCTTCTATTCAATTGGAATTTATTAACGGCACAACCAACAATGATGGTTTGTTGCAAACGATTACTATCGACAATGGTACTGTTCTGAAGGTGAATCAGGACAAGACTAATAGTAAATTCGATCCTGATATAACCAAACGAATGATTGCTAATATTGAGCAACTACCCAATCACTTTTCTAATATATATGCATTGGCAAATGTAATATCGGGTAATCCGGTCTCTGAAAAAGATTTTGCAGATGGAATAAAAACCGATCCTGTAGATTTGCTAAGTATATGGCAAGGGGGCAATTATGTAAATATGGTTCTGCTAGTGAAGGTGAATAACGAAAAGCATAATTTTCATTTCATCGAACAGAGTAAAGAAGAAGTGGCTCCCGGAAAGGTGGTGGTACATGTCATGCTTTATCATGATGCCAATACTACCGAACCTCTATTCAATGTGCGAAGAGCATACTTATCGATTCCGGTGAATCAGTATTTTGATGATAATACTTCTGAGGTCCAACTCAATTTTAGCTATAACTCATACACAGATGGAGTAGTGAATTGTAAACCTTATTTATTCAAGAAATAAATTATTTGCCCATTATGAATTACCTATTATCTATTATTATTGCAATGGTTACGTCAATATTCTCAAGCCAGCAAACTCCCAATTATAAGTCATTGGGTGTTACCGATTTTGAAACGATTGTACAAAAAGAGGGTACTCAATTGCTCGATGTTCGTACTCCCGACGAGTATGCCGAAGGACACTTACCCAATAGTATTAATCTTAATGTCATGAATGGTTCTTTTGAGTCGGCTGTCGATGAAAAGTTATCAAAAGATAAACCGGTAGCGGTGTATTGTCGTAGTGGTCAGAGAAGTAAAAAAGCGGCAGCTATCTTATCAAAAAAAGGATATACGGTATACGATCTTGATAAAGGAATTATTAGTTGGCAGCAAGCCGACAAGGATATTGTAAAGTGATAATACGCTACGCATCTATATAAAAATGAGCC
>DKPN01000074.1:44929-69945 GCA_002471195.1 Bacteroides sp. UBA7333
GGCTCATTTTTATATAGATGCGTGGTTTACTTTAAACCTTCGAGCAAACGTTTGATAACAACAGTTGCCGATATTTCTCGGTTAGCCGCTTCGGGTATTACTAGCGATTGTTGGCTCTCAATAACATCGTCGGTCACAATCATATTTCTTCTTACGGGTAAGCAGTGCATGAAATAGGCATTGTTTGTTACTGCCATTTGGCGATCGCTTACTGTCCAATCTCTATCTGAACTTAATATTTTACCATAATTGTCACCTTCATAGGCTGCCCAGTTTTTGGCATAAATAAAATCTGCTCCCTCGAAAGCTTTCATTTGATCATATTCTACTTTAGCTTTTCCTACAAATTGAGGATCTAATTCATAACCATGCGGATGGGTAATCACGAAATCGTAATCAGTTTCGTTCATCCACTCGGCAAATGAGTTAGGCACAGCCTGTGGCAATGCTTTAGGATGAGGAGCCCAAGTAAGAACGACTTTAGGACGAGGTGTTTTCTTGTATTCCTCGATTGTTATTAAGTCGGCAAAACTTTGCAATGGATGACGAGTAGCCGCTTCCATTGAAAACACCGGACGTCCCGAATATTGTATAAATTGGTTTATGATTGTTTCTTGATAATCAAAGTCGCGATTCTCAAACTGCGCAAACGAACGTACACCGATGATATCGCAATAACAACCCATTACCGGAATTGCTTCTAATATATGTTCGGGTTTATCGCCATCCATAATAACTCCTCGTTCTGTTTCTAATTTCCATGCGCCTTGATTGATATCCAATACCATAACGTTCATGCCTAAATTGGTAGCTGCTTTTTGAGTACTCAATCGTGTACGTAAACTGGCATTAAAGAAAATCATCAATAATGTTTTATTACGTCCCAATTCAACAAACTTAAAACGATCTTTTTTAATCTCAAATGCTTCATCAAGCGCAATCTTCAAATTGCCTATATCTTGAACACAAGTAAATTTTTTCATACGGTTTCTTTTATTGGGTTATATTCATTATTAATATAACGGGTAAATACTATTTTATAATGGAGAATGACAAATATACATTAATTCGATGAGGTGAAGCCGCTTCTAGCAAATGTTTTTGTTTGTCAATCTCTTTTGCTTTCACTTCGTGATTTTATGGAGTTCTTGTTTGTCCGTTGCCCTGTATAATCCACTTGTAAGTGGTAAGCTCTTCGAGTGCCATGGGGCCGCGTGCATGTAGCTTTTGTGTGCTGATACCAATTTCTGCCCCTAAACCAAACTGGGCACCATCAGTAAAGGCCGTTGACACGTTTACATATACGCAAGCTGCATCAACCATTTTACAAAAAATATCAGCTGTCTCTTTGTTTTCTGTGATGATACATTCACTGTGTTTCGAACTATTTTTTTGTATATGTATAAGAGCTTCTTCAATGTTATGAACAGTTTTAACGGCCATTTTATAGTCGAGAAACTCTGTACCAAAGCTATGATCATTGGCGCATTGCAATAATTGTGCAGGATACGATGTTTTCAATACATTGTATGAAGGCTCATCGGCATATATTGTAACATTGTTTTTTATGAGAGGACTACAAATATCATTTAATTCGTTTATTCTATCCTGGTGTATGATAAGGCAGTCTAGAGCGTTGCATACACTAACGCGTCTTGTTTTTGCATTATCAACAATGTTTCGTCCCTTGTTGATATCTCCCTCTTTGTCGAAATACGTATGACAGATACCTGCTCCTGTTTCAATCACAGGTACAGTTGAGTTTTCGCGTACAAAATTAATTAAGCCACTGCTGCCACGCGGAATAATTAAGTCGACATAACCTACCGCATGTAGTAATGCTGCTGTTGCGTCTCTGTCGGTTGGTAATAAGACAACAGTATTTTTATCTATATGAAAACGTTGTAATACCTCATGAAGTAGTTTAACTATTGCAATATTCGAATGTGACGCGTCGCTGCCACCTTTTAGAATACATGCATTTCCACTTTTTAAGCAAAGTGAAAATACATCGAAACTCACATTGGGTCGCGCTTCATAGATAATACCAATTACACCGAAAGGCACTGTTACTTTGGTCAGATTCATTCCGTTGGGCCGTTCAACCGATGATATTATCTTTCCTAATGGCGAAGATAATGAAGCAACATTTCTCATATCGTTGGCAATGTCACTCAAGCGGCTACTTGTTAGTTTTAAACGATCATATTTGGGGTCGCTTAAATCCATACGAGCTAAGTCTTTTGCATTTTCTTCCAATAAAAAAGGCGTAGCGGTTATAATTTCATCGGCAATGGCATTGAGTATGTCATTTATTGTATCATCGCTAATGAATCTTAGTTTGCGACTTGCTTCAAGAACCGATATAAAAGTCTTATTCAAATTCATCGTTTATTCTATATATAAGTAATCATAATGAATAACAGGCTTTTTGCCATGTTTTCCTATAAATAATTTCGCATCATTCGAATTATAGTTGGCTTTTCCTACCCCAATTTTTAATCCTTGAGGATTGTAAATGCATATAATGTCATCCTTTTCGAAATCACCTTCTACATGAGTGATACCTATAGGCAATATGCTGGTTGCTTTTTCAGAACACAACATTTGCGTAGCACATTCATTAACGTGTATGCCGCCTTTGGCAAACCCATCGCTGTGTGCAATCCATTTTTTTACACTCGACACCTGATTGTGACCTTTTATAAATCGGGTGCAAAGCGTCTCTTCAGGATGGTTTATTAAATCTAATAATATATTGTCTCTTTTTCCATTGGCAATAATTACCTCTATTCCCTCATCGGCTACCTTTTGAGCGATATTGGTTTTTGTCATCATTCCACCTCTTCCAAAATTCGATTTTCCTGTTTGGATATAGTTAGAAAGATCTTCGCCTTTCTTAATGATACGTATCACTTTAGAATTTTTATCACTAGGTGGACCATTGAAAATACCATCTATATTGCTTAAAATAATCAAAGAGTCAGCATTCATCATCGATGCTATCAAGCCTGACAATTCATCATTGTCGGTGAACATTAACTCACTTACCGATATGGTATCATTCTCATTCACTATGGGGATAATATGATTTTCGAGCATTACCGTCATACAGTTTTTCTGATTTAGATAATGTCTACGGGTGGCAAAGCTTTCTTTAGTGGTGAGAACTTGTCCTACTGTAATGCCATATTCTCTAAACAACTCATAATATTGGTTGATAAGCTTAACTTGCCCTATAGCTGAGTATAATTGACGTTGATCGACGCTGTCTAACTTTTTGAGTGGTTGTATTTCACTTCTTCCAGAAGCTACTGCACCTGAAGAAATTAATATCACCTCAATTCCCATGTGTTGTAATTCGGCAATCTGATCGACTAATGCCGACATCCTTGTGATATCTAAAGTTCCATTTTGACGAGTTAATACATTACTGCCAATTTTAATGGCTATTCTTGTAAGCGAATCTTTCATGTGTTCTTACTATATGTTATTGCAAATGTATAAAAAATGATAATATGATAGCAGAATTTTGCTTGATAATAATAGAATGTTTTACTAAACTAAGATTTGAATGACACAATTTTAAAAAACGGCGGATATGATAAGATTAATACAATCTTATCATATCCGTCAAGTGTATGTTTATGTGTGATGTAGTTATTTGCTGGGATACACTTCTTTAAAACTATATTGTTGGCTACCTAAATGTAACTCTGCGCTATTTGATTTGGCTGACCACGTTACTCCATTGTTATAATATTCAGCTGTTTTTGCCGAAGCTTCCGTTTGTGGTAATGTAAATACATATTTATAATCGGGGCTTAATAGTTTAACTTCGCTTCCATCGCTTCCATTTAAATAAAGTACATCGAATGATTGAGTTAAAATAGGAGTGCTGTTTGCTGCATATATATCATTGACTGGGCTTAATATAGTGAATCGAACGGTGTCTTTATCGTTGATAAATAATGGTTTAACATTCCATTCTGTAGAATCAATCGTAGCCATGAATAATTTAGATTTATCATCGGCATACTCTATCTGTTTACTATTTTTGAAGTCTCTTTTTAAGTGATAGATCTTGTCATTAAACTGAAGTTTTGCATACTGCTTATTATCTTCAGTGTATTGTTGTAATAATGCATTCTCTCCCGATTTATTATCTTTTAAAACTTCTGTGGTCAATAAATGGGGCAGCTTTTGAGCATCCGATACCTTAGTTAGCGTAAATAGACCATTGTGTAAACCGCCATCTTTTACTTCATAGGTGCTTTGATCATCTACTAGTGTTATCGAGTCGCCAAGACTATTCCACTTAATCTTTCCTAATGATACATATATTCCGGGACGTTCAATATATTTATAAAGGCACTCATAGCCTATACTATCAATTGCTAATAATGCATATATCCCGGGGCAATCGGCTGCGGGTAATATACCTTCGTATGTTCCTTGCCACTCTACAGTGTTTTCTGGCGATTGCGACAACTTATCATCATCCGCCTTTTGTTTATTGCCCCCACAGGCAAAAAGCATCCCTATAAAAATCAATGTCAACCAATATAATCCAATCTTTTTCATACCTTTAATATTACTATATTTAATTTAAACAACACTTCCGATATAAATGTTTATTCCACCGGATGTTGTTAATTTAAAAAGAGCCCTACCATACTCAATTCAAGTATTATAGGGCTCTAATCTTTTCAATATAGTTATATTATTTTGTTTCAGGCTTTTCAATAAGTACAGTAGCGTATGCCGATATTCCTTCTTCTCTTCCTGTAAAACCGAGCTTTTCGGTAGTCGTGGCTTTAATCGAAATATCATCCAACTCAATATTCATTACGGTTGCTAAGGTAGCTTGCATAGTGGGTATATGTACTTTTAGTTTAGGGCGTTCGGCACAAATTGTAGCATCGATGTTTCCAACTTTATATCCTTTCGAAGCAATCAACTTAATAACATCTCCTAAAAGTAATTTGCTGTCGATATTTTTAAAATCTTGTGCTGTATCCGGAAAGTGAAATCCTATATCTCGCATATTAGCTGCTCCAAGTAGTGCATCGCATATGGCATGTATTAACACATCGGCATCCGAGTGCCCTAGTAATCCTTTTTCATGATTTAATAAAATGCCACCCAACCATAGCTCACGGTTTTCTACCAATTGATGTACATCAAATCCAAATCCAACTCTTATTTTCATATCTGAATCTTTTATCGATTAACGGCGTCGGCCAAAGAGATCTCTTATTCCATCAAGATCGAATCCTAGTGTAAAACGGAGTGTTTGATCTAATGGGTTGCTTTGTGCTGTCGAAATTAAATAGGCAGCATCGAGCGAAAATACACTCATTCTGAATCCGGCACCAAATGCAAAATATTTACGATTTCCTTTATTGGCATTCTCGTAATGATAGCCGCCTCGAACTGAGAATTGATTATTGTACATATATTCTAAACCAATGGACCATTGAATTTCTTGTAACTCTTCTTTGAACCCTCCCGGAGCATCCGAGAATGATTTGAATATACCTTTGATAGGAGATATATCATTATAACCTTCGGTTTGCAACCAATCTACATAATCGGAATGGGTAACATCTTCGCCAAACTCTTTTTGATATTGAGAGAAAGTAGGGCGAGTCGGTACTAACAATTTATTTACATCGGCATTAATTGATATTGTATTATAATCATCAAGTGGTGCCAATAATGAGAAACCCAGTCGTAAGTTAGTTGGAAGAAACTGGCTTGAGTTACCACCATCATAAGATATTTTTGTACCAATATTCGATATATTCAATCCCCAAGAGAACATGCATTCTCTTTGAGCTATCATGACATAATTGTTATAATAAAAAGCGATGTCAGCTGCAAACGCTGATCCGGGAGTTACCTCTTCATCTTGTTTGTATGCTAAGTCTGAATATATATAACGCAATGCTACAGCAGCCGAAAAACGTTGGGAAAGCATACGCGAATAGGCTACATCGAATGCTAACTCATATGGATGTATAGAATATCCCCCAATACCATCGGAACTTGTATTCACCGGAACTTCTCCTAATGAGAAATATCTTAATGATGAACTCACCGCTTGTAAATCGCCAATGCGATAATAGCCTGCCAAATATGCTAAATCGATATCATTCACTAACTTTCTTAACCATGGCGTGTACGAAACTGATACACCGGCACGGTTAATGGTAAATGGATATTTTGCAGGATTCCAATACTGTGAGTTATTGTCGGGTTCGGTTGCAGCACCAATGTCTCCTAAACCACCACCACGTGAATCGGGAGCAATGTTAAGTGAGTTTACACCCGTATGAATGGGGTTGAATTCATCTTTTTGTGCAAACACCGAAGATGATGCAGCGGATATTAAGATATACAATATAAAAAGCTTCTTCATATACTAAATGATAACGTAAATATCTATTGATTATAAGTTGATATTAGGCTTAAAAACTATGTAATATAAACCCAATAATATAGGTTTTATTGTGCCAAAATAACTATTTTCTCTGTTTTAGTACTTTCTTTACTATTGTCTGAAATGATGGATGCACGATACAGGTATATGCCTGGCATCAAGCGCTGACCTGCATTGTCACATAGATTCCAATCAATGTAATAGTAATTGCCTGAAGCAACTCCACGCTCGGTGTGTATCCATAATTCACGACCCGAAAAATCGCAAACAGATATTTTGATATCTAATTCAGATTCAGGACGATCGTGTGATAGGATAAACGTAGTTGATTCTTTTGCCGGGCTATTGGTACATGTCAGTGAGAATAAATCAGGGCGTAATCCTTTTACCACTTCAAAGTCGAGTGTTTTGGTGGTCGATTTATTCATATTGTTCCATGCTCTAAATATAAGGGTATGTTTGCCTTCGGGTAAAGCTGGAATAGAAAATCCTACCTTGCCTTTTGTATAATCACCTGCGTGAGGCATATAATAGTCATTCAAATTATAGCTCGTTTTACCATTGATGGATAGCGACAAATCGTGTCCGATGCCATTACCTACTGTATTGATCCCTTCAGGATCTTCTAGGTCGGCAATAAAGAATGGTGTTTCGTTTACTTTACCTCCCCATACAAAATCGGGTGTATTCAGATATAAATTCATCGATGGACCTTCTTCCGAAGGAGATAAGTTATCGGCTGTACCTCCTACGATGAATCTGTTGAATATACCTCCTGCTTCTTTTTTATCATTTGAGCACGCATAGAAATTTAATAGACCGTAATCATCCGAATAGTTAATGTCTAATGGTATGGGTAGAGTCAACTCAAAATTTCCATTGCGGATTGAGTCCATTCCGGTGTATAGTGTTCTGATATGATCGGTATAGTTTACCGCCCCTTCTCCTACATTATTCAATGTGTGCACCGTCTCGATATTGTCCATTGCCATTGGATGAATGAGTCCTGTATAATCGTTTGCAGGCATTCCATCTGGCGTTAAAATGCGTCCTTTTATTTTGATTTTTGATCCGGCTTTCATTTGTAGCTTTTCGCCACTATTAACATCTTTTCCATCGAACTCATCTAACACTACCTGATAGTCGGGTATTGTGATTTGAAGTGCAGGATTGCCAGTTAAGTTGAAATTGAGCTTATTGTCATTGGTAATAAGATAGCGAGAACCTTGTTTGGCCAATCGCATAATATCTCCTAAACGTAATCGTCCATTGGCATTTCGTGAAAACATATAACGTATCACCGATTTATGAAACTCATAATTGGGTGAATCGTAAACGACACGTGAAGTCGATATGAGCGCAATTGCACCTCCTTTAGGGTTTAGCAGTGCTAATTCGCCTGCCGATTGTGAAGAATCATCAAAACGAGTATAATCGCATGATGCGGTAAACCATATTGGTAATCGGGGGGATGATAATTTAACCACATGGTCATTGGTTAATAACTTTTCTTCCGACCAAATGGTTGTTCCGCTATGTCCTGTATAATTGACCATAAACATTCCTTGATCGAATAGTTGTAATAGCCTTTTAGTGGCATCTGGATATGTATGTCCTGTTGATGAAGACTCCCGTTTATATGCATCAGCTAATATTCTTTCGGGACGCATATGGGGGGCATAACGAATGACACTATCGGCCAAGTCAATGGCATGTTGCATAAATGAGTTGTCGCTCCCAGTACCATAAGCATCATCGGCAACAAAGGCAACAGTGCGTTTCCAAGCTCCTGTATTTTTATTTTCAATATAGGCGATGTTTTTGTCGACTACAGCTTTGGCTTCTTCAATGGTGCGTACCGGAAAGCGGCCGACACCAATATCCAATCGTGCTGAATTTAATGCAGTACCTTCATCATCATCAAGAAAACCAAAATAGTCATCTGTTAAGAACGAATTTTTCTCATTGTTGGTTACTTCTACTTGATAGCTTAATAAGTAATCGGCTGGCTTAAAACCGTTCCATACATTCGAAACCATTCTATTATCGTATGAGCAATCGCCAAATAATAATAGATATTTTGGGCGATCTACCTCAGAAGTCGACTTGTCATAAAGCATTTTCATTAATCGTCGATATGCAGTGGCATCGGGTGTTCCTGACGAAAACTCATTGTATATTTTAGGAGCCGATATCACATCTACTGTTAGTCCATCTATTTCGCGATGAGCTTTGGCCAGTCTATTGGCTTGTGTGATGAAGCCACTTCTTTCGGGTACAATAATAATCATATCAACTGCTTTTAAGGCATGTAGATTCTGATTGTCTATAGCACCCATGTTTTCGACACCCGAAAAGGTGGATGATGTGTTTACAGCTACGTATTCTTTAATCGTTTCGTTGGCAGCAATGGTGAATGAAAGCTTATCTCCATTCAATGTTGCATTGATTTGTTTATATTGACCGGGATTGGTTACATCCCATACTACGGTAGATGAATTGGCACCGCTGATATGGTATGTAGTAGCCTTGTTGCTCGACTGAGGTGAACGGAAAGCCAAATAGTTTCCTGTTAATCGTAATTCGCGTTCGTAATTAACGATGATGTAGTTGAGTCGTCCCGAAATACCACTAGCACGATTGTGCGTAATTTTGATATTAGTATTCTCTGTTTTATCGCCAGTCCAAGTGTAATTTGCAATGGCTTCCGATGCCTTTACATATGGATCATTTCCTGTAGAAAGCACAGTGGTAGTACCCAAACTTTTGTTATTAACCTCTACAGTAAAATTTGTACTCGAACTTGATTTTGCCGAAAATGCAGCGATAATTCGACTATTACCGTTTGTGATACCTGCTAATTTAAAATTATAATTTTGTGTGTTTCCTGTTACGAAATCGTAACTATCGTATAGTTCTCTACCACTCTTCGACCAACTGAAGGCATCTTTTTCGTATAGTCTATAGTCGGTAAAGGTACTCAACTCTTGACTGTTTGAGTCGGAAATCGAATTTTGAGTAGGAAAGGTCATGGGAGTGTTGCCATTTTCTATTAAAAAATAATAGGCATGGCTAGAGTAGAAGTTTTGAACGCGCGTATAAAAACTACCATTCCATACCCAATTGACTGTACCTCTGGCATGAAAGATCAATCCATTACCATTTCGGAAAACCGGTACTTCGGGTAAATCTTCATAAGGATGTTCGGCAAAGGTATTTGATAGTAGATAACCTCCATAACCATATACACAGACTTTAGATGGATCATTAAATCCCATTTTCTTTAATTCAGTATTGCTGATTTGAAAGATACCGCTATCGGCCACTTTAATTTTAACAACCTTTCCTTTTGCCAATACCGAATGTTCAGTAGTCGATGTGTTTTGTGTTGAGGCTCTGCTTTGGGCAATAGGAGTTGATTTAACAGATAGTTTAAACGAATTTATTTTTTGAAAGTGTTTATTTCTATAAACAATAGGTATAAAACGGACATTTAAAAAACCTTTATGTGATGATATGGATATATCGGTAGCTACTGAAGGAAAGCTAGGTAGTGATATCCCCGATTCCTTTATTAGAGTTGCGGTTTCGCGATCTAAATCTTCAAACTCGGGAAATTCAACATCTACCTTATATGTGTAATCGCGAAAATTATCAGGAAGAGGTATATCTTCAACGATTTCGGGAAGTGTATGAAGTGGTGACAAAAGAGTCCAGTCAATGGTGATGAACTGGCTTTGAGCCATAGCAGGTGCTATAGCTATCCATAAAAGAATAAAGTGCAATATCTTACGTATCATAACTCAACTTTTGTAATGTGATATCTATTCTTCACCTACAACATAAGTCACGAATAGATATCATCTAATATAGAAATCGAGCAGTTTTTCTTCTTCGATATAACCCTCTAAATGCTCTCCAATATGTACGGGTCCTACTCCAACGGGGGTTCCTGTGAAAAGCAAATCGCCAATCTTTAATGTTATAAATTGACTGACATACGATATGATTTCGTCAATTTTGAATAACATATCTGCCGTGTTGCCCTGTTGTTTTAGTTGGCCATCAATTTGAAGACTGAAGTTTAGGTTTTGAATATTTTTGAAACGTTCAATAGGCACGAATTTTCCAATGGCTGCCGAGTTGTCGAAGCCTTTTGATAAATCCCATGGTAGACCTTCTTTTCTGTAATCCGATTGTAAATCGCGTGCTGTGAAATCAATTCCCACAGTGATAGCATCATAGTATCTATGAGCAAAACGCGGTGCTATATTTTTTCCTAAACGATTAATTCGAACAACTAACTCTGTTTCGTATTCCACCTGTTTAGAAAAGTCCGGAATAAAAAAAGGTTTTCCATCTTTCAAAAGTGCCGAATCGGGTTTCAAAAAGATAACCGGCTCTTTATTTACTAACGTATGACCTAACTCTTTATTGTGTTGGTCGTAATTCATTCCTACTGCAATGATTTTCATTACTTTTCTTCGTTAAAGTTCAATCGGTTAAACATTACTGCCAAGTGGGCATAAAGAGATGTGTTTTGTACCACGATATTTTCGGGCACACGGATTCTAAAGGGCGTAAAGTTCCATATTGCTTTAATACCACCTTCAATCATTTTGTCAGAAATGGGTTGTGCTATTTCAATCGGAACAGTCAATACGCCTATCTGAACATTATACTCTTTCATCTTCTCTAAAAAAGTATCTGAATGATAGATTGGAATATCATTTAATTTCGTTCCTATAAGATTGGGATTGATGTCGAAAGCCGCTACAATTTCGAGTCCGAAATGTTTTAACCCAGAATCTTGTAACAGGGCACCTCCTAGACTACCTACACCAAACAGAAATGCTTTGTGTATATCAGTAAAGCCTAAAAAGCTTTCAAGAACTTCGATTAACGCATCAATTTCGTATCCTACACGAGTGCGCCCCGAAATATTGACATACGATAAGTCTTTTGCAATTTGTGATGCATCAATGTTTGTGCCTTTCGAAATTTGTGTAGAAGATACATAACGCTCGCCACGCTGTTTCAGCAGTTTAACATTCGATAGATACCATGGAAGTCTACGCAAGGTAGGTTCGGGTACTTTGGCTAGTTCTTTATTATGTATTCCTTGTTCTTCTGCCACAATTTTTATTCTTTATATTAGCAATAGGCAAAAATAAACCTTTTTTCTATAATAATGGGGCTAAAACCGGTAAAAATTGCTTGACTCGAAGATTCTTATTATTTTTGGAAAAGATATTTAAATAATAAATGTATGAAAAAGAATGATTGGAAGGACAGGCTAAATGTGGTCTATTCAACAAATCCTAATTTCAACTATGAAGTTGATGATGAAGATACGCCAGATCACGAAACATTGGCTCCTGCCATGCAAAATCTTCGTGTGCAATTAGATAGGAAACAACGTGGTGGAAAGACTGTGACATTAATTACCGGATTCAAAGGATCGGATGATGATTTGAAAGACTTAGGGAAATTTCTTAAAACAAAATGTGGGGTTGGTGGAACGGCCAAAGATGGTGAAATTATTGTACAAGGCGATTTTAAACAAAAAATCGTAGAACTATTAAAGTCGGAGGGGTACACCAAGACAAAGCCTGTTGGAGGGTGAAGTTATTGTGTCTGCGCAATCTATTGATTATTGAGTTGAACTCCGAATGTCGTTTGATGAATAATGTGTAGCTTCAATTAAAAAAATGCAGGAAGGCAAAAGATAGTTAGGTGATGTCAATCCAAACTACTAGATTTGTACCAAGAAAACATGAATTATATTACTATTCATCATTTATAAAAGGAGAGAAGATGTTCTCTCCTTTTGTTGTATTGTCAAATCACTTATTTTTTCAATTTTATTGCGGATTTTAGTTATCAATAGCTTTATTTGTAATCTTGTACATCTTTACATTCTTCTTCTAAAATATAAAGATGTTGGGTGATACTTGTTTGCATTAATCTATAGCTTCTCTTTATATTATTGTTTTGAAGTGCAATGCGTTGGGATTTTTAACCAATAGTTAATAATGTGTAAATATGCTCTTGACAGAAAACGGATGTGTTGCCATCTTTCTGAATACCGATGTTTATACCTCGATTATTGTTTACTCTTTTTGCTAATGTTCTATTGTTCGTAGTTTGTGCCAATTATCAGTTGCTTTTGTAGCATCTACTTGATTCGTGAGTACTTGGGAAACTCTGCTCTATTTGTCTGCCCTTTTTATATTCGAATATCTCTTTTATTCTACTTTGTACTACAATGTAATAAACCAAAAAAAAAGCCAAAACCTTTGTCATTTCAAAGAAAAGCCGTAATTTTGCAAGCCGATTATTATCAAATAGTGATAAAATATTAATTTATAGCAAGTTAGTATTTCTTTGTCCGGGAAAGCTTACTTGTGGTAAATTGAAAAAATTAGTAGTAACATTAAAACAAAATTTAAGAGTGGATACTTTAAGTTACAAGACCATTTCTGCAAACAAAGCAACTGTAACCAAAGAATGGGTTATCGTTGATGCTACAGACCAAACGTTAGGTCGTTTAGGCTCAAAAGTTGCAAAATTGTTGAGAGGAAAGTACAAACCAAACTTTACTCCTCATGTAGATTGCGGCGATAATGTAATCATTATCAACGCTGACAAAGTGAAATTAACAGGTAATAAATGGAACGACCGTGTGTATTTGTCATATACAGGTTATCCAGGTGGACAGAGAGAAATTACTCCTGCTCGCTTAATTGCTAAACCTAATGGTGAAGACAAGTTATTGAGAAAAGTAGTTAAGGGTATGTTGCCTAAAAATAGATTAGGTGCAAAATTGTTGACTAATCTTTATGTTTATGCCGGAAACGAGCACAAACACGAAGCACAAAGCCCAAAAACAATTGATTTAAACTTACTTAAATAAGATATAATGGAAGTAATTAATGCATTAGGCAGACGTAAACGTGCTATCGCACGTATTTTCGTAAGCGAAGGTACAGGAAAGATTACTATTAACAAGAGAGACCTTGCACAGTACTTTCCATCAACTATTCTTCAGTATGTTGTAAAACAACCATTGAACAAACTTGGTGTTGCTGAAAAATATGATATCAAAGTAAACATCTACGGTGGTGGTTTCACAGGACAATCACAAGCTCTTCGTTTAGCGATTGCTCGTGCTCTTGTAAAAATCAACCCTGAAGATAAAGCAGCTCTTCGTGCTGAAGGCTTCATGACTCGTGATCCACGTTCTGTTGAGCGTAAGAAACCAGGTCAACCTAAAGCTCGTAGAAGATTCCAGTTCAGCAAACGTTAATGTTCTGCTTAGAGGAATCAAATGTTTAGTATCTAAACTATCGGGACTCTTGCAAAAGACTACTCGACGGTTGGTTTAGAAAGAGAAACAAAAAAGAAAGTAAACAATTAAAGAAAACAAAAATGTCAAGAACAAATTTCGATACATTATTGGAAGCCGGTTGCCACTTCGGACACCTTAAAAGAAAGTGGAACCCAGCTATGGCTCCTTATATTTTTATGGAACGTAATGGTATTCATATCATTGACCTTCATAAAACTGTTGCTAAAATTGACGAAGCTGCAGAAGCTTTGAAGCAAATCGCAAAATCGGGTAAAAAAATCCTTTTTGTTGCTACTAAAAAACAAGCAAAACAAGTTGTAGCTGATAAAGCTGCATCTGTAAACATGCCTTACGTTATTGAGCGTTGGCCAGGTGGTATGTTGACCAACTTCCCAACAATCCGTAAAGCTGTTAAGAAAATGGCTACTATCGATAAATTGACTAACGATGGTACATATTCAAACCTTTCAAAAAGAGAAGTTCTTCAAATTTCTCGTCAACGTGCTAAATTAGAGAAAAACTTAGGTTCAATTGCCGACCTAACTCGTCTTCCTTCTGCACTTTTCGTTGTTGACGTAATGAAAGAACACATCGCAGTACGCGAAGCTAACCGTTTGGGTATACCTGTATTTGCTATCGTTGATACAAATTCAGATCCTTCAAACATTGATTTCGTAATCCCTGCAAATGATGATGCTACTAAATCAATCGAAGTAATTCTTGATGCTTGTTGTGCAGCTATCGCTGAAGGACTAGAAGAAAGAAAAGCTGAAAAGATCGATATGGAAGCAGCAGGTGAAGCTTCTGCTACAAAAGGTAAGAAGAAATCTGTAAAAGCAAGACTCGACAAATCTGACGAAGAAGCAATGAACGCTGCTAAAGCGGCTGCTTTCGTTAAAGAAGACGAAGAGGCTTAATATATTAAGTAGTCAAGTAGTAATAAGTAGTTAAGCAGTTGGATGGAAATCTGTTCTGCTGTTTAAGTAGCCAAATTTCTGCTTGACTACTTAACTACTTATATATCACTTGACTATTATTTTTTTATATAACGAATTAAAATATAAAATACTATGGCTGTAAGTATGGCTGATATCACCAAGCTTCGCAAAATGACCGGAGCTGGTATGATGGATTGCAAAAATGCATTGAATGATGCAAATGGTGATTTCGATCAAGCAATGAAAATTATCCGTGAAAAAGGACAAGCAGTTGCTGCTAAACGTTCTGATCGCGATGCTTCTGAAGGTTGTGTACTTGTAAAAGTAGATGGCGGTTTCGGTGCTATCCTTGCTTTGAAATGCGAAACTGACTTCGTTGCTAAAAACGAAGACTTCGTTAAATTAACTCAAGATATCTTGGATGCTGCTGTTGCAAACAAATGCAAAACAGTTGAAGAAATCAACGCACTTCCTTTGGGAGATGTTACTGTAGCTCAAGCTATTATTGACAGAAGTGGTATTACAGGTGAAAAAATGGAATTAGATGGTTACCAAACTTTAGAAGGTGCATCTATTTCAGCTTACAATCACCAAAACAAAAACTTCCTTTGTACAATGGTTGCATTGAACGAAGTTGTTGACACTAAAATTGGTCACGAAATCGCAATGCAAGTTGCTGCAATGAACCCAATCGCTCTTGATGAAGCTAGCGTTCCTGCAGATGTACTAGAGAAAGAAAAAGAAATTGCTGCAGACAAAGCTCGTCAAGAAGGCAAACCTGAGAATATGATTGAAAAAATCGCTATGGGTCGTATCGGTAAATTCTACAAAGAAGTATGTTTGTTGAAACAAGATTTCATCCAAGACGGTTCTAAATCAGTTGCTGATTACTTGAAAACAATCAACAAAGATCTTACAGTTACAGGTTTCCGTCGCTTTACTTTGCGCGCAGAATAATATTATCTTTAAGAAATATTGGAAGGCTACCCAAAAATGGGTAGCCTTTTTTATTTATGATTATTTTAGGGTATGCAAATAAAATATTATACTTTTGTTATCGAGTGATTCATAAGAAATCGTTACCTCTTATTTCATAATGAATATCTTAAATTAAATTTCTAGATATGGGACACAATCATCCTCATTCGAATAATACTGATAAAAATCTCACATTAGTATTCTTTCTAAACTCTATTTTTGTGATAATAGAGTTAGTTGGTGGTCTCTTAACAAATAGTATAGCCATATTGTCAGATGCATTGCATGATTTCGGTGATTCTATCTCTTTGGCTATTGCTTGGTTTCTACAACGTAAATCTAAGCAAGGTAGAGATGCAAAATTTTCATATGGCTATAAACGATTTTCATTGTTAGGTGCTGTCTTTTTATCCGGAATTCTTTGTGTCAGTTCAGTAATTGTTATCATCGAGGCTATAAAGCGAATGATATCACCTGTAGCTGTCAGTGCTGACGGAATGTTTTGGTTAGCGATATTGGGTGTGGTCATTAATGGAATTGCTGCTCTTCGAATAAAGAAAGGTACCTCATTAAATGAGCGATCGGTCTATTTGCATATAATGGAAGATGTGTTGGGATGGTTGGCTGTATTAATTGCCAGTATTATAATGAAATTTATTCATCTACCTATTTTAGACCCTATTCTCTCTATTTGTATAAGTGTATGGGTGTTATTTAATGTATATAAAAATCTCATTGCTACATTCAAGGTTTTTCTGCAAGCTACTCCCGAGGAAATCAACTTGAATGAGTTGGAAACGCGTATTTTAGCTATAGAAGATGTTATATCAATTCATGATTTACATATTTGGAGCCTTGATGGAGAGTCACATGTGATGACTTTGCATGTGGTGTGTAGTGCAGAAAATACGAGTAACATTAAACAATCCATTATCAATATAGGTTCCGAATATCACATTGTACATACTACGATTGAATTCGAGCATTCGGATGTTACATGCAATACCTCATGCGATTGAGTGAGCTATAATCTGGTCTTGATATTTGTCTAAAAACATTTTATAATAGTCTATGTTATTAATTTATTATGATAATATATTGATAAATGACAAATAAAAAAATGAACAAATTACAGGCGATCAAATCTTATCCTAATGCGGCTTGTACAGGAATTTCAATGATTGCTCAAGATGGTACAAAAGTATTGGCGCGTACAATTGATTGGGGAGGCACCGAGGTTGATAATTATTATACTATTGTTCCACGAGGTTACGAACAGCAGTCCTTATTACCCGATGGTAAGTTGGAAGGTATCAAATTTTCTTCTAAATATGGTTATGTGGGTATGGCGATGGGTGAAGTACAATTTGTAGTAGAGGGAGTGAACGAGGTAGGATTATCCTCCGGTCTTTTCTATTTTCCTGATTATGGGGAATACCCGATTTACGATGATGCACGAAAAGAAAATACCATTGCCGACTTACAATTAGTCTCCTATTTATTGAGCCATTACTCTTCTGTCGATGAAGCCATAGCAGGTATTAAACAGTTGGATATCATCTCAGTTTTTCCGGGTGCATCTACTGTACATTGGCGTATTGCTGATAAGACAGGAAGACAAATAGTTGTAGAGCATGTTAAAGGAGTAGCTCAATTTTATGAAAATCATATTGGTGTTATCACCAATAGTCCTGGATTTGAATGGCATATAGTCAATCTTAGCAATTATATTCATGTAAATGTTGGTACTATACCTTCTCGAAATTTAGGACAACAATTTGTAGAATCGATAGGTAGTGGAAGTGGATACCTTGGATTACCCGGTGATTTTACTCCTCCTTCTCGCTTTGTAAGAGCAGCCTATTTTCTAAATACGACTCGACAGCAACCCGATGGTATACATACCGTTCTACAATTGTTTCATTTATTAAATGTTTTTGATGTTCCTTTGGCATGCGATACTCCTGTTGGTAAGGAACCTCTCAATTTTCCTAGTGCAACACAGTGGACGGTAGCAACTAACTTGACCGACGGATTAATGTATTATCGCACGATGTATAATAGTAATATCCGATGCATTGATTTACATGATATCGATTTTGCAACCATATCATTCATTGCCAAACCACTTGATGTAAATAAAGAGCAACCAATTGAAAAGATTTTGATTAATGTTTAAAATAGCTTTTGTAATACTGAAAAACTCAGCGATTGTATACTTATTCTTTTAAAGGTATAATCGCTGAGTTTTTTTAATGTAAGAATGTCATATCTCAATCTTTAATTCCACTGACAGATTTATGAAACTCTTTTATTTAGTGAATTCTATCATGCTCCTTATTTAAATCTTCTGTCGTTTTTAATTCTTGATATCTCTTCACAAGATGTTTTCTACTTCTAATAATCTGCCACCTATAAACGATGCAAGTGGTAAGGAAATATATACACGTCTGAATCCATAATGCATAATATTCGAATGATATTTGACTTAGCGACGCTCCCATATTGTTTATCTTTACATAGCCGTTAATTCCAAAGGTAGATGGAAATAAATATGAAAAATATTTCCAAAATGCAGGTATTGCTGCCCCTGGCCATGATATACCCGAAATAAATAGTAGTGGTACTGATGTGAACACATAAATCAACATACAGGTTTCTCTATTGCGTATGAATATTGATAATGACATAGCGCAAAAAATGCATGAAGCTAAATATGGTAATAAGAACAAGATTAAATCTTTTGGCATTCCTATTTGATTTAACTGGAAGATATGAGGAACGATGCACAGAACATATATTGAGATAATCGCATATATCATAAAGTAGCACAATCCTTTTCCGAATACAATTCTTAAAGTTCCATTATAATGGCGATTGATAGGAACTAAATCTTTAAAACGGTTTTGCTCTCTTGATGTTCCTGCCGACAATCCAATGCCCAATAAAAGTGTCTGTTGAATCAGTAATATTAATACGGCCGGTATTAAAAATGCTGCAAATCCGTTTGTGGGGTTATACAATGCAATATCCTCATATTCTATCGGATAGCCTGTGATTTCATCCTGTCGTTCGGTTGTGTTTGATGCCCTGCTAATTTTTATATCACGATTCATATCAAGTGATACTGCTGTATTGGCCATCAGCATGCTTTTATAATAAAGCAATCCACTCATGTCACAATAGATACTAACATGTGCTTGCACTCCTTTAGTGATGTTTTTGCTGAAATCCGACGGGATATAAATAACACCATATGCTTCTCGATTTTTCATCACTTGTTTAGCTTCTTCCATATTCGCACAATATGCAACGATTTGCACATCTGCAGTGGCATCTACTTTTCTGATATATTCACGGCTGATACTGCTGTTTGACATGTCAACAATTACTGCAGGTACTTCGCGAACTACTTCATTGGTATAAATGAAACCATACAATAATGGATATAATAATGGCACGATAATAAAAAATATCAGAACACCTTGATCTCGAAATGTATTTCGAAACTCTTGCAACCAGATATAAAACAAATCGTCTATGCCTTGTTTTATCTTATTTGATAATTTATCGTTGTTCATTAGGGAATATATTTATCTGTCAATAGCGCATTTTTTAAACGATTCATAATAAAGAATGGTAATATCATAAATAATAATAGTGCCAAATAATTATTCCATGAGTATAGCATGCTATAACCGTTTAACGCTTGATCAACATAGATTAAAAAATAGTGACGCAATGGGAATAATATGCTTAGTGCCTCTAAGCTAGGATGCATTGCCATTACTGGGAAAGAAAATCCTGTAATAGAAATCGAAATAACACCCCATAATGATGCAAAGCTTAAACCAAGTCGTAAGCGGGGCAATAACCCAAACATAAATACCCCAAAACACTGTGAACCTAAAATGAAACAAAATGTAGCCAATAGCATGGGCCATATTCCGCTGTTGCAGGGGAAGTGTAAAATTCCATACAAATAGGCATTATAAAACATTCCCATAATAGAGAAAATCAACGTTTGTGGCAATAGTTTTCCTGCTAGTGCAATGTATATAGAATGATTGCTCTGTTTTAACCACTGTTTTGACGTACCATCTTTAATTTCAGTACCTATAGAGAATACTGTGATCATGAAGATGAGTATCATTAGCATCCCGGGTACAATTGTGTTACACAAATAGACTGAATAATTTAACCATGGATTATTTAATGCATGTGTCTCAATCACGATAGGTTGCAATTGACCCATTATCATGTTATCAGGCATACCTTTAGCGTACATTACTTTTCGTGCAGCAGCTCCTGATGCCAATTCACTCATCATCTTCATATCTTTCAATAACAGCGACCCGGCGATTAGATATGAATTGTTGGTATAAAATGAAATTTTAGGTTGTTGCTGTGTATTTGCATCCGAAGATAGTCCAGAGGGTAGATAGAAGAATGCGTATATTTTTCCTTCTTGCATGGCTATACGGGCTTCGGTAACATTGGGATAATGTGCCACTACCTCCGTCTGTCCGAAAGAGTCTAAGTTACGAATAATATTGCGTGACGTTGAGCTTTGGTCCATATCTACTACACCAACCGGTAGGTTCGTAGGCAATCCCGCGCCCATCAGTGTAGTGAAGAAAAGATAACAGAATAGAGGAGCAATCACCATGCAAAAAAGATATAATGGTCGCGATATTAACCTTCTGCATTCACGCTTCGCTACTGTCCAAAGTGCTATATATCTGCTCTTCATTTTTCCCATCAAATTAATTCTTGCTGATTATAACCGACATTCCAGGTCGCAATCCTGTTATTCTTTCAAGAGGACGGGCGCGCACCTCAAATGTTTTTAAATCAAATTGCCCAGTAGTTTTCGTTGCCTTCCAAGCAGCATAAGTACCTAGATCTTTCATGTAGTATACTTTTAATTCAATCTCTTCGTTATTGAGTGCAGGAATGATTGCTTTAAATTCAGAACCAATGGATAGTCCTTTTAAGAGATCTTCTCTTACATTAAAGGTTACCCACATATTGTTCATTATAGCAATGTTCATAATAGGCGCACCCGTACCTACCAATTCGCCTACCTTAGGGAATATTTCGCTTACTTCACCACTGGCAGAAGCCGTTAGATATGTCTCTTTGATGTACGATTCTACTTCAGCAACTGCACCTTTTGCTCTATCTGTTAAAGCTGCAGCTGCAATTTTATCTTCACGTTCAGCGCCGTTTTTGGCCATGTCGTATTGCGATTTAGCGGCTTTTTCGGTGGCAATGGCCGCATTACGCTGTGCCGAAACTTCATCAAATTTTTGTGCTGGCATTACCCCTTGGTCATATAAGTTTTTAATACGTTTATATGACTTTTCTGCTATTTCCACACCAGCTTTTGCCTTTTGCCACATTTCGTACGCTCCTTGAATTTGTTCTTGGCGTGCACCTTTAATGGCTTTTTCATTTTGTGCTTGTGCAGCTGTTAATGCAGCACGGGCTTGATCCAATTTTGCTTGAACGTCTGGTGCCTCTAGTATTGCTAGTGTATCACCGGCTTTAACCATATCACCTTCTTTAACTCTATATTCTAATATTCTACCGGGCACTTTGCTCGATACGCGATATTCATCTACCTCTGCTTGACCTTGTATTATTTCAGGACCTTTACGTAACATAAAAAATCCAACGATTGCTACTAAAATAATAACTCCTAATAGAGTAAGAAATGCAAGCAACATGTTGCTGTTTTGTGATTTCTGTGATTCCATATTGTTTTATTGATAATTGATTGAAGATATGTAAGCGTATCTCAATCTTTAATTTAAATTGTTATTTTGTAATACTTGATGTGTTAATACTTATTTCAATGTGCCCAAAGATTTTAGTAAATAGATTTCAGTGAGTTTTACATCAATCTGTGCGTCTATTTTTTCAGAATGAGCCTTCAGCCATGTGGTTTGTGCTTCAAGAACATTATTCGTAGGGATCACTCCTTCTTGAAAGCCTAAAGTGGCATATCTCAGATTTTCATTGGCTTTTTCTTCATTATTTTCGCTCAATGATAGTTTTTTAGTTGCTTCCTTAACTTTAAAAGATGCCTGATTAACTTGGAGCTCAATTTTTTCTTTTGCATCCTCCAGTTGGTATTGTGCAATTCGATGTTCAGCTTTTGCTGCTTTCACTTTATAGCTTCCTTGTCCCCAATGCCATATCGGTACATTCAGCATCACACCTACATTCCACATCCCTCTAAATTTATTCTCAAAGCTGTTAAACACAGAGGGGTTGCTTATCATATAATTACCCATTAATGCTAATGATGGTAAGTGTTCTGAGCGTATGACATTAACTTTTTGTTTATAAATTTCTTTTGCTAATTCAAGGCTTTTTATCTCAGGGCGGTTGCTATATGCTAATTCTATATCAAATTGATTATTGATATCGGGGAGAGGAATATTTTCAATATTCTCATCTTCTAAAATAATGCGTGTTGTTAAGTCTAAACCACATAATTGGCACAGAAGCATTTTTGATAAGCTTAATCCGTCTTCTACTTGCAACAGTGTCATTTCTGCTTCATTTACTTTTACTTTTACGGATAATCCATCGGCTTTTGTTGCTACACCTTCATTTATCATTTTGTCTACATCTTCATCTAGCTTTGTTAGAAGATTTAAATAGCTTTCAGCCAGTTTCTTTTTATTCGTCAAAGATACTACCTGCCAATATATTTGATCGGTTGTTAAAATCACCTCTTGCAATTCGGTGCTGTGTTGTTGTAGGGCTAATTCCTCGGCATACTTAGTGATTTTATTGTATGCTCTGATTTTACCTCCCATGTATAGCGGTTGGGTCAATGTAATGGCACCTGCATAAATATTTCGCGTATCAGTACGCAGCGCATCTACCAATGCATCTCCTACCTGATTGAATGCGGGAACCAATTTGTTTTGTAATACACTCAATAAAGGTCCTAGTTTTTGTGCCAAATCCGGAGAAAATTGTCCGATAGTTGCTCCTGCTTGTTGTATTGAATTGCCTACTGTATTACCCAATCCCGATAAGCTCCCCTTTTGTGCATCGTTTAATAGTGAGAATTCTTTTTGATTTCTCATATAACCTGCATTGGCGGTAATTTCAGGTAAATAGTTAGTAAATGCGGCTTTTTTTTGATAATGAGCTG
The DNA here is from genome assembly GCA_002471195.1 of Bacteroides sp. UBA7333. Taxonomy (GTDB): domain Bacteria; phylum Bacteroidota; class Bacteroidia; order Bacteroidales; family Bacteroidaceae; genus Bacteroides. The sequence goes on from DKPN01000074.1 coordinate 67,819, forward strand.
CATTAATTCTTTCATTACTGATAAGAAGATCTTTGTTATTTGATATGGCCAAACTACGACAACTATCTAAACTGAGAGCATTTTGTCCATTAAGATTTGTAAGCGTACCTACCATACTAATTAAAATCAATATTTTCTTCATCGCATTTTGCATATTATTAATATATTAACCTATATAGGATATCGTTTGTTTAGTTTATTTTTATTTTGAATTTGGTTCTATTATGCATTTATGTTAATGTGATAATAATTGCATAAACAACGAAACAAAAATATATCCTTTCCTTCTTTTTGCAAAATGATTTAAGTTTTTTTTTAAGAAATAATTATTGGAGATAATGGTTCTATTTTAACGACGAATATGAAGTTCTAAACAATCGTAATAGATATGAAATATAGGACGGTTTAGATGCTGGTGTGTATGATTTTCAAGAACAAAATTAACCTCATGGTGTTTAATGTTTTTAAATAGTAATAGATATAAAGCTAAGACAATAAAATGGGAGCATTAGAACTAAAAGCTAGAGAATTTGCCGAAAAACATGGTTTGACTCATGTTCGTTTTCATAAAAAATGGCATAAATATGATGTTTATACTGCAATGAATGTGAAGGAGGGTAATTCTGAGATTTACTTTTTATTAGATGATGATGAGATTCGGATGGCTACCCCCTTTGAATCGGAAAGATTTAAAGAAGGTCATAATGTTAGAAATGATCTACCTTGATTTTTATTAATCTTTTCTACTTTTTAAATTTGATATAATGATAGGATAATAATGTGTTTATTCATCATTGGATGATTTATATTTATTCAAATCTGATATAATAAAAGAATATCATATGAAACAATACAATATATTTCTATTATCTGTTGTTGATCTGAATTGATAATATAAAAAAAGCTCTCCCTAAAATAGCTGATTGTTACTATTTTAGGGAGAGCTTTAGTTTACGATTTTATCAATTATTCGAGTGAGAAATTTTGTGAACCAATCAAGGTACCATTGTTGAAGATATCAATTCTATAATTGCCTGCGGAAATATATTCATCGACATTCCAATATACTGTCACTGCCTGTTCTTCTCCATTATATTCAATATATTTCTTTATAGAGTAGGGTAGTGTGCGATTTTCATATGCGAAAGTATTTTCAATACTTTTTGATAATACTTCATTGTTTGGCTTATATATATTTACATACAAAGTACGTTCACCAGTTTCTGCAGTAATGTTTTTTACAATTGAAAATCCAATTACAAATTTTGTAACGTCTTTCGATTTTTTTGTTTTTCGATCGCGTTTATTCTTTGGCTCTACCCAAATATTTGTTGCATCTAATTGTGCTGCCAAGGTTACTTTTTTATCAAGAGTTTTCTTTTCTTCCGACAAAGTTGAAATTTGGCGTGATGCATCGTTATATTTTCGTGTGACCTCTGCGATTACCTGTTTTTGTTGCGTGTTTATTCTATTAAGAGAATCAATTTGATTAATGTAATTAACCATTACTTTTCTCAGTGTTGCTAGCTCTTTTTTTAAGCGTCTAATTTCAGTGGCATTGCTACTTTTTACAGTACGCAGCTCTTCTAGTAAACGTTGAGTTTTTACTTGTTCTTGTTCTAACAGAACAGACAGTGAATCATTTGTTACCGCAATTTTGATTTCATCATATTGTTGTGCAAAATGGGTATATTCATTTTCTAATTCCTCTTTTTCTAATGCAAATTCTTCAATTAATTCCCGCGAATTTCTTTTTTCAGTGAAAAGTAATATGGTTAATCCTATCAAGGCAATTACCATTACTGAGATAGTAATAACTAAAACGCTCTTTTTATTCATATCTTTCGTTTTCTGTAAATTTGCTACAAAATTAATCATTTCAACGACATTTATAATAGTGTGAGAGTGTTTTTATGAATCTGCTAAGTTGAGATAGCATAATTTTAGCCAATGTATGAGTTTAACTAAAATTATTATGGAAATATTTCCTTAATAACGATTAACGTGCTATTTTTGTATCGACAATTAAAATGAAATTATTTATCAATTTTTAAAAATAAGTATTATGTCAAAAGTAACCGTAGTAGGTGCAGGAAACGTAGGAGCTACATGTGCAAATGTACTTGC
>DKPN01000030.1:0-1562 GCA_002471195.1 Bacteroides sp. UBA7333
TGGACTTTACGTGATAGACATTATTACAAGTAAACAAAAATATTGTTTGGGGAATAACAAAGGCACCCAGTCCTTTGAACAAGTATTTATCTCTACTATTTATAAGGATAAAAAAGATATATTATGGCTTGCACACTCTCAGGGACTTACAGCCTGGGACTTAAAAACTGATTCCCTTTATTATATGAACAAGGATAGCGGTTTATGTGATAATATTATACAAGCAATTATAGAAGACAGTCACCAGAATATATATGTAACTACCAGTGATGGTCTTTCAATCATATCAGTAGAACGAATGTCAGAAGGAGAACTATCTTTTTCTATTCGCAATTTTTCGGTCAATGATGGCCTGGAAAATAACTATTTCAATAAATACGCAATATGCAGGCTTTGTAATGGTGATATTTTGCTCGGTAGTACGGATTGCTACACATTAGTAAATCCAAATAAAATATTAGAGAAAAACCAGTCTCTGGCTAAAGTGACTTTCACCGGTTTAACTGTAGGAAACCAACTCATACAAGTAGATCAACCCTTTGATGGCCGTAAGTTACTGGAGCATCCAATGGAACAAACAAATGCGCTAAAATTCAAATATAGCGATAAACTAATAGGTATAGAATTTACTACCGGCGATTTATTGAGTGCCAATAAAGTTAAATATGCCTATCAGTTAGAAGGATTAAATCATCAATGGTATTATACATCCGAAAATAAAATTGTATTTACCACGTTGCATCCAGGTAGTTATCGTTTGTTTATTAAGGCATGCAATAGCGATGGAGTTTGGAATGATGAAGTAACCGAACTGGCTATACTTGTTACCCCACCCTTTTATTTGTCGAAATGGGCATTTCTACTCTATGCGCTACTTCTCTTTTCTCTACTTCTCTTTGTCATTTATCGTACTCGTAAGCATCATTATAAAAAGATGAAGCAACAACTCATACAATTGGAACATGAGCAGAAGATACAATTAAATGAAATGAAACTTAAGTTCTTTACCAATATCAGTCATGATCTTCGTACTCCTCTAACGTTAATAATCACTCCGCTGCAAATCATGATTAGCGAGGTGTCCAATGAAAACTCGCGTAAGAGATTGCAAACAATGTACAAAAATGCTCAACAATTAATGGAGTTGATCGATACATTGCTCGATTTTCGTAAACTGGATGTAGGAGCAGAAACTTTACGTTGCAAAACCGGAGATATTGTTCGTTATATAAAAGAAGTGTGTGATTCCTTTCAGGATTATGCCATTGACCGCTATATAGATATATCTTTCAGTAGTGAAATAGAGAGCGTTTCAATGCCATTTGATCCTGATAAAATCCGGAAGATTATAAACAATTTACTTTCTAATGCCTTCAAATACACTCCCGGCAAAGGGGCAATTAAAATTCATGTCTATAAACAGGAAGATAAGTTGAACATAAGCATATCCGATACAGGTAAAGGAATCGATAATACAGAAAAAGAAGCCATTTTTGAACGTTTTTACCAAACACCCCACCAGCAAGAAAAGACCGGAAGTGGCATTGAAACGCTCTCTATTT
>DKPN01000030.1:1749-12344 GCA_002471195.1 Bacteroides sp. UBA7333
GTTTACATATTGTAAATGAGTATGTGCATTTGCATGGCGGTGAAGTTTTTGTTAGTGACAATATACCACAAGGCTCAGTTTTTACATTTACACTTCCTATAATTGAATTGGGAGAATCAACTGAATTTATATACGAAGATGAACCATCTGAGGCTTGTATTGACGGGTTAAACGAATGTAAACCTGCTGCTTCTCCGGTATTATTACTTGTTGATGATAATAGAGATTTTTGTGAATTTATGGCGGACTCCCTTTCGGACGATTACATTGTTTTGACAGCAGAGAATGGACAAGAAGCATTAGAAGTACTGAAAAATACAGATATAAACATTGTAGTGAGCGATGTGATGATGCCCGTGATGGATGGTACTGAACTTTGCCGACAAATGAAAACAAATATTCATTGGTCACACATTCCAATCATTCTACTAACAGCTCGCACAGCTGAGGAATCTAAGATAGAAGGTTTGGAACTTGGAGCCGACGATTATATAACCAAACCTTTTAATTTCAATGTGCTAAAATTGCGTATTCATAAATTCATCGAATGGACAGAAAAGTGCCACTATGCTTTCAGCCAAAAGGTGGATATTTCGCCAAGTGAGATTACGATAACTTCACTGGATGAGCAATTAATGGAAAAAGCTATTCAGATAGTCGAAAAACACCTCACTGATTCTGATTTTTCTGTAGAAATACTCAGTGAATTATTAGGTCTCAGTCGTAGCCATCTCTATAAAAAACTAATGTGCATCACTGGAAAGGGACCAGCCGAATTTATTAGAATTGTCCGTCTGAAGCGAGGACGGCAACTCCTGGAGAAAAGCCAGATGCAAATTGCAGAAGTAGCTTATGCGGTGGGATTTAATTCTCCCAAAAGGTTTACTCAGAATTTTCGGAATGAATTTGGAATTTCTCCTTCAGAGTACCTACGAAGCTTAAAATAATAACATGAGGAAACATTAGGGGGCGTTATGTAACACATAACGCCCCCCTAATATTGTCCTCTAAACAATACCTTTGAATCGATCTTATAATCGAGTAAACTTTTAATAATTAACTTTAAATGAAGCTATTATGAAGCTAGAGAAAAGCACAGGCAAAAGACGGTACAGGGAGAACTGTTTTTTACTTGCCATTTTATTGCAAATTCTAATTGTAATTCCTATGTATGGGCAAAACAGGCCGATATCGGGAATGGTTAAGTCTGAAACAAGTGGAGAAGAACTTATTGGCGTTAGTGTAAAGGTGAAGGAATCATCCAAAGGTGCCATTACCGATGTTGATGGGAATTTCTCTCTTGAAGTTCAAAACGGACAAACACTTGTGATTTCGTATATCGGATACAAAACACAAGAAATAAAAGTAGGGAATCAGAAGATAATCGAGGTGTTTTTAAAAGAAGACGTCGAACTTCTAGATGAAGTAGTTGTGGTAGGATATGGAACCATGAAACGCAGCGATCTTACAGGATCGGTAGTTTCGGTTTCTGCGGCTGATATGAAAAAATCGATTTCTACCTCTTTAGATCAAGCACTACAAGGTCGTGCTGCTGGTGTGCAAGTAACGCAAAACTCCGGCGCACCGGGCGGAGGTATTTCAGTTAGTATCCGCGGAACAAACTCACTGAATGGTAATGAACCCCTTTATGTAATTGATGGTGTACCCATTTCCGGACAGGCAAGCGAAAATTCCAATGCACTATCCTCCATCAACCCCTCGGATATTGTATCCATGGAGATTCTCAAAGACGCATCTGCCACTGCCATTTACGGCTCGCGTGCCAGCAATGGTGTGGTTTTAATTACCACAAAACGCGGAGAAGCCGGTAAAACAAAGCTGACATACGAAGGATTTTATGCCCTTCAAAGCATCCCGGAAAGATTAGATGTGATGAACCTTCGCGAATTTGCCATCTATAGGAACAAACGTGCCGAAGCGATGGGATTTGGCAAAACAGTAGAATTTGGCGATCCATCTATTCTGGGCGAAGGAACCAATTGGCAAGATGAGATATTTCGTACAGCAGCTATGCATAGCCATCAAATAGGTGTCTCCGGTGGAAACGACAATGGCAAGTACGCTGTTAGTTTAGGCTATCTGGATCAGGATGGTATTGCAATCGGTTCCGGGTTTGAGCGATTGTCCGGACGTGCAAATATAGATACGAAAATAACCAAGTGGCTTGATGTAGGTGTGAATGCTTCTTTAAGCAGAACCAAACAAATCAACACAATAGACAATGGAAATATTATATTTACCTCTATAGATCAACATCCCAGTGTACCCGTTCGCAATCCGGATGGTACGTATGGGTATCAAACAGAAGATAATAATTTTGGAACCTTTTATCCCAATCCGGTAGCCGACGCATTACTTCGCGAGAATTATAACAAAGGAACCAATTTTTTCGGGAATCTTTACGCTGAATTCAAACTACTTGAAGGACTAAAATTACGTGCCGAATATGGTGGCGGATTCAATTATCACAATCACTACTATTATCGTCCAACTTACGATTTTGGTTTCTTCATTCAAGATTCAGAGAGCTCAAGAAGTGCGAATAATGGGAAAAATTACTTTTTCAAGACCTTCATGAATTACGATAAATCGTATAAAAAGCATTATATCAATGCAATGATCGGACATGAGGCTACTGAAAACGAATGGGAATCTCTATCGGGTAGCCGGAAGGATTATTTCTTGAATTCTGTTCATGAACTGGTAGCCGGAAACTCCTTGACTGCTAAAAACAACAGTTCAAAAGGATCAAGTTCAATGGAATCCTATTTTGGTCGCTTAAATTACAATTATGGCGACCGATACCTGCTTACTTTTACGCTTCGGGCTGATGGCTCCTCCAACTTTGGCCCAGCCAATCGCTGGGGATGGTTTCCCTCCACTGCATTTGCCTGGCGTATAAATAAAGAAAAGTTTATGCAAAAGCTAACCGCTATTAACAACCTCAAACTGCGGTTAGGGTGGGGAGTTGTTGGTAACCAAAATGCGGGTGCTTATGCTTACGGAACATCCATGAACTCAAGCTCAACCATTTGGGGAGCGGGATTTTATGCAGGAAACTACGCCAACGAGAATTTGAAATGGGAAGAAACTGTTTCGCTTAACATAGGTTTAGACCTGACAATGTTCAACAATCGTTTAGAGTTGATTGTCGACCTGTATCACAAAGAAACAGATAATTTGTTAATGCAGGCTTCACTTCCCAATTATGTGACAGGTAACATTTCATCCCCTTGGGTGAATGCAGGTGCTCTTTTAAATAAAGGTATAGAACTGACCATAAATACAGTAAACATAGATACACGCGATTTTACATGGAAAACGGGAGCAACCTTTTCGCTTAACCGCAATAAAATAACGAAACTATATACTAAAAATTCTAGCATATCAGGAGTAATTGGCAATGACACCTATACCTATACAGTGATTGACCAGCCTGTAGCTCAATTCTATGGCTACAATGTAATTGGTATGTTTAGGGATGAAAGTGATTTCTATCAAAAAGACAGGAATGGAGATTTTCTTCTTGATGACAACTTTCAGAAAATTTCGGTAGCTATTCCGGAGAATAAAACAATTAAAGAAAATGAGATTTGGGTTGGTGATTATATTTTCGAAGATGTAAATAAAGATGGTGTAATTAACGAAAGCGACAGAAAGTTTCTGGGCAATCCGGAACCGAAATTCTCGTATGGATTTAATACATCTTTTACCTATAAGAATTTTGATTTGAATATCTTTTTGAATGGAGTATATGGAAATAAAATCTATAATTATTTGCGACAACTCTACACTAATCCCATGCGTAATTCAAATCTGCTATCCGAAGTGAATAATTTGGCAAATGTGGAACTCATTGACCCGAATGGAGGGCGAACCATTGATAATATGCACGTTGTTAACCACGATGCTTCCATTTGTAGGATTGCAACAGACGACTCTAATAATAACAACCGGATGAGTAGCAAATTTGTGGAAGACGGCTCTTATTTAAGAGTGAAAAATATTTCATTAGGCTATACGTTCCCAAAAACTTTTGTAAAACGTTGCGGTTTTGATTATTTAAGGATGTATATCAATATTCAAAATCCTTTCACTTTTACTAAATATAAAGGATTTGACCCTGAAATTGGCGCTTATAATTATAATGTGCTAACAAGAGGTATTGACTATGCCCGGTATCCATCTCAACACATCTATACCATTGGAATTAATGTAACTCTTTAAATTCACTATTATGAAATATCTATATATAATTTTATGCCTACTTGTTGGCCTATCCTCTTGTGGTGATAGTTTTCTGGAAAAGTTGCCTCAAGGAAACTATGTGGAAGAGACTTTCTATGTTTCGGATGAAGCATTGATGGCAGCAACTGCCGTGTTGTACAACAAACCCTGGTTTGAATATAATGCAGACCCGACACTGGGAATAAGCCAGCTATGCAACGATTGTTTTGCTCCTTGGGGCGATCCTCAATACAATACATTTCAGGTAACGGGTTTGGATAATAAACTGGCTGCTATGTGGAAGTCTTTTTACTCGGTTATCACAATGGCAAACTCTGTTATCAGCGCGTGCAGTGAAAAAGCATCTGCTGATTGTACAGAAGAAGGAATCAAACGAGCCATTGCTGAATCCCGCTTAATGAGAGCTACTGCTTATTTTTATGCACTTCGTTTATGGGGGCCGGTTATATTGTTTGAGGATAATAAGGAAATAGTAGCCAATCCTATGCGGAATCGTAACAAAGAAGAAGATGTTTTCCAGTTTATCATCAACGACCTGACCTACGCGGCAACATACCTGCCCGAAACCTGGGCGAAAGGACGCGCCACCTGCTGGGCAGCCAAAGCACAGTTGGCAAAAGCTTATTTAGCCCGTTCGGGATGGAATGGTGGATCGCGCAATCTGGAAGATCTTGAGAAATGCAAAGAACTGTGTCATGACATTTGTACAAAGAGTGGATTAAACTTACTACCTAATTACGAAGATCTTTTCAAATATAAATTCAATAACAATGAGGAATCGTTATTTGCCATGCAGTGGGTCCCTCTTGGCGATTGGGGAACTCAGAATGCTCTTTATTCATCGCTTTCATTCTCTGATATTTCGGGCGGTGTAGGTGCGTGGGGATCTCCTTTTCCTGCAATTGAAATGCTTGAGCTGTATGAACCCACAGATACCATTCGTCGTAATGCCACCTTCATGACACAAAATACATATTATCCATATTTATGCATTGCAGATGGCGGCTATACCTATACCAAAACCTCTACTAATATTAAGAAAGGAGCAATAGGTGGTCCGGATGATGACAACGACGGATATGTGGCACCCATGAGTTCACCATTGAATACTTACATCATCCGCTTAGCCGACGTTTATCTCACATACGCCGAAGCTTGTTTGGGGAACAATGAAACATTGGAGGCGGGTCCTGGTCTCGAATACTTTAACAAAGTAAGAGAAAGAGCCAAAATAGCGAAGAAAAACTCCATCACTTTCGATGATATAATGAAAGAAAGACGGATAGAATTCTGTATGGAATACTGTAACTGGTACGACATGGTGAACTGGTATAAGTGGAAACCTGCTAAGATACTGAATCTTCTGAGCAATCAACAGCGAGGTACGCGGGTGGATAGAACCACAAAAGATGAGGATAGTATTCTGCACTTTGAAGGATACATTTACCCCACGACAGAAGTTGAAGTTACGGCCAACAAAATATTCTTGCCTTATCCCGAAAATGATGTTATTCAGAATCCTCTTCTGAAGGAGGAACCAATAGCGTATGATTTTAAAGAATAAAATATTAAAATGAAGATTATGATACGAAATATGAATTTAAAATTAACCATCATCTGTTTCTTATGTACGCTGTTCGTTGTAGCATGCAATTCGGATGATGACGACAGAACGCCTGTTATTACCGGTGTTCGTTCCGTAGATGCCGCCAAAGCTGACAGCTTGTTTACCGACGGCGAAAGATGGCAACTGATTGCATTGGTTGGAAAAAACTTAGATGGCACCAAAGAAATTTACATCAACGATCAAAAAATTTCTTTTAACGCTACCTATGTAACCTCTACTCATATTATTCTTGTTATTCCTGAAAAATTAGTGTTAGTTGGAGAAAATCCCGAGTTACCTGCCGAAATTAGACTTGTTACCAATCATGGTGTAGCAACTTTTGCGTTTCATGTAAACAGTCCGGCTCCTTATGCTATATCGTACACAGCAGAATGGGATGGTGAAAATCCGATTTTGCCTGGACAGAAAATTACGATTAAAGGTGAAAACTTTTACGAAATTCAGAGCATCGCATTGTCTAATGTCAATCCGATAGAGGTAGATGAGGACGGGAATCCGGTTGTTCCGTCTATTCCGGTTCAAAGTTATGAAATAACCGATTATCAGGTAGATGAGAACTTTGAGGTAATTACGGCAAAAACGCCGGAAGTTATTCTGGAACGTGGTTATATAGTTATTGAGTGTTATTCGGGTACTACTGTGCTTGCTTTCCGCTCAACAAAGGGACATAAACCTGAAATCTCAGATGTTAGTTCTGATATGCCTATACTAGGTGAAACTTGCACGCTGTACGGCAATTATTTTAACGATCCGGTTTCTATTATAATTGGAAAGAATGAAATAACAATTCCGGCTAAAGACTTGATAGTAAATGAAATGAATGACCAACTAACATTCATATTGCCCAAGTTGCCAACTAAGGGTGACCAGCTGATTCTTGTAACAGAACAAGGACGCGATACCATTCCATTTTATCAGTTATCGAATGTAATAGTTGATTTTGATAATTATGGAAGGTTTTGGTGGGGAGGTAATCAGGTGTCAACTGAATCGGCTCAACATGGGCCTGGCAATCATTCTGGAGAATATTATGGTATTGAAGGAACTACTGAAATTGGAAGTGGTTGGTGGGGACCGATGTATTTGGGAGACGGTAATATTCCTAATGTGCCAGACGAAACCTTAATTGAAAATATGGAGTTCCGTTATGAATGCTATATGAAATATCCATATATGGATGGAATGGATTGTTGGTTTATTCTTTTAGATGAACGACAATACGCATTCTCCGGATATACTGATAGATTAACCGGAAATTGTGAAGTTGAGAAATGGATGTCTTGCGCTATACCATTGAGCAACTTTACATCGGCAACAACCTACGGTGAAGTAAAGTCTATGTTGAATTACGTTTATATGCACATGTGCAATGGAGTCAATGCTCAGCCAATAGGTGCTTATTTCGATAATTTCCGCGTGTACGTAAAACAATAAAAAATAAGATTATGAAACAAATTAAATTTTTCGTACCACTTTTTTGCATCCAGTTCTTTGTGTTGGTCGCATGCTCGGAAAAAGACAAAGGCGATTTCTACGAAACCAATTTTGTGCTTGAAAAGGAGTTGTTAAACTTCATGCAGCAAGCCGATGAGAATTCGTTCCGAATAAAGAGTTCCTATTATCCGGAAGTATCTGCCAATCAAACCTGGGTAGATGTAGAACTCACAGCCTTAACGGGAACGATTTACCAACTTGTTGTAAAGGTGGAAAACAACGGCTCCGGAGATAACCGAACCGCAACCGTAACAGTTAAATCAGGAAGCGAGTCAAAAGAATGTATAATTGAACAATCGGCAATAAAAGGTCGCTCAGCTTATGAAGTTGCTGAATGGTTAGGAATGGGGTGGAATCCAGGAAACCAAATGGACGCATATACGGCTGATTTTGTAGCTGATGAAACTTGTGATTCGGGCGTTCATCTGTCCCAGTTACTCTTTGATAAGATAAAAGAGGCTGGATTTACATCGATACGCCTTCCGATAACCTGGTTTGGCCATATTGGTGAAGCACCGGACTATAGAATAGATAATAGATTGGATCGTGTGGCCGAAATTGTTGGCTATGCCGAAAAGGCCGGCTTAAACATCATTATAAACATTCATCATGATGGTTCAGGAGGCTATGGCTTTTGGCTCGATTTCAAAGGCGCTTCAAGAAGTGCTGCCAAAAATGCTGAAGTTGTAGACCAGTTTACTAAGATTTGGACGCAAATTGCCGAACGCTTTGTTGACACAGACGATTTTCTGATTTTCGAGTCGATGAATGAAATCCATGACGGAGATTGGGGCTGGGGCGCAAACCTAACAGACAACGGACATCAATACCGTCTGGTCAATGAATGGAACCAGGCTTTTGTTGACGCTGTTCGCGCAACAGGTGGTAAAAATGTAACTCGTTATTTAGGCATACCGGGAATGTGTGGTGGCTGGGAACTGATTGACCACATGGAGTTGCCCAAAGACCCAACGGCAGGTCGCTTGCTCGTATCTGTTCACTGCTATGAACCGGGTGATTTTACGTCGGAATATACCAACGAAGATGGCAGCCTTTCTTATTATACAGAATGGGGGCACACAGCTGCTGAAGATAAAAAATCTCCAAATGGAAGGAATGAAGAAGATCTTGATGCTATTTTCAGGGGATTGAAGGAGAAATTTATCGACAAAAATATTCCTGTTTATATTGGAGAGTACACGTGTACCAATCGTGCAACCGATAGAGCAGAGGCATTTCGTAGATATTATTTAGAGTATTTCTGCAAATCGGCTACTGATAACGGTTTAGCCACCTTCTTTTGGGATAATAGTGGAAAGGGAACAGGATTAGGGCAAGGTGCTGTTTTCGATCGCGCAACAGGTGAGTTTGTTCGGGAAAACGAATCGGCTGTTGCAGCTATGCGACGTGCTGTCTTCGATAAAGCCCCCGAATATACTTTAAAAAGCGTATATGATAGAGCCCCCGGAAACTAACTATAACGAGGGTGTATTTAATACACCCTCATTAAAACGATTACGAATGAAAAAAAATATGATCCTTATATCTTTTTACTTTTTGTGTATTGGAGTCCTGTCCTGTTCTTCATCACATGGAAAGATGAACCTAAACGGTGTATACGAAAAAACACCGAAAGCGAATACCGCCCATGCAAATCCATTGTTGGATTTTGTTTATTGTGCCGACCCTACAGCCATTGTACACGAAGGCCGGGTGTACGTGTATGGATCGAACGACCAGCAGCAATGCGATTCTGTGGGAATTGAAGTAACAGATAACACTTATGAATATATCCATTCGCTTGTCATGATCTCTTCCGACGACATGGTCAACTGGACCTATCACGGCGCAATCAATGTGGAAGAAGCCGCCCCTTGGACGGGAAAGAAAGGTGTATCTTGGGCGCCCTCCATCGTATCTCGTATAGAGGCCGACGGAAGAACCCATTTTTATCTTTATTACGCTCATGGCGGCGGTGGCGTGGCGATGCTAACTTCTACTTCTCCGGTTGGCCCCTGGGCCGATCCTCTAGGGCATGACATTGTATATTTCGGAATGCCTGGATTGGAGGAATGTCCTGCTCCTTTCGATCCCGGAGTCGTCATCGACGAGCATGGACAAGGATGGCTCTCCTTCGGCGGTGGCACTGCATCTTATGGTACGGACTACATGCCAGGTAGTGCGCGTATCGTACGCTTTGGAGATGATATGATGAGTGTGGTTGGTGATATAGTTGAAATTCCTGCCCCTTATTTTTTTGAGGCCAGTGAACTTAACTATATTAACGGAACCTACATATATTCGTACAGCACCAATTGGGTCGAACGCAACGAGTGGCCATATTCTACCATTGAAAAGCCAACAACATGCTGCATAGGCTACATGACCAGCAAGACTCCTTTAGTAAAAGACAGTTGGGAATACCGCGGTAACATACTAAAAAACCCCGGAGAGTATGATGGTATGTCTTGGGCCAACAACCATACTCATTTTCTGAAGTTCAAGGACAATTACTACATGTTCTATCACAACCGGATATTAGAAGAAGCGCGCGGTATAAAACCCGGTTTCCGCAGTATATGCGTTGACGAAATAGACGTGAACGAGGACGATGCAACCATAACACTGGGAACAATGACGCGAAGAGGCCCAGTTCAGATAAAGAACGTCAACCCCTTCCAGTGGCAAAGTGCAGCCAACACCGCTGCTACATATAATATAAAATACGTTAAAGGAGTTGAACCGGGAAAGATGATTCTTCAGGCAGACGGTAGCGAGCAATTCTTTGAAGTGCGAGGCGTAGATTGTACAGGGTATCCTGAGAAAATAGAATTTAGAGCGAAAGGTAAAGGTGAAATCACCGTCCGAAGAGACGGATTGAATGGTGAAGAAATTGCAAAAGTTCATTTCGATGCTGATGATTGGAAAGTGATATCGGCTGATTTGTTATCCACCTCAAATGGTATTCACGATCTCTGTTTCGTATTCGAGAAAGGGAAAATCTTGTTGGACGAATGGAGATTCAAATCAAAGACGTATGCCTATTTACACAACTTCAAACAGAATCCTAAATTATGAACAAAACAAAATTGTTAGTTGCTCTAATTGTTGTTATTGCAGGTGTCAAAACAGGAAATGCTCAAAATCCAATAGTGCAAACTAACTTCACTCCAGATCCGGCTCCGATAGTGTATAATGATAGAGT
>DKPN01000030.1:12549-13042 GCA_002471195.1 Bacteroides sp. UBA7333
CCGATAGTGTATAATGATAGAGTATATATATATACAGGTCATGATGAGGATGGTGCTACTGGTCGGTTTGTAATGAACGATTGGAGAGTTTACTCTTCAGCAGATATGGTGAACTGGACTGACCATGGTTCGCCTCTTTCTTACAAAACTTTTAGTTGGGCTAAAGGCGATGCCTGGGCAGGGCATTGTATACATCGTAATGGGAAATTTTATTGGTATGTACCGGTTGCTGATAAACAATCAAATGTTCATGCCATTGGTGTAGCTGTTTCTGATACTCCTACCGGACCTTTCGAAGATGCTTTGGGAAAACCACTTATAGGAAAAACTATTGGTGAAATAGACCCGGCTGCATTTATCGATGAGGATGGACAAGCATATTTATATTGGGGAAATCCGGATCTTTGGTATGTGAAATTAAACGAAGATATGATTTCATATAAAGAAGAACCTATAAAGGTTAATCTTACTAAAGAAGGATTTGGAGCTAACC
>DKPN01000025.1 GCA_002471195.1 Bacteroides sp. UBA7333
CGATAATGTCTCTAATTCTCAAACTAATAATACACATTCTATAAATACTCATATCATGAATAGCAATATTGTACTAAAGGGCCTTTTCGGTGATAATCGTATCGAAATGCACAATGGAGATAATTATACATTTAATAACATACCCAATAATTACGTTATAACATTAAATAAGCACAATTATTTACCATACATCATACCAATAAAATTGCAAAATGAATCGGTAACCGGAAAGCATTATATTGATGCAAGCAGTTTAGAAATGGGGAATGCAGTAGATGCTAATAAAACAAAAGGAGAATTTGTACTCACTACGCAATCTAACCTCAACATTGTTTTTTCGGACGAGGTTATTTTAGACTGTGGCACTACCATTGAACAAGGTGCAGAATTGAATATATCACCTAAACATTAAAATATTATGAGAAAAGCTATTACAATATTTTTAATGTGCACGCTGCATCTTACAGTTCTAGCACAAGATAATAAATCTGATTATCAGTATCAACCATTCATTATGGATGGTAGTTGCGAATGGGTGAATGCAGAACCCTATAATGCAAGTGGAACAGTGAATCATATTACGAAAGAGGACACCATTATCAGCGAAAAAACATATAGAAAAATTTATAGTTATACATGCAAAAACCCTAATGTTAAAACATATAGAGGTGCAGTAAGAGAAGAAAACAAAGCGATATATTATGTTAGTCGGCATAATGATAATACCAATGAGTACAAAATATTCGATTTTAACCTAAAAGTGGGTGACAGAATAAATTATAACCATCCCGAAAATTTTCAGATTAGTCGTCCCCTCATTCTAGAAGTTAGCAAAATAGATACTGTAAAATCGAATAATATATGGCGGAGAGTTTATAGTTTTATTGATCATACTTACAACGAAAATTCGTTTGAGTGGAAGGATGCATGGATAGAGGGAGTCGGTGCCGAACAAGACTTTCTTACACCATTCATGGATATACCGACATGTTGTGGTGGTCCATCTTACTTATGTGGCGTTGTTCAAAATGAAACATTGATTCATGGTAGTTGTACATGCGAAAGATGGGATGTAGGTATTGATAAAAATGAGATACCACCATTTATCATTAAACAGAATCCCATTGAGAATAAAATTTTATCGATCGAAGCAGGGCATACGAAGTTCCAACTTATCGAGATTTATTCGATGGAAGGCATCTCTGTATTAACTCAAGACATTTCTTTGCATTCTGCTGCCTTTGAAATATCATTAAGAAACATAGAACAAGGAACCTACATCATTATTCTTACAAAAGAAAACGGAGATAGGGAATCGGGAAAAATAGTAATTAAATAATAGCTATTCTATCATTTTATATTAAATTTGCCACAACATACACCCTTAATAATTTCTATTTGCCACAGCCGAATAGAAATTATTAAGGGTCTGTATCATACAATAATAAAATGTATATAATATCGATTGCCACAGTCAATCGATTATATCACATCATATTTTAATTTAGTATATTATGAGAAATTTAACTCAACACGAGATTGATTCACTGTTAATCAATCAGTGTTCGGCAGAAGATTGGACTCAAATCTTGGTGCCAGACGATTTTTCTCCCAATCACATTTTTTCGACCCGCTTTTCGGGGAAAATTACATTGGGACGGTTCGATAAAACATTTGAAATTGCCGGTGGCTTACGCCGACATTCGGGTATTAGAAATGCAACCTTACATCAATGCGATATTGGAAATAACGTATTAATAGAAAATGTAGCCAACCATATTTCGAACTATACGATTGGCGATGATTGCTACATTCAGAATGTTAATGTAATAGCAGTAGAGCAACGTTCTTATTTTGGGAATAATGTTTACGTAAATGTTTTAAACGAAACCGGCGGACGCGAAGTACCTATCTATAACCACCTATCCTCTTCGTTGGCTTATATACTATCGCTATATCGGCATAAAAAGAAACTTATCGAACATCTGTTTGCGATGATAAAGCAATATGCCGAAGAGCATGCAGCCAACAAAGGAACCATTGGACATCATGTAAAAATCCTGAACACCGGCACCATTAAGCATGTCAACATAGGCGATTGTACTAAAATAGTAAATACCTCAAGATTAGAAAATGGAAGTATTAACAGCACGATGAAAGCCCCCGTTTATGTGGGCGATAGTGTTATTGCAACCGATTTTATTTTATCTTCGGGAAGTTATGTAGCCGATGCAGCCAAATTGGTGCGCTGTTTTGTAGGGCAAGCCTGTCATGTATCGCACAATTTTTCGGCACATGACACCTTAATGTTTGCCAACTGCTCGTTCGAAAACGGCGAAGCCTGTTCGGTATTTGCAGGGCCGTATACTGCATCCATGCATAAATCGAGTTTGCTCATTGCAGGTATGTTTTCGTTTTTAAATGCCGGCAGCGGCTCCAATCAAAGCAACCACATGTATAAGCTAGGTCCTATTCACCAAGGCATCGTAGAGCGAGGTTCAAAAACAACCAGCGATTCTTATATATTATGGCCATCGCGTATCGGAGCCTTTTCATTGGTTATGGGTCGTCATTATCGTCATGCCGATACCACCAATTTACCTTTTTCATATTTAATTGAAAAGAGTGATGAAACCTACCTCATACCGGCAGTCAATTTGCGCAGCGTGGGAACGATTCGTGATGCTAAAAAATGGCCCAACCGAGATAAACGAACCGATACCGATTTATTAGATCGCATCAACTACAATTTATTAAGTCCATACACCATAGAGAAAATGATCAATGGACGAAAAATATTGTTCAATCTCAAAGATGTATCGGGAGATAACACAGAAGTATATGCCTTAAAGTGTCTTAAAATTAAAAATTCATCTCTACGCAATGGCATACAACTCTACGAGAAAGCTATTATTAAGTTTTTTGGAAATTCCATGATTCATCGCTTAGCCAATCAGAAATATTCATCGATTGATGAAATCAGAAATCAGCTACAGCCCACACATCACTCAGGGAAAGGCACTTGGGTAGATTTATCTGGATTGATTGCTCCCAAAAAAGAGATAGAACGATTGCTTCACCAAATAGAAGCATCATCGGTTACTTTAAAAGAAATTGAGCAGCGATTTCATCAGTTACATATCGATTATTACGATATGGAATGGACATGGGCATACGATGCCATTGAAGCCTATTATGGAATTTCATTGAGCCGCATCACCATAGAGCAAGTGCGCGAAATTATTAATAAATGGCTCAATGCGGTAGTGACACTCGATGAAATGCTTTATAAAGATGCCATGAAAGAGTTTTCAATAACATCGATGATAGGTTTTGGCGTTGATGGTGCCGAAATAGATAAATTGCACGATTTTGAAATGGTTCGCGGCTCTTTCGATGAAGATCTATTTGTGAAAGCCGTGCGCGATCATATTGCTACCAAAACAGCACTTGCCCAACAAGTTTTAAACAATATATCGGCAATCGATTGAGTATAATCGAATAAGCTTTGATGAATAAAGGCATAGAGCAATACATTGGCTCCATGCCTTTTATTTTGTTATTACACATTTAAAAAATCGTTGGTTATTTTCGGCATAAATAGTATACTTTTACCATCTACACATTCCTATAAACCATTGGATATCATTTATACTTTACAACACGGCTATATGGTTCATGATAGAATGGTCTATATTCCACAAATGAATGTGAACTCAGATGTACCAACCATAGGTCACAGAACACAACCAACCAGTCAGATATTGGCAACTTGCTACTTTTCAAACCGATTATGATTCATACAAAAATCCTTGAATATGTGGTTTTTAACCGGCTAATGCATATTAAACATTCTACTTGCATGAAGATATAATCTAAATACGCAGGTAAAGCACCACTTTGTTGTATTATAATTTGTTATTATTAAATTTAATTACCTTATTTACATAAAAATACATCAACACGCCAACTAACTTTAACACTTAATGCAATTGACGCATTATTTAAATTTATAAATAATATGCCTATTCATAACATTCAGGTATATCTCAAAAAAGGTGTGTTCTGATAAAGATTTATTTATCATCAATTGGCCATAATGTCACTATAGCTGTGTTGTAGCTATATCAACTTTGTTGTGTTATTTAAATGATTGTAAATTCAAAAGAAAATACTATGAAAAATATCGTAAAAATCAAAAGAATTTGCTTCGTTGTATTATTATTAATGCTTTCTACATCTGCCTTTGCTCAAAAGATAAATATCAATGGGATAGTGCTCGATTCTCTTTTTTCAGAGCCTCTGCCATTTTCGGTACTTACAGTAATAGATAGAGATAGCGATCAAGAGATTTTTAATGGACTTATTAACAGTTCAGACGGTAGTTTTCAATTTAAAGATATTGATACTCAAGGAAAAAGTGCTGTTGTTAGGATCCGATATATGGGCTACAAAGATAAATTTATGCCACTAAACGAATCGTTGGGTGTTATTTCTCTTCAACCTAATACAATAGAGATTGGAGAAGTTACTGTGGTTGGCACTATTCCTATTAGACAAACAGTTGATAGGGCTATCTATTCACCAGATGGCTTAGATTACTCAAAAATCAGCGTAAGCTCCGATCTATTGCGACAGATTCCTGAGTTAGCTGTAGATGAATTGTTGCGCAAAGTGTCAATCAAGGGGTCTGCAAATACCCTAGTGATGGTCAATGGCATAAACACAGGTACATCTGTTGATATTCGAACCATCGACTTTCGCAATATTGCGCAAGTCGAGGTAATAACTACCCCTTCAAGCGGACTTGAAAGTCAGTATGATGGAGTGGTGAATATCATTACTATGAAAAGGAACCAAACAGGATTTACAGCGGATTTAGAGCAGACAACAATGCTCAACCTTAACTCTAATGATACATATGTAGGGCTAGCTTGGGGTGGCGAAAGGGTTAATCTGAAATTTACATACTCTAACTATTATCGTGCTAATCCATTTGAAATTGGAGAGAGGCGTTATGATGCAAACTCTCTATTCTATCAGGATGGAGTTTCAGCTTCACCGCAAGAGACAACAAATGAATTGGGTTTGAACCTTGACTACCACATATCTCCCAATGATTTCTTTAATCTTTCCACAAGCACTCAATTTGTTCACGCTGATAAGAGCATTGACTATATTACATCAGATCTAAATGACTTTACTGCTCAATTTCTAAACAAGTACTTTATTGGTAACTATACTCTATATTATCGTCACACGATGACAAATAAACCGGCGGATTATATCTCCATTAATGCAAATATAGGAGTTATGAGCGCCAAAGAAGAGAGTGGCTCTACATATAAAAATGGTGCAAATTTTATAAATAACGAAGTTGCAGATAAATTCTCGACGAACATACGAATAGAGTATAATAATCAGTTAACAAGTAGGCTTAAGCTGAACACTGGAGGAAAACTATTATATCAAGACTTTTACTCAAAACTCAACTCAAACTTATCAGACAACAACTACTTTAACTTACAGAGCAACATATATGCAGATTTATTTTTCATGGCTAATAACTGGCAGTTTAGGGTTGGTGTCAAGGGAGAATTTAATCATAATGATTTTGATAATCCGGCATATCAAAACACCACACAATATCAACTTCAACCTACGGTAATGATGTTATATAAGTTAAATAAAAAACACTCTTTACAGATTGAATATAGGCGCGTATTGGGATATCCGTCATCTTGGATGTTAACTACATACACTACCCAAGTAAATGAAAAAACCTCATTTGTAGGAAATCCTAAACTGTTGCTATCATCAAATGATATTGTCGATATAAACTATATGTATCGTGGCGATATAGCTACATTTAACATTAATCCTTTCTACCAATATTCGTCAAATATTATTACTACACAAACTACTTTCGATAACAATCTAAACTCAACAACCACTTACATTAATGGTGGATATATCAATCGTGTGGGTCTACTAATTAACGGATCTATAAACCTATTGCAAGGAGCAATCTCTATTGACCCCGATATGTATGTGGGTTACGACAATACTATATCTCCAGATCTTGTGCAATACAACTTTAGTTATAGACTGGGGGGAGCAGTAAACTTGTACTTTCCATATGGATTTGGTGTTGGAGCATATGGATCGTATCGCAGCAAGTATCTGAAAATAAATGGATATAGCCAGCCTAGATATGCATTGGATGCTATATACATCTTGAAACGTTTTGAGAAAATCGGTTTAAACTTATTCGTAGGATATCAAAATATAGTACAGTCTGCTGATGTTGATTTTATCGTTAATAACAATTACACACAGAGAGACTACTTTAAATTTGATGCTAAGAGCTTTATTTTTAGATTAAACTACTATTTTAATAATGGAAAGAGAATAAAGTCTGAGCGCGTAAAGACTTACTATGATAAAGATCGAAAATAGTTAAGTGTCTGTTTAGAAAAAAATCCCATTTTATCCTCAATACGACTCTATGAATTGTGGCTCTGCATGCCACTTCCTTACATTCTACACCGGAGCAAAAGGCATTTTGTTATTACACATTTAAAAAATCGTTGGTTATTTTCGGCATAAATAGTATACTTTTACCATATACACTTTACTATAAAATTAATATTATGACAAAAACAAACCAGCAAAACAGTATCCCTTATCAGTATTTGTTGTGTATTCATCGTGAATGCTCGAAAGCAAATAGCTGCATCCGCCAATTGGCCGAAAAACGGTTATCACCTACAGAAGCATGTGTACAAATGATACGCCCTGAGTATTTGGCACAGTTGGATGGAGAGTGTCCTTATTATAGATTGCAACAATTGGTGCGCTACGGAAAAGGTTTCAGACAGGCAATAGGTAAAATCCCGTTGGATGCATCAAAGCAAGTGGCCCAAGCATTAATGCTACAATTTGGTCGTCGCCAATACTACTATATGCGCAATGGCGATTGGTTGATTTCACCCAAAAAGCAACAAATCATAAAAAACATATTTACCAGGTTGGGGATAAAAGATGGGATTGAGTTTGACACTTACTGTGAACAATATCTATGGGAAGATTAATAAATAGGTGCTTTTAATTTGTGAAATAGCCTATTTCATAAAAGTGATATCGTGAAATCACAAATGAGAAATCGTAATATCACATTTGTGATATCACGATATCACACAATCAAATTCAACAAACTACGCCATTAAATGCCGATGCGCGGATAAACATATTTGTCGAGTGGAGATGTAAATCGCAAACCGATAGAGGTAAAAAACGAAACAAGATCATCGGCAAAGTTATCTTCAAACGTTTCATCGAAAGAGGATAAGCGTCTATAATCATGGGCGTCGACAGCATAATACTTCACAAAATCTTTGCCGGCTATCTTGAATGTCCAATCAAAAGGATTGGCATAAATCATCATCGACATGGTTTGCGGATCGAAACTCGGAATGTCAATGCGTTTTAGATGATACCCGGGGAGCTGAACTACATAAAACTGCCCATTGTTGCTTATCACATACCCTATCGATTTTCGATTGCGATGTTCGGTGATAAACACATGTTGCGGCACAACATCGATGGGTAGTTCTATTTTGCGTACATAGGGCCGTCCAAGCATCTGCTTCACATGAAAGAGTTGATTGTTATTATCGACAAACAAATAGCCCTCATCATACTCTTTCTTTACAGATGGATTGCCCGATAGGCTTTTTGAAGGAAAAGAGAATCCTTTTTTTATCATCATATCTGTAAATCGTGCACTTTTATCTGGATTGATCATATTGGTTTGGGCATCGATAAACTCGATGCCTTTCTTGTTGATTCGAAAGATATCGGTTGGTGTTTCTAATTGAACACGCTGCGAAGCCGATTCCATCATTTGATATACACCCACTTTAGGAGTATTTAAATCGCGTGGCGAACTACGCCAGAAAAAGGTTTCGTGCTGCGAATCTCTATAATTGGTGGCTACCCCTTTTACACTATCAGGAAATTTTTCGTCTTTTAAAAGCTGACGTGCATAGAAGAATGGCAGTAAACTATCGGCTTGTGCTTGCGTGTAAGCCATCTTTTTTGTATCGGTATTCACCCGTTTTCCATCGTGAGTAGACGAAACAATGAAGTCATCGATCAGTGTACTATAAAGCACAAATGTTGGATTGCTTTTTTTGGAGTTCAACATCGACAAACACCATGGCAACTGCCAAGCAACTAGCATGATAAGAATGAGAATAAAAAATATAGAACCTAATTTTTTCATATTTTTTGCTGTTTATAGTTCTTAATCTTGCTTTCCTTCTTTAAAACGGCTTACCGAAAGAAAAGCAAGGGATGTAGAGAATAGAATAAATAACACAATGTAGCCGATAAAAGAGTTGTAGGCTTCGCCGTCGGCCGACATAAAGAGTATACGCAATAGCAATACAGATATTATCATGTATAGAATGCGGCGACGCCAAGTAGGCTCTAACACAATCCATGCAGTGAGTAGATACGAAAAAAGACCAGCCAGAAACCAAATCAATGCAGTAAGCAAAATATGACGAATCATTTCGATCACTAATATTTGATGAAAAAACAGAGCAAAATAGATCAGTGTCAAACCAAACAGGGCAATTAGAGAAAACATCCCGTAGCCCAACATAGAGGCAATCATCCGGGTGGCATCAAAAGGCAAATGGAGTGTCAGCTTTAATTGCTTTCGTTGCATTTCGGGCACAAACTGTGTTACAGCCAAGGCAATACCGATAATTAAAGGGATGTAATTGATCATTGTAATAAATAAAGCATCGCGCTGAATCATCACTTCCCATATATGCACGGCACCCTTCATCTCAATCATACGAAAAAGATTATAAATAAGAAATGTAGAAAAACCGAAAAGTGTGAGAAAAGATAGAAGTAAAACCCACTTTGTTTTAATCCATTCTTTATAGAAAATAGCTTGTATCATTGTATTGAATTGTTTCGATTAATATTTACCGGTTAAACCAATGAAGGCATCTTCGAGATTTAACAATTCGGCATTGAAATTTTGATAAGGCACTTGTTGACTATCAAAATATTGGCGAGCCTCATCGGGAGGTAAAAAGGTAAAGGCTTCTAGTTGGGAGCCAATGCGCGAAGGATTATAGAATTGAGACGATTCTTCAAAATTGTATCCGTCGGCTATGTCGCAACTGATTCGTCGAAACGTACTCAACAATTTATCAATCGGCTGCTGAATGAGTATTTTTCCATAATCCATGATAATGCAATCATCAATCAATCGCTCCATATCTTGAATGATATGAGAGGTAAGAAAAACAGTTTTATCTTCGCTACGAGCATACTCTTTTAAATAGTCGACAAACAATCGACGGTAGCCCGGATCGAGTCCTAACGAAAAGTCATCGAGAATAAGAAGTTCCGGGTCTTGTGCCAAAATCAATCCCAAAGCAACTTGAGAACGTTGACCGCACGACATACGTGATATTTTTTGTTTGGGCGCAACCTTCAATCGGCTCATCAATTCATAATATGCTTCACGCTTCCAATTGGGATAAAAACGTGAATAGAACTTTTCTATCTGCTCAATATTCATAAAATCGTATTGCACATGTCCTTCGATCAGCAAGCCTATTTTCGAACGCAAGGAGGGAGACATAGTAGTGATATTTTCACCAAAAATCAGGCACTCTCCTTGTTGTGGTTTTAGGTAGCCACTAAGAATATTTATTGAGGTTGTTTTGCCCGTTCCGTTCTTTCCCAAGAGGCCTAATATCTTACCTTTGGGCACAGAAAAGCTTAGATCTTGATAGATCAAACGTTTGCCGTAACTATGAGTCAAGTTACGACATTCTATAATATGTTCCATTTATTACTTTATAATGTGAAAAGAATGATGATAGGAATTAAAATTCCGGTCAATAATAAAATACCGCCACGTCCTAGGAAACCTTTGTTCCCTTTCATCATAGTAAATCCTGAAATTACCACAATAACCATAGCGATACAAAAGAAATCAGAAAACCAAGTCCACCACTTCGAAGGATTATAGTGAAGCTTTACCATGTCGGTCACCAAAGGTCGTTTCGAGAGTTTTTCTACAAATCCTTCGCCACTGACCTGATTTAATTCGAGCGACGATCCTCCTTTAATGAAAACTTTCAATTGATTTTCTTTGGGATAATAATGTTTGGTATATGAATCGGCCAAGTCATAATCGACAAGCAGGTGGCGTACCTCTTGCACCGTAAGTTTATGTCCTGCAGGATATTGATGATCGCTAAATTCAATTCGATCTACTGTATAATGAACATTCAATGAGTCGCGATGATTCATATAAATGCCAGATATACAATAAATAATTAATATGCCTGCAAAAAAATAAGATAGATCGCGATGAACGAATCGACTCCATTTACGGAATCGACTCATTGCTTTTGACTTGTCCTTTTCTTTATCTTTACTCATTTTGGGGAAGAATATTATAATATTTCGTATCCGGTAGCTTCAATATGGTAGAACGACAAATAGTCTTTGCCACTCTTTTCTTGCTCTGCTTTAATGCGGTTACGAAAACCTTCAATTCTCTCTAAAGCAGTATTACCATTTTCGCCACGTGCCTTCTTTTCAGTGCTGCAACCAGCTTCGCCTTCTCCATGCTTTTCGGCAGTTTTTGCTTTTTCTTTGTCTTCCCATGCCTTAAGGTAAGCCTCATCGATACGCGACTCAACCAATTTACCTTTTACACGAACAATGCTATTAACACATTTTTGGTCGAACGCACCTAAATCGCCCGATTCAATGCGAATGGTATTAGCATCGTCGCTTCCCATTAAGAAGATTTTTCGTCCTCCATGTTTGCAGATGTGCGTACATACACCTTCTAACTCAACTTCTTCGCCTATCAGTGCATCGCCATTAGCTAAAACATCGTCTACTTGATAAACTGTTTCAACGGGTGTTGTTGTGGTTTCATTGTTAGTTTTGTTACCCGATTTGCAAGAAAATACCATTAAGCTAACAGCGAGCATCATGGCGATAATAGAAAACTTTTTCATAATTGTATATTTTATTTTTTGTTTTAATTTAAAAATTCACGCCCAATCTAAAAGATAGGTTTTGTTGGTTATTAATGTTAGCCGACGATAACATCGTTTCAGAATCATAATGAACTTCCACAAAAGATTGCAATTTACCAATAGGCATTGCCACTCTTACAGTAGCTCCCGCTACAAATCGATTTGAAGTAAGATAATCGTACTCGCGATTTAAGAACTCATTTTGATAACGCATAGTTCCGCCTTGGCTGTTGGCAGAAAAACTACCATCAAAAGCTTTATTGCCCCTGCCCGATTTATAAGCTAAATGTAGATCGATCATAAAATTAATCTGTCGGAAGTTGAATTGATGTATTGCATTGGCATTGTACTGAAACTGTTTTAATTTCTGTTTACGGTAATGAGGATATACCATTGCCGTGATATTACGAATATCCATCCCCGAACCCAACTTGAATGTCCATAAAGGAGCATTATTAAAATTGCCAAAGGAGAGTGAATATTCTGCATACAAGGTAGTTAGATTCTTTTTACCGACCAAATTCTCGCCATAATATTTTATGATACTATTTCCATTGGTGCCGGTTTCGGTGCGCCACAGGTTTTCATAATTATCTATTTTGCGAATATGAGCATTAAAATGCAATGAATGAAATGCGTGGCCGTGCGTATAGTTGATGCGCAACTGCTCGCTTAAGGTATACCCCGAATGGTGAGTAAAGAGCACATTGGAGGTTCCTTTTTTTCCATAATAACCATTTAAACTCCCCCAAACCGTTTCGCTGAAAACAGAGAATGTATCAGTGGGTTTAAACTCCAATTGGAATCCCGCATGATGTATGTTCTCAACAAATGGAGTGTTCGATCCTTTGGTGGTGTATCCATTCGAATCGAACAGTTCTTGAACACCACTAAAAGCCCCATAGTTGATTAAAGAAAAATATTGTTGATCGGTGGTTCCATATATATTGAAGTTTACACTTTCTATATAACGATTATAACGATAATGTGCACTCAAGGTAAAATGTTTTGCTACAAAATAGGATATACCGGCAGTAACATTCATTGCCAACACTTTGTTGGTGTGACGCAAATCTTTGGTACGAGCCATGTTTATGGCATGATAATCGAATTTTGTTCCCAAAGCAAAGTGTTTTGATAATCGATAACCCAAAGCACCCAATATTTGGTAATGTTCGAATTTACGGTTTGCTAAATTAGCCTCATCCATAAATGTAATATCGAAAGGCATCGCAGAGGGATTGTAAAAAGCCGAACCTACCACATCTTGCTCTTGGCCCATGCTAAATGAAGCACATCCATAGAGCATGGCATCGGGCGACAAACGATAATACGACTCACCATATAATCTGTAATCATTGCGATTGCTTGCTTTATTATATTGCAAGGTATTCCCTCTTTCGTATTGATAAGCAGCATAAGCTCGACCGGCTACATAGATCGGCATTTCAAAAAGACGTGAAGGATTCTCGCCAGTTTGCCAACCCACAGAATCGATGGCTAAATCAAAATCATAGGAAAGCTCCTTTCTCTTTTCTTGACTAGCAAGAAAAGAGAAAGGCATTGCAGTTAAAATAAAAGCCAGTATCGTGAGCGCTTTATTCATTTAAGATAGATTATTTTAAAGAGGACATAGCTCTTTGATGAAAGTCATTGGATGAGTTGTTTGTATCCATATATACAATCGTTGCCCCATTGCGAATACTTTGTTCGGCATCAATGCCCGATTCATCGGTAGTACCATTTAGCGATTTTGTGCCTAAGCTATATTGATATACGATTTTACCCTTGTTCGAAGCAATGGCTTCGGTAGCCTCTTTATCTACATTTCTATAAAGAGTATAACCCTTGCCGGAGCTTAATGAGATAGAACCGCCATCGACAGCCGTAGGAAAGCGTTTGCTATTGTTAGAAGCACCATAGTTAAATACTTCAATGGCATCGACTACCCATGACATTGGTACTTTTTTTCTCACTTGCGTAGCCGATCCATTATATAAATTCACATTATCGGCATCGGCATTGAATGCTTGGGGAGTAACTCCTTCGGGAGCGAACAAGAAAAATGCCGGACTAGTGTTACTAACAGCCCAAGCGTTGCCCGTGCCATATCGAAATCCTGATAAATAATGCGAAGTCGATATGTTAGACGATGGTGCCGGATGATAGTTTATATTGGTATATGCTTCGGGAGCATAGGTCACATAAAATTCTGAACTACTTAAATCGACAGAATTGCTATATGTCTGTGTATTATCATTTGCATTATTGAAGGCTACAACTACTTGTTGACGAGGCTCAATAATGGTAGAATTGGGAAAATAGAAGAATCCTAATCCGGCAGGAATCCACCCTTCTGACTCATAAAATAAGGAACCATTTACCACATCTGCATTGGCAATTGTCGAGTTGTAAGGAATAGTGATGCCTAAACAGATGTTTTGAAGTTGCGCCGGATCATCCGAATTATTGTAAAGAATCACATATTTATCGAAGTGAAAACTACCCGATCCATCGTTTTTTTGACAACCGCCTACATACAACTCTTTAATAATGACTTGGCTCATTTGTGTTTCTAAAAGAGATAGAACAGAGGAAACATTTTCTTGGTCGGTAACGGCAAAGTTATTTAAAGACCCACTAAAAATAATATGTTTGCCCGAAACGCTTTTTTTATCGGTAACGTTAATTTCGTAAATACCCACTGGCAATTGGAACATAGCTCGTCCATTGGCATCGGTCAATGAGGTGTAGGTATTGCCCAACGATGATTTGGCTTGTACAGAGACTTCTGCTAGACTGGAAACATCTGCATTAGCAGGATATTTTAATTGAATGGTAACAGGTATCACACGATAGATATCGGGATCATCATTGTTGCACGATGCAATGATCAATACAAGTGATAATAACAAGAGATAAAGTTTTTTCATTTTCGTTTGTTTTAGCTAGTTTATAATTATATTTTTACTTTTAATGAAATGCCATAATTGAAAGTGGGTATATAAGACGAACCGAATAATGTATTTGCACCATCATTCCAACTCGACTTGACTTTACTTAGGTTGTTTAAAAAGTTATTGGCATAAAAGGATAGGATAAAATGTTTTCCAAGCTCTTTTGTAACCATTAGGTTTACTGAAAAGTAGGGAGATATTCTATTTTGATTGAAATAATATGAGGTAGTGGTTTTACCTACCATTTTTGCTAACTCATTGTATAGTGCTTTATCATGCTCTTTTGCCCAAAGAAATTTCTCTTTAAAGGGGATTAATGTAGTTAAATCATCGGTGCTGGTATAAAACTCGGGATAGATGGCCACATATTGATTGCCGGCATAAATATCTCCCTCTACTCCAACATAGTCTGAACGATCAGCTATAATGAAACCTCGCTGTGTACCATTATATTCTGATAAATAGCGAGTTGAATGATATAATGTAGATTCGATACGCAAAGAAACCAACAATTTTATGCGAGGTATATTCGTAATCATTGTCAAATTATTATTCACTCTTTTAGTTTCCGAACCGTTTGATGCTCTGTAATCGCCAGCATAATAGCCTACATATTTATAAGGAGATCCATCGGACATAAACTGATCGGCTGCCGGAGAATAGGATATTAATTGCTCGTTTATACCACGATAACTGTAATAACTGCCATCATATATAAAGGCTGTATATAACGTTGGAATGCGTCCGAAATTGACAGTCCACTCTATGCCTTGTCGCAACACCGGTGATGTATTACTGGCATAAGTATTGCTTTGTAATGAGGTGCGTTCTGAATATCTCAATTGCTGCGCAGGCAAAACACCTGTTTTATCGTACATCGTTACTATACCTGTTTTCTGATCAATCAAATAACCTCTGTTTTCTGTAGGGATATTGGTTCCTTCGATTGATTTCTGATCAGTGAACTTATAGGTAAAAGGGGTATAATGTGAATCGGTAGAATAGTTATTGAAACTCTTGTTGCGATATGCATTGATAGCGATTCGAATCTTTCCTAACTGTATATCTACACCCACCTCCATTTGACGGGTACGTTGCCACTTTAGTTGCGGATTATAGATCTGCGTTGATGGCGTAATATAATAGGCATAATAAGCCGTTCCATCCGACAATGCACCCGGAGCAAAAGTCAATCGGTTTTTATAAGATGGTTGTGGATATAATACTGCAAATGAGGGGAGTTTAACTGCATCGCCTATACCTGCACGTAGCTTAAACAATTTAAGAGAATTCGCATTAGGGCTATTTATTATCGTATAACTTGCCGAAATACGTGGCGACCATGCTCCAATCGTTCCATAACCCGAACCATCGACTTGGGTCATATCGTAACGTATGCCTGGTGTGATTTGCATATGAGTATTGCCAATTGGAATACTCATAGAGTTCTCGGCAAAAGCAGAGAAATTATTCATAAATGGCAAATCGCTATAACGATAGGGACGCCAATCGGGGGTATAGCGTGCTTCAGTATAATAGATGCCACGACCATAATTTCCAACAGAAGAGTAACTAACACCCAATTTTATTCGATTAGAAACCTTACCTAAAGTAATATTATTGTATAGGCGTAATGAGGCATTATATTCCACAGGACGATCATCTCGTTTTTGCTCTTGATACCAGTACCCCGCTGGTATGAGCGAAATAGAAGCATTGGGATCTTGATCAAAATCGGCAGCCACAAAATAGCCTTCTTCAGTACCATGAAATACAGGTATAGCAGTTGAACTCGATCTATTAGTACGTATCGTTTGTTCTTTATCAGAATAGTTGACAAATGTTTTTAGTTCGATACCGGTAAGATAAGGCTTATTGATGAGCCAATCTATACCAATAGAAGCGCGTATTGTATTATCATGCAGCTTGCTATATGTTTCGGAAAAAGCATCGGGATCGGCTTTTGAGTTATACCCACCGATATTGCCGGCTAATGTTGCGAAAAATTTTAAAGGTGAATGGATAGACCGATTTAAACGATTGGTATATGATAAAGTTAAACCATTGCGTTGGTATGTGGTATGCGGCGAAGCCATTTCGGCAGTAGAAGAGGTGTGTTCTAAACTAATATTCAAGTTACCGTTTTTGCTTCCGAGATCGAATCCTTTATTGAACGCTATCAACTTTGTTTTAGGACCGGCTGAAAGAGATGCTTGAAAAGGGGTATGCCCTTTAAAAGTATTTACTTTGACTATGCCCGCCGATACATCGCCATACTCTACAGAGGGTATACCGGCAACAATCTCAATCGATTCTATATTTGATGTGGCAATATTACGAGTATCAATGCCTTCGGTAGCCGACAATGAAGCATTGTTAGTCAATCGTATCCCATCAACTTCGACGGCCGACATGAAGGTAGGATTGCCTAATTCATTCGACTCGGAACGTATTTCAAAACGTTTTCCTGATGATGTAAGATCATTGTCTCTTTGAGTTTTACCACCCGGTAACAGTAGAGAAATATCGGTAATACTATTGACCTGTTGATGCTCTAAGGCTGCTTTATCAATGATATAAGATGTTGTGGGATGATTCTTATTGGCACGTGCAGTGACTACCACTTCATCGAGCGAAAGATTGTCTATTTTAATAGGTAGCGTCAAATCTAAAATATCTTGATTTACAACAATAGGTATTTCGGATTTAACGTATCCCAGACATGAAACGACCAAAGTTTTTGATCCAGCAGGTACTCCTTTTATAATAAACTCTCCTTTTTCATCTGAAATAGCCCACAATTCGTTTTCGGGAATCACGATAGTAGCAAATTCGATGATGGAATGATCGAGTTCGCATACAATCTTGCCCTTCAAGGTAAATGTATTTCCGAAACATACTAAAGGAAGAAGCCCAATGAATATAATAGTATAAAAATATTTCATCAATGATATTTGCTTTCGTGAGTTTCATCAATAATGATGATTCACGGTGCAAAATTACCGAGATGTTCCATCTGGGTCAATCCCCAACTCTAAGTAAAATCTATTCGATATTATACCCTAAAATGGGTAGAATAACTCTAAATAAGATGAAATATTACAAATTTAAATAGGCTGACTCTTATGTAGAATCAGCCTATTTATAAAATGATATTATATGTAAAGATTATGCTTTGTTGCGGAGAGCAGCAATACTTTCTTCAAGCGATTTGATGATGCTTTCGGCATCGGCTTGTTTTTTACGCTCCATCTCCAATACATTAGCAGGGGCATTGTTTACAAATTTTTCGTTGCTAAGTTTCTTCATTACACCTTGCAAGAAACCTTGTTTGTGCTTCAACTCGGCTTCCATACGAGCAATTTCTGCTTCAGCATCAATCATATTGCCCAAAGGTATGGCAAACTCAGTAGTACCTACCATGAACGATGCAGAACCTTCGGCTTTGGCATCGACAGTTGAGATTGCTGAAAGATTACACATTTTAAACAATACTGAATCGAATGCCGCTACTGGATTATCGCCCAATACCTGTAGTTCTAATTGCTCTTTTTGTGGAATATTTCTTTGTAAACGAATAGAGCGGATGTTACTGATTACCTCTTTAGCAATATCAAAATTGGCAATCAATGCTTTGTCTACCAAACCAGCCGATGGCATAACAGAAACCATTAAGCTTTCGCCATCTTTACGCTCGTGAATGTTTTGCCACAACTCTTCTGTGATAAATGGCATGAACGGATGAAGCATGTGTAGCAAATTATCGAAGAAACCTAAAGTTGTTTTCAATACTTCGGGATTGATGCCTTGACCATAAGCAGGCTTAATCATCTCTAAATACCAAGATGAGAATTCATCCCAGAATAATTTGTACACAGCCATTAATGCTTCGCTCAAACGGTATTTACTAAATAGATCGGCAACTTCGGCTGCTACTTCGCTTTGTTTCGATTCGAACCAACGAATAGCCAATTGCGATGCTGCTGGCATTTCGGCTTGCTCGTCAATATTCCAACCCTTCACCAAACGGAAGGCATTCCAAATTTTGTTACAGAAATTACGTCCTTGCTCGCATAGTGACTCATCGAATAGAATATCATTGCCTGCAGGAGCCGCCAACATCATACCCATACGCACACCATCGGCACCAAATTGATCAATCAATGACAATGGATCGGGTGAATTACCCAACGATTTAGACATCTTACGACCAATCTTATCGCGAACGATACCAGTAAAATATACGTTTTTGAATGGCATTTTACCCTCATACTCGTAACCGGCCATAATCATACGTGCTACCCAGAAGAAAATAATATCCGGACCTGTAACCAAGTCGTTGGTTGGATAGTAATATTCTATCTCTTCGTTGCCCGGTTCTAGAATACCATTAAACAATGATATAGGCCATAACCATGAAGAGAACCAAGTGTCTAAACAGTCTTCGTCTTGACGAAGATCTTCGATAGTCAATGAAGTGTTTCCCGTTTTTTCGATAGCCAACTTCAACGCTTCCTCAGTGGTTTCGGCTACAACGAAGCCGCCTTCTGGCAAGAAATATGCTGGAATACGATGTCCCCACCACAACTGACGGCTGATACACCAATCTTTGATGTTCTCCATCCAGTGACGGTAAGTATTTTTATATTTTGCAGGGTAGAACTTGATATCATCGTCCATTACGGGCGTAAGTGCGATTTGTGCCAAGTGCTCCATTTTCAAGAACCATTGCATAGATAGTTTTGGTTCGATTACAACATTGGTACGTTCAGAATATCCCACCTTGTTGGTATATGCCTCTGTTTTTTCTAGCAAATCGGCATCAGCCAAATCTTTTTCAATTTGTTTACGCACATCGAAACGATCCATGCCTACATATAGTCCGGCAGCTTCGCTCAATGTTCCATTATCATTGAAGATATCGATGCTAGGCAAGTTGTATTTTTCGCCCAACATATAGTCATTCACATCGTGAGCTGGAGTGACTTTTAAACAACCGGTACCAAATTCGATATCAACATAATCGTCTTCGATAACGGGAATAACACGGTTCACCAAAGGAACGATAACTTTCTTTCCTTTTAAGTGTTGGTTTTTAGGGTCGTTAGGATTAATACACATCGCTGTATCGCCCATGATCGTTTCGGGACGTGTGGTTGCAACAACAGCATACGTATCTTCACCTTCGACTTTATATTTTAAATAGAACAATTTACCATGTTCTTCTTTGTAAATCACCTCTTCGTCAGAAAGTGCTGTCAGAGCTTGTGGATCCCAGTTTACCATACGTACACCACGATAAATCAACCCTTTTTTGTAAAGATCGACAAATACGCGAAGTACACTTTCACTACGAATTTCGTCCATTGTAAATGCCGTACGATCCCAATCGCAAGAAGCACCAAGACGACGCAATTGTTTTAGAATGATACCGCCATGTTCTTCGGTCCAATCCCAAGCATGTTTTAAAAATTCATCGCGAGTAAGATCGGTTTTCTTGATGCCTTGTGCAGCCAAACGGCCTACAACTTTAGCTTCGGTTGCAATAGAAGCGTGGTCGGTACCGGGTACCCAGCAGGCATTTTTACCTTCCATGCGGGCACGGCGAACCAAAATATCTTGAATGGTATTGTTAAGCATGTGTCCCATGTGCAACACACCAGTGACGTTTGGAGGAGGGATAACGATGGTATACGGTTCACGTCCATCGGGTTTAGAACTGAATAATTGGTTTTGCATCCAATATTGGTACCACTTACCTTCCACATCAGCGGGATTATACTTACTTGCTAATTCCATGTTATGTTTTCTATATAATTTAATTTGAAAATAATGCGGCAAAATTAATAAATAAAAAGCGTTATACACTACATACAATCAAAGAATTGCATACCTTTGGTTGTTTTTAAGTTATGAAAAGAAAAGAGAAGATTTGTTTATGGGTGATTGCAGCTCTACTTTTGATGGTATGGGCCATACAATTGATTCCGAGTTGGGGCGAATGTTATGCCCGTTGTCTCTACCCTATTATCTCTTATCCGCTACGATTATTTTCAAACTTTTTTCCTTTTTCTATTGGCGATTTATTTATCGCAGGCTGCATTCTATGGTTCATTATTTATCCGATATATGCCATTAAAAAACACTTAGGATGGAAAAGAATTGTTCTGAATATAACTAAATTTTTGGCATGCATTTATATTTGGTTTTATCTAGCGTGGGGATTAAATTATTCGCAATATTCTTTTTATATACGCACCCAAACACCATACACGCCATATTCGGCCGAAAATTTCAAAGCTTTTCTTAATGATTACATTCCGCGGTTGAATCAATCGTTTGTTCATATCGACACATTGAATGCAAACTTGTTGAGGAATGAAATTGTAAAAGGATATTTTTCAATAAGCGATTCAATGGGCATAAATGCTCCTAAAGGACCGATACCCAAAGCAAAAGAGATGGTTTTTAGCAAACTGGCTTCAATGGTAGGTGTCAGCGGCAGCATGGCTCCTTTCTTTTGCGAGTTCACCATCAATAGCGATGTTCTTCCTTTACAATATCCTTCAACTTATGCGCATGAGTTATCGCATCTATTGGGTATCACCAACGAAGCAGAGGCCAGCTTTTATGCCTATCAGGTTTGTACATTATCAGATATACCCGAAATACGATTTTCCGGATATTTTTCAATTCTAAGACATGTTTTGAATAATGTATATCAACTCATGACAAAAGAGGAGTTTGAACAAATACTGAATTCAATCCGCCCCGAAATCATTAAGTTAAGCAATGAAAATCAAAAATATTGGACGGATAAATACCAACCGATTGTGGGGAAGACACAAGCATGGATATATGATATCTACCTAAAAGGGAACAAAATAGATAGTGGAAGAAAAAATTATTCTGAAGTAATTGGATTATTAATATCGTATCAGAATAAATAGATAAAATAAAAACTAAATAATATGCATACAAGAAAAGAACAAATGGAAGCCTATGGGCGCTTCCTTGATGTACTAGATGAATTACGCGAAAAATGCCCATGGGATAAAAAGCAAACGAACGAAAGTTTACGCCCCAATACCATTGAGGAAACATATGAACTTTGCGATGCTCTCACTCGAAACGACTCCAAAGAGATTTGCAAAGAATTAGGAGATGTATTGCTTCATGTGGCTTTTTATGCAAAAATAGCTGCCGAGAAAGACGACTTTGATATGGCAGATGTATGTAATAAACTTTGTGACAAACTGATCTTCCGCCATCCTCATGTGTTTGGCGAAGTTAAAGCAGATACTGCGACACAGGTTTCGGAAAATTGGGAGCAACTGAAGTTAAAAGAAAAAGATGGCAATGAGAGTGTTTTAAGTGGAGTACCGAGTGCTTTGCCCGCACTTATTAAAGCATATAGAATTCAAGACAAAGCACGTAACGTAGGCTTTGATTGGGAAGAACGCGATCAAGTATGGGATAAGGTAAGAGAGGAATTTAATGAACTTCAAGCTGAAATTACACAAATGGATCAGGACAAATCAGAAGCTGAATTTGGCGATTTGTTATTCAGTATTATCAATGCCGGAAGATTATATGGCATTAATCCTGAAAATGCGTTGGAACGCACCAACCAAAAGTTCATAAGACGATTCAATTATCTTGAAGAAAAAACCATTAAAAAGGGACAAAACTTAAAAGATATGTCGCTCGAAGAGATGGATTCTATTTGGAATGAAGCAAAAAAGAAAGGAATGTAAAAACCCTTTTGAACTGTATTATGAACTGTAAAATTAAATGCTATATTTTGAAATTTCAAAATATAGCATTTAATTTTTATCAAAAAACTATGATTTGGCTTTCTTTCCGGAGCTACTATGATGTTTACACTCCCCCTTATCATTGATGCCTTTTATAATTTCACGATGAAAACGCATTTCTGCCCTCTGAATTAAAAATATTTTTTTAGGGGATAATATTTGCTTGAACTTAGCATAGTAAGACTTTTCTAACTCGGCAACCGATATCCGAGAATTGTATATTCCCTCCAGAATATCATTGTATTGAGCTTCTGTAAGATTTTTCTCATTGCCTTCCTTTATTAGTTTCCATGCCTCATCGTTTAATTCTTTCTTTTTCTCTTGCATTTGAGAATACAAGGGAAAGAAACGTGTAGCTTCTTCTGGACTTAAATCGGCTTGCTCAGTTATAAAAGCTTGCTGTTTTTCACGAAATTCAACCGGAGACATATGTGGTACTTTATTAGGTCTATTTTGAGCAATAGAAACTGACACAAAACTTATTAACAATATAAATAAAACTACTATTTTTTTCATTACAAATTTATGTTTTATAAATTATTCGGCATTTGATTCCGATAAATAAAGATAAAGTGAATAATCGTCCATCATCGTACCATTGACAGCTTCGCTAATGTACTGATCGGAAACGTTTTCAATATTCGAGATTTCTACTCCTTCGATTGTCGAAGTAGATTTATGCAATTCGATAGATGCAACTTTAATTATAAGGGCCGCACCAATAAACATAGCTGCCATATAAAGCAATGGCTTCATTTTTTGCCATTTGCTATGCTCTTTGTTGACAAAGACAGATCGCTCAACTTCAGGTAATTTATTCATTACTTCGGAAGTAAGATTTTCAAAATAGTCTTGAGGAACTTTGAAAGCATTCTCTTTGCCTACTTT
>DKPN01000031.1:0-383 GCA_002471195.1 Bacteroides sp. UBA7333
ATTTGCAAAATTAGTAATTATTCTGTTATAATGGTTAAATATACGGTATTTTTTACTATGATGCAACAAATTGTGAGTTACGAAAGTGTTGAATTATTCGGATGTGGTGACAATATAAATATCAAAAGGGGGTAGGATGGGTGCGAATACTGTCAAGTGTTAATCATTGAATATTTAAGAATATATAACACTTGATGGCTCGTAATAATTTATTGCTTATCAAATAAGATGATATCAGTAAGTTGTTGTAATATCTAAGTGAATCACCCGATTATTTCTGTGAGTTATCATGATGTCTTACAGAGTTATTGAGATAATTTATTGCGAATATGGTGAAAAAGATATGGTTTTTATACTCGAATCTCAAAAATAAAATTGAGTGA
>DKPN01000031.1:564-940 GCA_002471195.1 Bacteroides sp. UBA7333
TCTCCACTCAATAACTAATTGAACCTAATTCATGGTTCATGTTGCTAATGTACGGTTTTAATTTGATATTTGAATTAAAAAATGTTTTTTTTGTAGAAATATTTGTCGCGATTTATTATCCGACAAATTAGCCATTCTTTTTTAAAACTATCATGCCGTATATCTTCTATTAATATTTATAATTTATTACTGGTTTTTTTTAGTATGTTTGCAACTGAAATACTAAAGTTGATAAACTTCCGTTATTTAATGGACGTTTTACGATGAATTCTTTAAACTTTATAAATATTATGAATTATAAAAAATTACTTTACATTCTAATTGTTTTATCCTTTACTTCTTGCAAAACAGCTGATAATGTTGCCTATTTTCAGAA
>DKPN01000031.1:1108-1557 GCA_002471195.1 Bacteroides sp. UBA7333
GATAATGTTGCCTATTTTCAGAATATAAATAATCTAAATTCCGACAAATTCAATAATACAAATTATGAATCCAATATTGTAGAAGACGATCTGTTAAATATTATAGTAACAAGTATTGATCCTTCAGCAGTAGTGATGTTTAATGTTACTAATTTAGGACAACCAGTTCCTTATCTTGTAGATAATGGAGGTTACATTAATTATCCGGTTTTAGGAAAAATACACGTAGCAGGAAAAACGCGTTCAGAGGTAGTAGATATGTTAGAAAAACAGATTTCTAATTATGTTAAATCTCCAATAATCGATGTAAAAATAGCAAATTACAAAGTTTCTGTATTGGGCGAAGTTATGCACCCAGGAACATTTAATGTACCAAGTGAGCGTGTTACAATATTAGATGCAATTAGTTTAGCCGGTGATTTAACGATTTATGGCGATCGGAAAAAAGT
>DKPN01000031.1:1812-8314 GCA_002471195.1 Bacteroides sp. UBA7333
TGAATTCTCCTTATTATTATTTGAAACAAAATGATGTGGTATATGTTGAACCAAATCATGCACGCAAAGGGAATGCTAAATTTAGCCAGAATGCACAATTCAATATATCGCTAGCCTCAACTATTATCGGAGCTATTTCAGTTATAGCGTCTTTAACTATTGCTTTATTAGTAAAATAAATAATTATTATGAGTATCGAAAATCAAAACTCAAAAGAGTTGATAAATCTAACACCTTACTTAAAACTATCTTTGAAATATTGGTATGTGTTTTTTATAGCATGTTTTATTTGTGGTGGCATAGGGGCTGTATATTATTTGAAGGCAAAACGTACGTATAATATATTGGCTAATATTATGATTAAAGAACAAACATCATCACCTATTATGGGTATGCAAGCTGCCATGATGAAAAGTATTCCTTTTGGAGATATGTTGGGCGGAAGCACTAGTTTAAATGATGAAGTTCAAATTTTAGGATCGTTTTCTGTTTATAAAGATGTGGTTAGTTTATTGGACTTAAATGAATTCTATGAATTGAAAAAATTTCCATTTAATAAAAAATATTATAAAGATGCTCCGGTAAAGTTGGTATCAGTAGAGGATATTGCAGATACGTTATCGGTGTATATTAAATTTAAACTTGATATTAATAAAGATGGAGCAGGCGTAGTAAAAGCTTATAAAGGATTATTTAATAAAGAAATAGGTATAGCCCATTTTGAGAAATTACCTGCGTCAATTACTACTATGTATGGTACGTTTTCAATTATACCGACTTCCTTCTTTGAGAAAAATAAAGATTATAATATTAAAATGGCTTTTACAGGATATGAAGATGCAGGCCAGGCACTTCAGGAAAATATAGAGCTTGATGTTGTTTCAAAAAAAGCTAATGTGATTAACCTTAGCGTGTTGGAAAAAGATGTTTGTAGAGGTAAGGATGTTTTAAATTCTTTAATATCGGTTTATAATGACAAAGGCATTGCAAATAGACATGATAAAGCTGATAAAACAATACAATTCTTAGATGATAGATTAACCGTTATTGGACAAGAATTAATGGACCTCGAAAAAGAAATAGAAATTTACAAGAGTAACAATGATATTGTAGATCTAGAAGCTGAAATTACTGCTATTTTTGCAGCAAGTTCTGAGTTTAAGAAACAACTTCTTGAAACAAAAACTCAATGCGAAATAGTAAAATGGGTAGAAGAGTTTGTATCAGATCCCAAAAATCAATATGCCTTAATTCCCTTAAATATTGGTTTAAGTGATAAAACTGTTTTAGAAGGTTTACAACAATATAATAATTTATTACTTGAAAGAGTAAAATTACAACGCAATACATTAGATGTAAACCCTACAATCGAACAATACAATCAACAATTAGAAATCATGCGTTCTAACTTATTGATAACTATTAATAACTTAAAAAAAGGTTTAGAGTTTGCTCGTAAGGATCTGCAAAATCAAGAAGATCTATTTGATAAAAAATTGAAAGAAATTCCAAGACAAGAACGTGAATTTGTTGATATTAAACGTAAACAGCTGATGAAGCAAGAGTTATATGTTTTTCTATTACAAAAGAAAGAGGAAAATATATTGTCGGTGGCACTTCCTAATCCTAAAGCTGAAGTGATTGACATGGCTTATGTACAAACTAAGGCAGTAGCTCCTAATCTTAAGGTTGTTTTTGCGATATCGATGTTTATGGGGTTAATTTTGAGTTTAGCATTTATTGCATTTCGTGAGAAATGTCTTTCTAAAGTAAAAGAATGATGGTCGAAAAGAAACGATTGATAAATAACTCATTAAGTGGTGTTATTCAATTGATTATTACTGCTTTACTAACATTTTTTTGTATACCGGTTTTTATTAACAAACTAGGAACAGATTTGTATGGTGTATTTGCAATCGTTTCTGTTATTGGAAATTTGAATGTTTTTACAAATTTAGGATTAGATTCATCATTGACTAAATTTATAGCAGAACAAGGTAAAGATAAAGGATCTAATTTAGATATCTTGGCTTCATTTATTTTGACTATCTGTACGGTTTTACCAGTAAGTTTACTATGTTATTTTTTTAGAAAAAGTTTGTTACTAGATATTTTGAATATACCTTCAGAATATTTTGAACAGGCCGAAAGTCTATTTTATTTTTTGCTAATATCAAATGCCATTTTATTGATAGGACAAAATTTTGCAGCTATTCTAAATGCATTACAAAGAATATATATAACTAATATTATTCAATTGACATATAGTATCATTTATTGGTTGGGAATCATCATATTAGTTTTGATTGGAAAGAATCTAAAAAGCATAGGCCTTATTATATTATGCGCATCAATAGTATGGTTTAGTTTGAATATGTTTTTTGCATTTAAACACTGGGGTTATATTGATTTAGATGTAAAATTTGCAGAGCTAAAAAAACATGCAAAAAAACAAATCAGCTATGGCTCACGTCTATATACATCAGGTGTGATTGCTTTTTTTAATGAACCTCTATTTAAGATAATCATCTCATTTTTAGGTGGAATGAGTGCTGTGGCATATTATGAAATTGCTTTACGCATTAGAGGACAATTAAGTGGTGTTTTTAATAAGTTAATGCAGCCTCTATTTCCGTATTTTGCTGAGGTGAAAGATAGTAGCAATATATCTAAATTAGTATACGATTTATCACTCAAAATATTATTATTGGTCATTCCTGTATGTGCATTATTATTATTATGCTCTTATGATATAGTGGTGCTTTGGTTAAAGATTGATGTTGAAAATTATGCCATTTTCATTAATGGTATTGTGATACCATATCTTTTGTTTTCTCCCATTACTTTACCAATTTACCTTTATTTAATAGCAAAAGGTTATCCAGAACGAACGATTGTATTTCAACTATTATCTGTAATAGTCAATGTGTTCGTATTTTGTGTATTGTTTAATTTTTGTGGAATTTATACCGTGATTCTGTCCAATTGTTTTGCATATTTAGCATCCTATTTGCTTGGTTTATATTACCAAAAGAAAATGTTAAATATTAGTTATCATTTTCGATGGACAATTGCAATAAAATA
The DNA here is from genome assembly GCA_002471195.1 of Bacteroides sp. UBA7333. Taxonomy (GTDB): domain Bacteria; phylum Bacteroidota; class Bacteroidia; order Bacteroidales; family Bacteroidaceae; genus Bacteroides. The sequence continues at coordinate 4,897 of DKPN01000031.1, forward strand.
TTTGATTCTGATTTTAACGTATAGTATTTGCGGATTGATAATTTATTTTGTTCATCATGAAATTTTATCAATAATAATAGCTGTGATGCTTGTTTTATTATCTACTGTTTGGTGTTATAAGCATTTGCATTTAGTCGAAAAAGAAGACATTGTTCGTTATTTTTCTGATAATGTAATAATACATAAGATATATAATTTATTATGATTTTTATTTTCATTTTATTATGGGCAATTGCAATTGCTATGTATGTTAATGGCAAACGAGTGTTGTCATTATTTCTATTTTTCTTTTTTTTATTCGATGCGTTTCAACTTATCCCAGAAGATGTAATCGGTTTGAAATCTCGTGAATTTGCTTTAGCATACATAATTGTAATTTTTATATATGGCTTATTTAAATATAAGTCATTTATACCAAGAAATAAAATATCTATACTCCTCTTATCATATGGGGCTTTTTTACTTTTTGAATTTGCATTGAGTGTTTTTTATTATGGAATACCTTTAATTGAGGTGATAAAAACAGGAAGACAAAACTTATTGTTGTTGAGCTATTTTATATTTAGACGTTTAGATTCTGATGAAATTAAGCTATTATTGAAACTTTTATTTTGTGTGGTTCTTTTTCAATGTATATTATTTATAATACAAGCAATTGCAGGAGTAGGATTAATGATTGGATATAAAAATGGTGGATTCAAATCAGGCTTTCTATATAGATATTATAATTTACCATTATTACTTTTCTTTTTTGTGTTTTATGGGATCTTTTCTAACCCCTTTAAAGGGCAATTAAAAATATATTCAATGATTTTGCCATCTATTACCATGTTTTTTCCAATGCATAGATCACTCTCCATGGTGTTTATTATGGTAGTAGCATTAGGAATATCTTGGAAATTTGGAGTTTTTAAATCTATTAAAAATGTTATTGTGGCAAGTGCAATTGGCTTACTATTGCTTTTATATGGAAGTTATAATTTAAGTTCTCGAACCATATCAGATATTAATAGTGTTGCTGATGCCGATTTTCTGGAAGTAGAAAGTGTGCAATTAGATAGTGAATCAACATTATTGTTTAGATTTGCTCATTTTTTTGAACGTTATGAAGAAGTTGCTCAAACCAATATAGGTAAGTTTTTTGGTTTAGGATTTATGGCTGAAGGATCTTCATATACAAATAAGCATTTTAATTTTTTTATAGGATTGCAAGATCCTAAAACAGATGAAACTGTACAAATTGAAACTTCTGATATTGCATGGTCTATGTTAATAGTCAGATATGGAATAATAGGTATAGTCATATATTTGTTGTTTTATTTTAGTTTTATACTATTTTCTATACAGAAAAAGAATTTTATATATTCTATACCTTTAGTTTGTTATTTAATTTTGATTTTTAGCGTTTCATTTACTTCAGATCAGTTGTATGAAATTAAATACTTAATGTTACCATTATTACTGCTATGACTATAACTAAAAAAACATCTATTACTGTATTGACATCTTTGTATAATTGTATTCAATATTTGCCAGGTTATTTAAAATACGTTGATGCTATTGATAATAAAGATGATGTCGAAATATTGTTGCTTCATAATGCTCCTAAAGAAGAAGAACTCGAATTGATTGAGGGATTTTTACCCACACATCCTTATGTGAAGCATGTTGTAATTGAAAAGCTTGAAGGTCTTTATACAACTTGGAATAGGGGCATATTAATGGCGCAAGGTGAATTTATTTGTGTCTGGAATGTGGATGATATCAGATTATCAAACTCTTTACGCATACAGGCAATGGCATTGTGTGATAATCCAAATGCAGCTTTAGCATATGGTGATTATGGTTTTATGTATGAATATGATGTCTTTTCTAATGATATAGTTCATGAGCCCGAATATAACTCAAATAAAATTAATAGTTTTTATAGAGCACATCATATTGGGTGTTTCCCAATGTGGCGCAAAAATATTCATGAAAAAATTGGATATTTTGATGAGCAATTTAGGTTGGTAGCAGATTTTGAATTTCAAATGAGAGTGGCTCGTAATTATCCAATGATAAAAGCAAAAGGTTTATTGGGCTATTATTTAGAGTTTGTTTCAACCAAATTAAGCTCAAATGGTAAAATACAATGGAAAGAACGAAACGTTCTTTATTTTAGATTTGGTTTATATGATATGATTAATTGGGTTTATCTGATATCTACATTTAGGAACTATAATATATTGCTTGATACTAAAAAACATAAATTCAGAGGCTATAAGAAGTTTCTATGGAAACGTACTCCTTTATTGCTTGGATCGATAATACATCAACCACGTAATTTTGCTTCTTATATAAAACATTATGTATTTAATTTTTAATTATTGTCATAAATGAAAATACTTCATTTAATATTTGTTTTTGAGACAGGTGGTGCTGAAAATCTGGTTATAGATATAATCAACCAACAAATAAAAAATAATGATGTGTCTCTGATAGTGATTAATAATATTTATTCTCAATCAATGCTATCCCGATTAGATAAAAGAGTAAAAGTATTTTTAATTGATAGAGAACCCGGAAGCAAGAGCTTAATAAAGCTATTAAAAATCAATTATTTAATCTGGAAGTTTAAACCAAATATTATACATTGTCACGAGTCTAATATCATTAAATACATTTTTAATCATGCTAGTTATAACACTGTATTAACAGTGCATGCTATGCATTTATCAATGGAATATGCAAATTTGTATAAAAGAGTTGTAGCCATATCAAAATCAGTAAGAAATGTAATTGATCTAAAGGGTATAAAGAGTGAAGTTATATATAATGGTGTCGATCATAATTTAATTAAAATAATTGATTCTCAAGAAAAAAGTATTAAACCTTTTAGAATTGTACAGCTAGGGCGTTTGGTTCATGAATGTAAAGGACAAGATGTTGCAATGAAAGCTTTGAAAACATTGATTGATAATTTCCCAAATCTTGAAATTCAATTAGATTTTATCGGCGAAGGACCTTCCTTTGAATTTTTAAATGAGCTGTCAAAAACTTTAAAGGTTGAAAAATACATTAGATTTCTTGGTGTCAGAAATAGAAAATATATTTATGAGAACTTATGTGATTATAATTTGTTAATACAACCATCATATTATGAAGGATTTGGTTTGACTATAGTAGAAGGTATATTTGCAGGTTTGCCAATAATAATATCAGACATTGATGGACCCAAAGAAATAATTAATGACGGAAAATATGGGAAAATTTTTCTAACCGGTGATTATATCGATTTAGCCAATACAATTCATCAATTAATTCTAAATAAGGTATCATCATCTTTTATTAATGATGCACGATTATATGCAATCAATAATTTCTCCTTAGATGTAATGATTGATAGATATAATATTTTATACCAATCTATCTTGAA
>DKPN01000031.1:8490-16042 GCA_002471195.1 Bacteroides sp. UBA7333
TCTATCTTGAATAATAGAATTCAATCATAGATTTTTTGTTTTATTCGTTATCTAAGATTTTCAACACTAAATGGTATGGGTATATCATTCATCATTAAAGTTGATTTTTAATTCTTATTATAATAAACTATTTAAAATGAAAATAGTAATAGTAAATAAATTTTTATATCCCCGTGGCGGTGATTGTATTTGTACCTTAAACTTGGGAGAATTATTGATATCTAATGGACACGAAGTTCGTTATTTTGCTATGGATTATCCTGATAATATAGAATGCTCAAACAAGGACTACTTCCCAGAAGAAGTTTCTTTTTCATCACTAGGTATAAAAAATAAAATTAAAGCAGCTACAAGATTACTGAATGGTAATGGAGTCATTGATAAATTTACTAAACTTATTAATGATTTTAAGCCAGATGTGGTGCATTTAAATAACATACATTCATATTTATCACCTATTGTAGTAAAATTAGCTCATCAACATAACATCAAAACTGTATGGACGCTACATGATTATAAGTTAATTTGTCCCGCATACTCATGTCTTCGCAATGGATCTAATTGTGAGGAATGCTTTAATAATAAATCAAAAGTTTTAGTAAATAAGTGTATGAAGGGAAGTACGATTGCTAGTGTGTTAGCATATTTAGAAGCTCTTCGTTGGAATCGAGTAATCTTATCAAAATGGACTGATACTTTCATATGTCCAAGTACTTTCATTGCCACAAAAATGAAACAAGGCGGATATGATTCTAAAAAAATGGCTATTCTATGCAATTTTATTAATGACCAAAAGGTTGATATGATTAATAAAATTATTGGTATTCCTGAAAAGGCTTACTGTTATGTAGGTAGATTATCTGAAGAAAAAGGGGTTGATAATTTATTAAAAGTCGCTTCTAAATTACCTTATAAACTCTATATTGCTGGAACTGGGCCTCTTGAAAATGAATTAAAAGAGAAGTATAAATCAGAAAATATTGTGTTCTTGGGACATTTGAGTTATGAGAAAGTTATTTCGTTATTAAAATCAGTACAGTTTTCAGTAATGCCCTCTATTTGTTATGAAAACAACCCATTAGGAGTGATTGAATCTCTTTGTTGCGGAACTCCAGTACTAGGATCAAAAATAGGTGGTATTCCAGAACTATTAGAAAATGACTCATGTGCATTATTTATTCATAATGATTTAAACGATTTGCATAAATGTATTGTTAATATGTTTAATAAAGAATTGATTGATCCAAATAAACTATCGAACGAATCTATTAAACGTTTTTCTTCATTACAATATTATAATAGTTTAATGGAGATTTATAATAAATAAAAGGTAGTTGATTGATTTGCCGGTTCTTGAATATCTTTTATTAACTTAAATCTAAAAAACATTTTAGAATATATAATTTTATTCATATTCGCTCGTTTAAAATAAATATAATACATTTGCTCTTTTTATATAAAAGAGCAAATGTAAATTGATACTATAACTTAAGATTATTTGAATGAAAACAACTACTCAAGCAAGTTTAATAACAACATATAGATGTAATGCTAAATGTAATATGTGTAATATTTGGCAACATCAAACCAATGCAGATGAAGAAATCGATTCATCTTTTTATGAAAAACTTCCAAATGGATTACGAATTAATATAACAGGAGGTGAAGCAACTATACGGAAAGATATTGATAAAATATTTGAAATCTTATATCCCAAAGCTTCATTGTTAGAATTAAGCACTAATGGGTTTAATACGGACACAATCGTTGCATTAGCTAATAAATATCCAAACATCTTAATTCGAGTAAGTTTAGAGGGATTGCCTGCATTAAATGACTCTAAGCGTGGTACTAAAAATGGCTTTGATCATGCATTGAGAACAATGCTTGAATTGAAAAAAACAAAGTGTAAGAATATTGGGTTTTCTGTAGTAATTTCTCCTGATAACTATAAAGATTTAATTCATTTATATGATTTATGTGTGGCTTTAGATGTTGAATTAGGAAATTCTGTAGTACATAACTCATGGTATTTTCATAAAGAAGATAATGATATAGCAAGCCAAGAAGCATTAATTCAACATGAAGAATTTGTGAAGGCATTACTTCAATCTAAACGTCGTGGTTTTAAGAAAAAGCTGAAGGATTATGGTAGAGCATACTTTAATAAAAGTATACATCGAAGATTGAGAGGTGATGAACCTGGATATCGTCCGCAATGTGGTGCTTTAAATGATTTCTATTTTATTGATCCAGTAGGAAATGTCTCACCATGTAATGGATCAGCTGAAGAATGGGTGATCGGTAATATAAAAGACTCTTCTATAGAAGAAATTATGGCATCTGAAAAAGCAAAGGAAATCGCTAAAAAAGTATCTGTTTGTGATAGAAATTGCGCTTTTATTGTAACTGAACGTCATGATATGGTAAGAAAACCATGGAAACCTATTTTTTGGATTTTAAAGAACAAAATTCGTATTCGATTAGGTAAATGTATTGATTTCAGATGAGGGTTTTTGTTTTTGGAACACGTGGTTTCCCTAATGTTCAAGGTGGTGTAGAAAAACATTGTGAATATCTTTATGGCGCAATAGGTGCGCCATATAAAATAACTGTTTTCCGTCGTAAACCATATGTCGATAAATCGATAAATGCAGCTATCGATTTTATTGATTTACCATCTACCAAGATAAAGGGGTTTGAAGCATTATTTCACTCATTTTTGTGTACTATCTGTTGTATCGTAAAAAGACCGGATATAATTCATGTACATAATATTGGTCCTGGTTTGTTCATTCCATTTTTGCGCTTATTTGGCTTAAAAGTAGTTTTGACGTATCATAGTCCTAATTATGAACATAGCAAATGGAACCAATTTTCACGTTTATTGTTGCGTGGTTCTGAGTTGGTTGCGTTAAGTTTCTCAAACAAAATTATATTTGTTAATCGATACCAAATGGGTAAGCAGAAATCTAAAGTTAAAAAGAAAAGTTATTATATCCCCAATGGTATAAGTCCTATAAAGGCTGTTGCAGATATGGATGTTCTTAAACGATATAATTTAAAACAAAATAATTATATTTTAGGTGTTGGAAGGATTACACCCGAAAAAGGATTTCTAGATTTAATAAATGCATATAAAAAAACTAATTTAAAAGATTGCAATTTGGTAATTGTTGGTGGAGTAGAACATGAACAAGAATATTTTAATAGACTAAAAAATGAAAGTAATGATTCTATAATATTTACAGGAATATTGTCATCTGATCAACTGGCACAGTTGTATCAAAATGCTAAATTATTTGTCTTGTCATCTTATAATGAAGGTTTTCCATTGGTCGTATTAGAAGCCATGCAGTACGGTTGCAGCATTTTATTAAGTGATATACCAGCTACAAGACTACTTAATTTATCGGATGATATCTATTTCCCGGTTGGCAATGTAGATGTTTTGTCAAACAAAATTGATAATAAAATGTTACATGATTATCAAAAATACAATTTTGATCTTTGTGATTATGATTGGCTTAAAATAGCAAAACAGACAACTGATGTTTATCATCTGTTATAAATTATATTTTTTAATAATATGAAGACTTTATCATTAAATATGAACTCAATACCATCTTTAGCTACTTCTCCTTTAGTGAAAAGTAATAATAAATTCATTAAAAGAACTGTTGATATAACTATATCTACTTTGGTACTAGTCACAATATATCCTTTTATATACATATTTGTGGCAAGTGGCTTAAAAATATTTATGCCCGGACCTATTATGTTTAAACAAAAACGTACAGGCAAGGATGGTAAGATATTTGTATGCTATAAATTTAGGTCCATGGATGCTAAAAATCATTCGGATGAATATGTTGACCCAAATTCGAATCAATATTCATTTGGAAATTTTTTGCGTAAAACATGTATTGATGAATTACCACAATTCTGGAATGTATTTAAAGGAGATATGTCAATCATAGGTCCACGTCCTCATATGTTAGTGCATGATCAAGAATATACCGAAGCAATTTCTATCTATCCTTTACGTTATAGTGTAAAACCAGGAATAACGGGTTGGGCCCAGGTAAATGGTTTACGTGGTGAACGTAATATCGAAAGAGTGAAAATGAGAGTTGAACATGATTTATGGTATATCGAAAATTGGTCGTTATTATTAGATTTAAAAATAGTTTATCGAACTTTTAGTGTTATTATAAAAAGATAAAACTACGTGAAATTATTAACTTATAAAATGCATAAATATTTTATAGTTTTATGTATTCTATTTTATATTCCCAAATCAACGAATGGTCAAAGTTTAGATTCATTTGTTGAGTTTGGGACAACTCTTTTTACAGGTGATTATGTTCCCTTATGGCAAAATAGTCTTCAACATGGTTTTTCTTCTCTTGAAAATAATGTCTATATAAGAGGGGGAGCTTTTTATAAGAAACAAAAAAACTTTTGGAATTTTGATGCTGGTGTTGATATCGGATTCGGTGCCGGATTTAGAACTGTAGCGAACGTGCAACAAGCATATTTGGATGTTCGATATAAATGGATCGGAGCATGGGCAGGATGTAAAGAGTTGGAATCACCGCTATTGAATCAGCAACTTACTAGTGGTGGATTGACTTGGTCGGGCAATTCACGTCCTATTCCACAAGTAGCAATCGGTATATTTGATTATATACATTTAACTCGTTGGCTGCAATTTAAAGCTGAAATGTCATATGGATGGTTCACTGATTCAAAATATCAACACAAATATGTAGGATCGGGGCATTCGCATGTGCACAAAGTAAAATATCATCATAAAAGCTTCTTTTTTAAAATTGGAAATCCCAATAAACACTGGATGTTTGATATCGGATTAACTTTTGATGATCAATTTGGTGGATATTTTTACAATAATAAGGAAGTAGTTGACATGGGTAATAATTTCAAGAATTATATTAATGCCTTTTTCCCAAAAAATGGTGGCGAAGGTATCTATTTTGATGGTAATTATTTGGGTAGCGAGCATTTTAAATTGACTTATGACAATGATAAATTTTCTGTGAGCGCATATTTGGAAAATTATTTTGATGATCTTTCTGGAATGGCGAAGCAAAACGGTTTTGATGGATTATGGGGAATCGAATTTAAGACGGATAAATTTCAGGTTATTAATGGATTAGTTTTCGAATATTATCAGTCAACGAACCAAAGTGGTCCAATGCATGGCATAGACTTTACTGAAATAGAAAAGACCGGTGGTGCCGACGATTATTATAATCACTTTGCTTATTCAGGATGGGAGCATGCAGGAATGGGCAATGGTACACCTTTGGTTGCTGCACCCATTTATAATAAAGATGGTAATTTATCATTTCTTTATAATAGAGTAAAAGCTATTCATATAGGTTGGAGAGGAGATATAACAGATCAATTGAATTATCGAGCAAAAATGACTTATAATCGTACTTGGGGTACTCCTTTTTTGCCAACTGCTGATATCTTAGATAATTTTTCTACATTTGTAGAGTTAAGATATTTTCCTAAGAAATTGCATGGATGGAAATTGACTGCATCGGCTTCGTTTGATATAGGAGATATCTATGGAGATAATTTAGGAGTACAAATCAAAATCAGAAAAAGATTTTAAAATGAACTTTATAAAAACACGAATAAAAGATATCTGGATAATTGAACCGAATATATTTGCTGACGAAAGAGGTTATTTTATGGAATCTTATAAACATGACTTATTCCAGTCTCATATTGGTACGTTCGATATCATACAAGAAAATGAATCAAAGTCTTCGCTTGGTGTTTTACGTGGTTTGCATTATCAGAAAGGTGAATTTAGTCAAGCAAAACTGATTCGAGTTATTCAGGGAGAAGTATTAGATGTAGCTGTTGATTTAAGAAGATCTTCTCCCACTTTTGGTCATCATATAAGCATTGTTTTGTCCGAAGATAATAAACGGCAATTGTATATTCCTAGAGGTTTCGCACATGGTTTTGTTGTATTAAGCAAAGATGCTATATTTAATTATAAAGTAGATAATATATATATGCCTTCTGAAGAGATATCAATCATCTATAATGATAAAACACTAAATATAAACTGGACTATCGATGAAAATAAATTGAATCTATCTGCTAAGGATCAGTTAGGTTGTGCATTCGATGATGCAGTGTATTTTGAATAATATAGAAATTTGCAATATGAAAATAGCAATTGTTGGAACGGGTTATGTGGGTTTGGTCACGGGAACATGTTTTGCTGAAATAGGCGTTGATGTTTATTGTGTCGACACTAATAGTTCAAAAATAGACTCATTAAATAATGGAGTTATTCCTATATATGAACCCGGTTTGGAGGAAATGGTTCTTCGAAATATGAAGTCCGGACGTTTGAAATTTACCACTTCACTTGAGAGTTGTTTAAATCTTGTTGACGTTGTTTTTAGTGCAGTGGGCACACCTCCTGATGAAGATGGAAGTGCCGATTTAAAATATGTTTTAGATGTAGCACGAACGATTGGTCGTAATATGACTAAATATACTCTTGTAGTCACAAAAAGTACTGTTCCGGTTGGTACAGCCAAAAAAGTAAGAAATGCTATTCAAGAAGAATTGAATAAACGCAATGTTGCTATTGAATTCGATGTGGCTTCAAATCCGGAGTTTTTGAAAGAGGGTAATGCTATTGCAGATTTCATGAGTCCTGATCGTGTTGTTGTAGGGGTAGAATCAGAGAAGGCCGAGAAAATAATGACCAGATTATATAAACCATTTCAGTTAAATAATTTCAGAGTTATTTTTATGGATATACCTTCTGCTGAAATGACGAAATATGCAGCAAATGCCATGTTGGCAACTCGTATTAGCTTTATGAACGATATTGCTAATCTATGTGAATTGGTAGGTGCTGATGTTAATATGGTGCGAAGTGGAATTGGAACAGATACACGCATTGGACGTAAGTTCTTGTATGCAGGTATAGGTTATGGTGGATCCTGTTTTCCAAAAGATGTGAAGGCAATTATAAAAACAGCTGAACAGTGTGGTTATCCAATGCGCGTTTTGAAAGCTGTAGAAGAGGTCAATGAACTCCAAAAGCAATTACTATTTGAAAAATTAAAAGCGTTATTGCCTGATTTAAAAAATAGAACAATAGCAATATGGGGACTTGCATTTAAACCTGAAACAGATGATATGCGTGAAGCACCGGCATTGGTCTTAATTCATCTGTTGAAAGAGGCAGGATGTCATATTCGTGTTTATGATCCGATTGCTATGACAGAATGTAAACGAATAATAGGTGATTCTGTATATTATGCACATGATATGTATGATGCTGTTCTAGATGCTGATGCATTAATGTTATTAACTGAGTGGAAGGAATTTAGACTTCCTACATGGGGAGTCATTAAAAAAACAATGATAGGAAATATTGTTTTAGACGGTCGTAATATATATGATGCAAAAGAGGTAGCCGAACTGGGTTTCGAATACCATTGTATTGGAAAATAATTTTAATGATAGCTAAACAAACAGCCCG
>DKPN01000031.1:16265-30141 GCA_002471195.1 Bacteroides sp. UBA7333
CGGGCTGTTTGTTTAGCTATCATATTAGGATATCTGATTTTATGTTGACGGATTAATTTATAACTGATTAATGGAAATTTTATTTTAATTACTTATCAATTAATTGCTTGCGATAAATCGCCTAGGATTAAAGAAAAACATAGTTTAAAACTGTGAACAAAATCTTAAAAATTAATGTTAAGCTAGGATATATATATTATCATTGAAGAAGGTGGTTAACCATTTTCTTTTATAAAATAAGATTAATTATGTCACAAACTAATGGACGCATTCTACAAATTATAGGTCCTGTTATTGATGTGTATTTTGAAGGTACCGACTCGGAATTAGTATTGCCTAGTATATATGATGCTCTCGAAATTAAAAGACTTAATGGCAAATCACTAATTGTTGAGGTAGAACAGCATATAGGTGAAAATACAGTTCGTACGGTGGCAATGGACACAACTGATGGTTTGCAACGCGGAATGACTGTTTATCCTACAGGAGGTCCAATAACAATGCCTATTGGTGAACAAATTAAAGGCCGTTTGATGAATGTTATCGGTGATGAGATTGATGGTATGCATCCATTAAATCGAGACGGAGCTTATTCGATACATCGTGATCCGCCTAAATTTGAAGACTTAACTACTGTACAAGAAGTATTATATACTGGAATTAAAGTTATCGATTTATTGGAACCTTATTCAAAAGGAGGAAAGATTGGACTATTTGGCGGTGCAGGGGTAGGTAAGACTGTATTGATTCAGGAACTCATCAATAATATAGCAAAAAAACACAATGGATTTTCTGTTTTTGCCGGTGTTGGAGAACGCACGCGCGAAGGAAATGATCTATTGCGTGAAATGATACAATCGGGTGTAATACGTTATGGTGACGCTTTTAAGCAAAGTATGAATGAAGGTCATTGGGATTTATCAAAAGTTGACTATGACGAAGTTGAAAAATCACAAGTAACATTGGTATTTGGTCAAATGAATGAACCTCCTGGGGCACGTGCTTCTGTGGCTTTATCAGGTTTAACTGTGGCTGAGTCTTTCAGAGATAATCATGTAGATGATACAAATCCTCGAGATATTTTATTTTTTATTGATAATATATTTCGATTTACTCAAGCAGGTTCAGAGGTTTCTGCACTTTTGGGGCGTATGCCATCGGCAGTAGGTTATCAACCAACGTTGGCTACAGAGATGGGTGCCATGCAAGAACGTATAACATCTACAAAATATGGATCTATTACTTCTGTACAAGCTGTATATGTACCGGCAGATGACTTGACCGATCCTGCACCGGCTACCACTTTCACTCATTTAGATGCAACAACCGTGTTAGATCGAAAGATTACCGAGCTAGGTATATATCCTGCTGTTGATCCGTTGGCCTCGACATCTCGTATATTAGACCCGCATATTGTAGGACAAGATCATTATGAAACTGCCGAAAGAGTGAAGCAAATACTACAAAGAAATAAAGAGTTGCAAGATATCATATCTATTTTGGGTATGGATGAACTTTCGGATGGGGATAGAACAATTGTGAATAGAGCACGTAAAGTACAGCGTTTTTTATCACAACCTTTTTCTGTTGCCGAGCAATTTACCGGCGTACCTGGGGTTATGGTTTCAATTGAAGATACAATCAAAGGTTTTAAAATGATTCTTGATGGTAAAGTAGATGATGTACCTGAACAAGCATTTTTGAATGTAGGTACTATCGAAGAGGTAATAGAGAAAGGTACACGTTTAAAGAATGAGGCTAGCAAATAGATGAATAATAATGAAACCATACAACTTCGTATTGTATCACCTGAAAAAGTGATTTATGATGGCGAAATAAATAGGGTAACATTACCGGGAACTTCAGGATCGTTTACAATATTACCTCATCATGCCCCCATTATATCATCGTTGCAACCGGGTAAAATTATATATTTTACTCGGGATGATGTAGGACATGGTATTGATATAAAAAGTGGATTTATTGAAATGAGTCATGGATTAGTCTCGGTATGTATCTCTCAATAAAATTTAATAATGAAAGCTTCTATAAAATATAAATATGTTTTTTATCTCACCGTAATCAGCCTACTGTGGCTGCTCTTAAGTGAGTATGTTTTGAATCTGATATTTGTCGAGGTGGATTTAAAACTTTATCCGCTAATTCCTCTCTATTTTTATGTTATTACATTAATCGGTTATCGATTGATTTATTTAAGTAAAACAAAGAATAATGTGATGCTGTTTATGCTTTCTCGAATGACAAAGCTCTTATTATCCATTATTATAATCTTAGTATGTCTATTTTTTATTAAAAACAATATTCTTGAATTGGTTGTTGCCTTTGTTGGTAATTATCTTTTTTATTTAGTATTAGATTCGGTATTAATGATGAAGTATCAAGCTAATAAGGAGGTATATACTTCAAAACAAATGAATAATGAAACGGTTGTTTAATACATATATTCGATGTTTAATATGGTTGAGTGTATTTATTTATCCAATAGCTATCAATGCTCAACACGATATGCTTAACAATAAAGTGCAGCAATCGAATGACGTTGATGTAAAAGATATTGTATTCAATCATATCAGCGATTCATATGAATGGCATATCACTAAAATAGGTGATAAGGAAGTAACAATACCATTGCCGATCATCTTATATAGCCGATTATCGGGATGGAATATCTTTTTATCTTCATGTTTAGAACAAAATCAGGGAGTGTATAAAGGATTTTCGATTGCTCCCAAAGATAGTAAATATGAAGGTAAGATAATTGAATATAATTCTGAAGGGAAACAAATACGGCCATTTGATTTATCATTAACCAAAGTGGCTACGGCATTAATGATTAATAGTCTTCTATTGATAATTATTATTCTCTCTATAGCTCGCTGGTATAAGAAAAATGGTGCAACTACAAAAGCACCTAAAGGCTTTGTGGGTTTTATGGAAATGTTTATTGTAATGATTAATGACGATGTCATAAAAAGTTGCATCGGATATAATTATAAAAAATTTTCACCTTATCTATTGACTGCTTTCTTTTTTATTTTCATCAATAACATAATGGGATTAATTCCTTTTTTTCCAGGAGGCGCTAATGTGACAGGAAATTTAGCTATAACATTGGTTTTAGCATTATGTACTTTCATTGCTATTAATCTCTTTGGTACAAAGCATTATTGGAAAGAGATATTTTGGCCTGATGTTCCTTGGTGGTTGAAAATTCCTATCCCCATGATGCCTTTTATTGAACTCTTTGGCATTTTTACTAAACCTTTTGCATTGATGATACGTCTATTTGCAAATATGTTATCAGGACATATGGCAATGCTTGTATTGGTATGTTTAATTTTTATATCTGTCAGTATGGGGCCGGTAATTAATAGTAGTTTAACCGTAGCTTCTGTGTTATTCAATATATTTATGAATGCGCTCGAACTCTTAGTGGCATTTATCCAAGCTTATGTATTTACAATGCTTTCGGCAGTCTTTATAGGGTTGAGTCAAGAGAGAGGCGTGCATAACGAAAACGAAGAAATTTAAATCATTAAAAAATAAATATTATGTTACTAACAATGTTATTACAAGCAGCAGTAGCAGGTGCTGCAGTTGGAAAATTGGGTGCTGCTATTGGTGCAGGTCTTGCTGTAATCGGTGCAGGTTATGGTATAGGTAAAATAGGGGGTTCTGCAATGGAAGCTATTGCACGTCAGCCCGAAGCTACTAGCGACATCAGAAATACGATGATTATTGCTGCTGGTCTTATCGAAGGTATCGCTTTGTTTGCTGTAGTGGTATGTTTGCTTGTTATCTTTTTATAAATGTATAGTATATGTCATTATTATTGCCTGATAGTGGATTGATTTTTTGGATGATTCTTTCATTTGGAGTTGTCTTGATTATTCTATGGAAGTTTGGCTTCCCTATTATAACAAAGATGGTGGATGATCGAAAAACCTACATTGATCAATCTTTAGAGGTTGCCAAAGAAGCAAATGCTCAATTGGCACGACTTAAAGAAGAGGGTGAATTAATCATAGCTAATGCAAATAAAGAACAGGGGCGAATATTGAAAGAGGCTTTACGCGAAAAAGAAAAAATTATACTCGATGCACGCCATCAAGCAGATGGAATTGTGCAAAAAGAACTTGAAGAAGTCAAAAAACAGATTCAAGCCGAGAAAGATGATGCTATACGTGATGTTAGGCGACAAGTTGCTCTGTTATCAGTTGATATAGCTGAAAAGATTTTGCGTAAAAACTTATCATCGGAGGGTCAGCAAATGGATATGATTGATAGAATGCTCGATGAAGTATTAAGTCAGAGAAATTAATCTAGATAAAACATAATATGGATATTGGAATTATTGCAATGCGTTATGCTAAGGCATTGATGGAATATGGTGAAAATACCAATACAACCCAAAAACTATATACTGAAGTCATTATTTTATCTAAAAATATAAATTCATGTAAGAGGTTGCGTCAAGTATTAGATAATCCTATTTTATCTATCCGTGAAAAATATTCATTGATATGTGTTGCTGCTGTAGGAAGTTTAGATGTAAGTCATGAATTTTCGAGATTTATAACCTTGGTATTAAAAAACCACCGCGAATTTTACCTTCAATATATATGTATGTCTTTTTTAAATTTATATAGAAAAAAAGAGCATATTGGCATCGGACGACTTGTTACTGCTGTTCCTATTGATGCAATGACTAAAAATCGTATTCAACAATCGGCAGGTATGGTGTTGAATGTCAAAATGGAGATAGACAATGAAGTTGATGATTCGATTGATGGTGGTTTTATATTCGATTACGAAGGATATAGATTGGATGCAAGCGTATTGGCACAATTAAAACGTATAAAACAACAATTTATCGAAAAAAATAGGAGAATTGTATAATGCCTGATAATATTAAAGTTAGCGAAGTTTCTGAAGTCTTACGCCGTCAGTTAGAGGGTATTGATAATCGGATACAATTAGATGAAATAGGCACTGTATTGCAAGTAAGCGATGGAGTAGCGCGTATCTATGGATTACGAAATGCTGAATCGAACGAACTTTTAGAGTTCGAGAATGGAGTAAAGGCCATCGTAATGAATCTTGAAGAAGATAATGTGGGTGCTGTATTGCTTGGATCTACAGATAAAATTAAAGAAGGTTTTACTGTAAAACGTACGAAACATATTGCATCTATCAAAGTTGGAGAAGCCATGTTGGGTCGAGTTATCGATCCATTGGGAGAACCATTGGATGGTAAAGGCGAAATTGGTGGACAATTGTTTGAAATGCCTTGGGAGCGCAAAGCACCGGGCGTTATTTTTCGTCAACCTGTAAATCAACCTTTGCAAACAGGTATTAAAGCTGTAGATGCTATGATTCCTATTGGTAGAGGACAGCGTGAACTGATAATTGGCGACCGCCAAACAGGTAAAACGGCTCTTGCTATAGACACGATTATCAATCAGAAAGAAAATTATTTAGCAGGAAAACCTGTATATTGTATTTATGTTGCCATTGGACAAAAAGGTTCTACAGTAGCTTCGATTGTTAATACTTTGCGTGATTATGGTGCGATGGATTATACTATTGTTGTAGCTGCTACGGCAGGCGATCCTGCAGCACTTCAGTATTATTCGGCGTTTGCCGGAGCTGCTATCGGTGAATATTTTAGAGATACCGGACGCGATGCGCTTATAGTATATGATGATTTATCAAAGCAGGCTGTTGCATATCGAGAGGTCTCTTTGATTTTGCGTCGTCCTTCGGGTAGAGAAGCTTACCCTGGTGATATATTTTATCTACATTCGCGATTATTAGAACGAGGAGCTCGTATTATTAATCAGCAAGAAGTGGCTGCCCAAATGAACGACTTGCCCGATTGTTTGAAAGGCGTAGTAAAGGGAGGAGGATCTCTAACAGCTTTGCCTATCATCGAAACATTGGCAGGCGATGTATCGGCTTATATACCTACTAACGTTATTTCAATTACCGATGGTCAAATATTTCTTGATACCGATTTATTCAATCAAGGCAATCGTCCGGCCATTAATGTAGGAGTGTCAGTGTCGCGTGTTGGTGGCAATGCACAGATTAAAGCAATGAAAAAGGTGGCTGGAACTTTGAAAATAGATCAAGCTCAATATCGAGAACTCGAAGCCTTTTCTAAATTTAGTGGAGACATGGATCCTGTTACAGCGCTCCTGATCGATAAAGGTCGTAAAAATGCACAATTATTAGTACAACCTCAATATAGTCCGATGCCTGTCGAACAAGAAATTGCTATTCTTTATTGTGGTGTTAACGGATTATTGCGAAAGGTACCTTTGAATAAGGTGCATGAGTTTGAACGAATATTCCTCGAAACTTTGAGAGTGAATCATAAAACAGATGTTTTAGACGTTTTGAAATCGGGTGTTATAGATGATGGAGTAGAAAAAATACTTCGTGAAACCGCCGAAATGGTGGCCGATCAGTTTAAATAATGATTTCTCAAGATATAAATTATGGCTTCGTTAAAAGAGATAAAATCGCGTATTGCATCCATACAAAGCACTCGAAAGATTACTTCGGCAATGAAAATGGTGTCGGCTGCCAAACTACATAAAGCACAAGCAGCCATAAATAGTATGGAACCATATCAAGAACAACTAGATAGAATATTGTATAATTTTTTAGGGGGAGACTTGGATATTGACTCTCCCTATATAGAAGTGAGAGAAGTTAAACGAGTGGCTTTGGTATTTATCTCATCAAATACATCACTTTGTGGAGCTTTCAATGCGAATGTCGTTAAAGATTTTCTTCATATAGTAGGAGAATACCGAACATTAGGACAAGAAAACATATTGGTATATCCTATAGGTAAGAAAATAGAGGAGTCGATTATACAAATGGGGTTTAAGACCGAAGGCAATTTTCAGCATTTAATTGATAAACCTAATTATACAGATGCTGCCGATTTGGCCGAAAAATTGATGAAACTTTATGTAGATAAAACGATCGATAGGGTAGAACTTATTTATCATCACTTTAAGTCGGTGGGATCGCAAACATTAATTCGTCAAGCATACTTACCTATAGATTTAGAACAAATACGTATTGAAGAAGCTCAAAAAGAACATAACGAACAACTGTTGGTAAAGAATTATTTGGTTGAACCTTCAGTTGAACAACTTATTTCAGATTTATTGCCACAGGTATTGCGCAATAAAATCTTTACTGCTTGTATGGACTCAAGCGCCTCCGAACATGCAACCCGTATGTTGGCTATGCAAAATGCAACAGATAATGCAAACGATTTAATACAAGAATTATCACAACAGTATAATAAGTCGAGACAACAATCTATAACCAGTGAGTTGCTCGATATTATTGGTGGATCTATGAGATAATGCATCTAAGATAGTTCAACTGTGTAATCTGTTTTTATTGATGATAAAACTTGAATAAATGCATTCAATAAATCATATAGAATCAGTGAGTAAACTCTTACTATCTATAGTGATAATTGTGGGGATTTATGAGATGATTTGTTGATAACTATATAATCACTCATTGATGTCTACTAAATTCTCTTTTTTGTTCAAACTCTATTATGAAAATCAAGACCTGCTAAATTTAAATAGACGACAAAGGTTTATTTAGAAACCTTTATTTAAATGAAGTGTTTAATTGTTAGAATTGAGTAAATTACTAAATTTGTGCAATGTTAAATTAAAAAATTAAGAGATATGAAGGTAATTAATTATTCGCTGATACGCATTCTATTTGCTTTGATAGTAGGTTTAATTTTAATTATATGGCCAGGAGCGGCCGTTAATTATTTAGTAATAACCGTTGGTATATTATTTCTGATCCCGGGTTTGATTGGATTGATTGGTTATATTGCATCGAAACCTCGTGAAAATAGTTCGGTAAGCTTTCCATTGGAAGGAATAGGTAGTATTTTATTGGGATTGTTATTAATTATAATGCCCGATTTTTTTGCCAATGTTTTGATGTATGTATTAGGTTTTATTCTGATTCTTGCCGGTATATGGCAATTAGCATCACTAAACTTGGCACGTAAACAGATGAAAGTTCCAGGAGGATTTTTTATCGTACCATTTTTAATTTTATTAATGGGTGTTATTGTCATCTTTTTCCCAGCCGATGTGCGCAATACAACCTTCATTATCATTGGTGTCACTTGTTTGGTATACGCTGTGAATGAGCTAGTGAATTATATGAAGTTTTCGAGAACGCTTCCTAAAAGTTCGGTGAAGGATATAGAAAATATAGAAGTTGAAAACGAATAAAAAAGGGATGCCTCTCGGCATCCCCTTCCCAAAACTTAAAACAACCAACAAAAGAAATTGAAATTATCTTTCTTATCTGATAAACAACAATTCTCTATATTTGGGTAATGTCCACATTTGATTGTCGACGATTAACTCTAATTTATCGATATGATAGCGAATTTCATCTAATGCAGGAGCAATTGTATCGTGATATGCAATTGCTTTTTCTCTTTCGCTCTCTATCTTATTTGCAATTTTCCTAGCTGCTACCATAGTATCAACATGTTCCTTAATGTATTGAGTGTGTTTTGCAATATCTTCAATCAACTCAATATTCTTAGATGAAAGTTTAATCGCTTTATTATGATCAAAAATCCCTTGTAGCTTATATACATTGTCAATTAACTCTGATTGATATTTTGTGGCGATAGGTATAATATGATTCATTGCTAAATCGCCCAATACACGTGCTTCGATTTGTATCTTTTTAGTGTATGTTTCCCATTTTACTTCGTTTCGTGCCTCTAGCTCTTTTTCGCTCATTACTCCTGTGTTTTCGAACATTGATATTGTTTCAGGTTTTAAATAATTGTCGAAAATTACAGGAACACTGGTTTCACAGTCCAAACCACGCTTTTTAGCCTCCATTCTCCATTCTTCACTATAACCATTGCCATCAAAATGAATCGGTTTGCATATTTTGATATAACGACGAAGTATGTCGAGTATAGCCGAAATCTTTGGTTCGCCTTTTTCGATCAACTCATCGACATCATGTTTAAATAGAGTCAATTGTTCGGCTACAGCTGCATTTAAAGCAATCATGGCACTTGCGCAGTTTGCCTCGGAGCCTACAGCACGAAACTCAAAACGATTGCCTGTAAAAGCAAAAGGCGAAGTGCGATTGCGATCGGTATTATCGATAAGCAATTCAGGAATTTGAGGTATATCCAATTTCATGCCTTGTTTGCCGGCAAGTGTTACTAAATCATCAGTTGTGCTCTCTTCGATGTGTTGTAGTACTTGTGTCAATTGTTTTCCTAAGAATGAAGAAATAATAGCAGGAGGGGCTTCGTTAGCTCCAAGTCGATGTGCATTGGTTGCACTCGAAATGGCAGCTTTTAATAATCCATTATGGCGATAAACTGCCATTAGCGTATTAACTACAAACGTTACAAAGCGAAGGTTATCTTCAGCTGTTTTTCCGGGTGCCATTAATAATATGCCAGTATCGGTGCCCAACGACCAGTTATTATGTTTTCCACTGCCATTGATGCCTTTAAATGGTTTTTCATGAAGCAATACACGAAAGCCATGACGGCGACTAATTTTGCGAAGTAATGACATGATTAACAAATTATGGTCGTTCGCCAAATTACATTCTTCATAAATAGGTGCCAACTCAAATTGATTGGGGGCTACTTCGTTGTGACGCGTTTTAACAGGTATACCCAACTTTAAAGCTTCTATTTCCAAATCTTTCATGAAGGCTGCTACACGTGTAGGTATCGCACCGAAATAATGATCTTCTAATTGTTGGTTTTTAGCACTATCATGTCCCATTAATGTACGACCGGTTAATAGTAAGTCGGGACGTGCTGCATATAAACCTTCATCCACCAAAAAATATTCTTGCTCCCAACCTAGATAAGCTATTACTTTTTTGACATCTGGGTTAAAATATTTACATACAGCAGTAGCTGCCTTATCTACGGTGCGCAATGCTTTTAAAAGAGGTGCTTTATAATCTAACGATTCGCCGGTATATGCAATGAAAATAGTTGGTATACATAAAGTATCGTCAACAATAAATGCAGGTGATGAAGGATCCCAAGCGGAATATCCACGTGCTTCAAAGGTGTTGCGAATGCCACCATTGGGAAATGATGATGCATCTGGCTCTTGCTGTACTAATAATTTCCCCGAAAACTCCTCCATTACACCTCCTTTACCATCATGTTCGATAAATGCATCGTGTTTCTCTGCGGTTCCTTCGGTAAGAGGTGCAAACCAATGAGTATAATGAGTAACTCCCATTTCAATTGCCCATTTTTTCATTCCTGCAGCCACTTCATTCGCTATAGATCGATCGAGTGGAGCTCCATTATCAATAACATCTACCAATTGCTGATACACTTTGCTAGACAAATATTTAAACATCTTTTCTTTGTTAAATACATACTTAGCGTAATACTCAGAAGGACGTTCGGTGGGTGTAACTACTTCAATCGCTTTTTTTGTAAAAGCAGTTTCTACTACTCTGAATCTAAGTTTTGACATAGGGCTTAAATTTGAATTATTATAAAATTATTGGAGTAAATATTTTGTATTCTCAAAAAGATAGCCAAATCCATTCGAGATTAATTATATATAATATTAATGATATCTTAGTTCTCCATATTCATCGAATCATAAAATGAAATCACCTAATGCAACTATTATTAGTACTCATGGGTCAGCCTTATATCTAATGATTCGAGTTAAGATGAACGGCAAGAAGACTAAATCCATAAAAACACAAATTCGGTATCAAAGAATGTTCCATTGGTTTGAGTGAATTAATTGTTATCTATGAATTTTTTAAAACCAATTTTTTATTCTTTTCATTGCTTCTTCACATTTATCTCTTTCACCAAAAGCGGTTAACCTGAAATAGCCTTCTCCACTAGGTCCAAAACCAACTCCGGGAGTTCCTACTACATTAGCTTCGTAAAGCATTTTATCAAAAAACTTCCATGAACTCACACCTATTGGAGTTTTAATCCATATATAAGGAGCATTAACTCCTCCATATACCCTCAAACCAATGCTTTCTAATGTCTCTTTCATGATACGAGCATTTTCCATATAATAATCTATATTTTCTTTAATCTCTATTTTGCCTTCGGGAGAATAAATTGCTTCGGCTGCCCTTTGAGTGATGTATGATGTTCCATTGAATTTAGTACACTGACGTCTGTTCCATAATTTGTTTAATGACACACGTTCGCCTGTCAATGTACCTGCAGTAAGCTCTTTTGGTACTACTGTATATCCACATCTGATACCTGTAAAACCAGCTGTTTTAGAAAAACTTCTAAATTCTATGGCGCATCTTTTGGCTCCTTTTATTTCATATATGGAGTGGGGTACATCTTCTTCTTGTATATAAGCTTCGTAGGCTGCATCGAACAATATTAAAGTATCGTTTGCCAAAGCATAATCAACCCATTTTTTCAATTCGGCTTTAGTTAATGTTGTTCCGGTTGGATTATTGGGATAACATAAATAAACAATGTCAACTCGCTTGTTGGGTATTTGTGGAATGAAGTTGTTTTCACTGGTGCAAGGCATATATGTGACATTACTCCATTTTCCTGTTAATGTTTCTAATTCTCCAGCTCTACCACACATCACATTGCTATCAATATATACTGGATAGATTGGATCGGTTACGCCAATACTATTATCATGTCTTAATATATCTCCTATGTTTCCGGTATCGCTTTTAGCTCCATCATTAATAAATATTTCACTATTTGAAAAATGGATACCACGAGAAGCATAATCATTTTTTATGATGGCTTCTATCAAAAAATCATATCCTTGTTCCGGTCCATAACCTCTAAATGTATCTGCATGAGCCATATCATTAACAGCCTTGTGCATTGCTTCAATACAGGCATTGGGCAAAGGACGCGTGACATCTCCTATTCCAAGTCTGATAATGTCTTTCTTGGGATGTGTCACTTTAAATGTATTTATTTTCTTTGCAATATCTGAAAACAAATAACTTCCGGGTAATTTAAGAAAATGTTCGTTTACAAGTGCCATATTATTATTGTTTTAAGTTTGTTACTTTTTAGTTGTTAATCTGATATCTCTATGGTTCCATCAAAAACTTTTGTAGCCGCTCCACTCATCAATATGTGATTTGAATTTTTATCCCAGAAAATGATAAGACTACCACCATCCATAACGATTTCTACTTTATCATTAACTTTATTTGCACAAATGGCCGCTACAGCAGTGGCACATGCTCCCGTTCCACAGGCTTGTGTGATACCTGATCCTCGCTCCCAGACTCTCATTCTAATTTTATCTCGATTGATAATTTGAGCAAATTCAGCATTGATTCTATTTGGGAATAATGAATGATTCTCAATTATTGGACCTATCGTTCGCAAATCAATATCATCGATATTGTCTATGAAAGTCACTAAATGAGGGTTTCCCATTGATACATGTGTAGAAAGCATATTTAAATCATTGATTATAATATTTTCAATATGAGTTGGTATTCCCATATCGACCGTTACAGCTATAACTTTATCATTGCTCAATTCAAGTTGCAATATTTTGATGCCTGATAAAGTCTCAAGTGTGATTATTTCTTTGTTTGTCAATCCATATTCATACAAATATTTACCAATACAACGCGTTGCATTTCCGCACATAAGGGCTTCTGAACCATCTGCGTTGAATATTCTCATGCTAAAGTCGGCAGTATTTGAGTTACCAATTAGTACCAAACCATCACTACCAATACCTACATGAGGCTCACTCCATTCTATGGCTTTCATTTCAGGATTCGGAATAGGGTATTTTATTGTATTGACATAAATATAGTCATTACCATAACCATGCATCTTTGTAAATTGAATTAATCTTGACATTATTCTTTTAATAATCTATTATGTGTTTCAAAATGATAACCTATGGCGCAAAGATATATCAAAATGATTAATCAGCTACTCTTTTGTTGACAAAATAAACATTAAAAAGCCTTATTTGTTATAATATATTGTTTATTTGGATTTATAAGTATTAAATCGTTATTATTAAAATGAAAAAATATTGTTTCTGTAAGTTTGTGAATTCATCTATAGGGGAACTTGAAATAAAAAAATAAGGCAGCATTGCGAAACAATACTGCCTTATAATAATATATGAATGTATATATTTAAATAATATCTAATGCTTTAAAACATTTTACAAGCTTTTCGACTGCTTGATCAATTTGTTCTTTAGAATGCGTAGCCATTAATGCAAATCTTACCAATGTATCTTCTGGCGAACATGCTGGAGGAATCACCGGATTCACAAATACACCCTCATCAAACAACATTTTTGTTACCATAAATGTTTTTTCCATATCGCGTACATATAGAGGAATGATTGGGGTAGAAGTATGCCCAATTTCAAAACCTAAATCACGGAATGATTTCAATGCATAATTAGTAATATCCCATAAATGATCTAGTCTTTCGGGCTCATTCTTCATGATTTGAAGTGCAGCTCTTGCTGCAGCTGTAGCTCCAGGTGTATTACTAGCACTAAAAATATATGAGCGTGAATTATGACGTAGATAGTTAATGATAGATTCATCACCCGCTATAAATCCACCGATCGATGCTAGTGATTTACTGAATGTACCCATAATTAAATCTACATCTTTGGTAAGACCAAAGTGATCGCAGGTACCTCGACCTTGTTTGCCTAATACACCTAAGCCATGTGCTTCATCCACCATGATGGATGCATTATATTTCTTTGCTAGTTTTACTATTTCTGGTAAATTTGCTATATCTCCTTCC
>DKPN01000075.1 GCA_002471195.1 Bacteroides sp. UBA7333
TAAATATTGTTTTCAATGTTTTTTATATATGTTTCTTTGAACACGATACCCGATGGTAGATATTCCAAACTCTTAAGGCAATCTCCATTGTTTCCATCGCATATTGCTCTGATGCTTCCTTGATAGTCGGTAATGTAAAATCTTGGTTTTAGACAATATTGGTTGGTTGCATCATCTCGTGTGCTGATGTAGCCTCCGGGGATAAATAAGGTTGTCAGCTTACCATCTTTCAATTCAAAATCGCCAAAGCGTATCTCTTCGTTCATATATAGAAAATCGTTTGTTGCATCGGGTTTGTTTAATTGATAGGTTAACCCTACATTATACCTTCCATATTTTGAATATATCTTTCTCCCATCTGCCATATATACAAAGATTGCTATATCTTCGGTTTGTCTAAAAAAAACGGTGTCTGGCAGATTTAGGTAATTATAGCTGGTTCTACTCACTCCTTGTGCCATATTTCGTGTTTCGTTTCCATTGGCATCATAAGCAAATCCGTTTTCATTACTATATGTTCCGCAATATATATTAAAATATTCATATGGGCAATAGCCTTTGTTTTGATTATGAATATATTGTGTCTGATTTCCATTATATTGTATAAATTGTGCATTGGCTTGTCCCAGTGGACCTCTATGTCCTACCAGTTCTGTATTCCCCATTTTATCATATCCAAAAGATTCTGTCCATCCGGTTTCTGAGCCTGTATCAATATTTTTCATATTTCCGTTTATATAACGGCCTATTTTATCGTATTCTATATTGAAACGATAGGTGCTGTTATTTTGAGCGATATGTATATATGATATATTACCATTTTGATATGCATTGCTTTCGCCTGTTGGTTTTTGATCGTAAAAAATCTCTTGTGTGAAATAGGGCTTGTTATCAATTTTATTGAGTCTTCCATATTTATCGTATGAGAAAATTTGCGTATTATTATTAAACATCTCTATTTGTGATATTCTACCTAATTCATCATATTGTGTGGATGATAGATTGTATTTTTGATTAATCTTTTGTCCATTAATCTTGAGTTTAACCTCTAGTGTCGCACCAATTTCACGGCCCGACTTATCATATATATAATCATATATATTGGTACATATCTTTGTTGAATCTTTTATTTCTATATCCACCTCATTATCCACTTCAATAGGAAAGCTTTTAAATTGTTTTGTAGCCGCATTTTTATGGTATGTATCCATTTTCTTGATGGGTTGATCTAAATTGTTATATGATATGGATGAGATTAAGATTAAATTAGCTATACTATTGTAGGTACACTTTCTAATAACACGTCCTCTGTGGTCATAATAATACGAAATTAACTCATAATTTATATTATCTGTAGCGGCTATATATTGGCCGGTCATTTGCATTTTAGATGTTTTAACATCTATAGCTTCGACTAAATCAAAGAATGGAGGTAAATTATTTAGTGGTGAAAAAATATTTAATTTAAGAAATTTATAATCATCATAATAATTAATGATTCGATGATCAATGGTTTGAAAATTATTTATTATACTCGAATGATTTGATATTGAATTATCATATAACGTTTCTGAATATCCAAATTTACTGCTTTCCAAATAGGATTCTTTTGCAAGCATATCATCAGCTTCTTTAATAATATCATTATAGCTATACTTTTTTTTCATTGGATCTTTTAGCAAACCTTTTTTTATTAATCTTCCTAATCCGTCGTAATTGTAAAATTCCCAAAAAATTGTATCGTTAATAATGTGATTTCCTGTATGAAACAATGTAGGTCTATGATCGCCATCGTATATTGTATACTGCGGTTCAATACCAGGGAGTTTTTTCTTATAACAACGTCCTTGTAGATCATACTCGTACTCATATGCATATTTTTTTAAGATATCTGTATTATTCATGGTATAAATTCCATCTCTTAATTCATCGCTGACAATAGGTGGTAACACAAACCTTAACTGGCCCCAGTCATTATACAGATAATGAGTGTCATAGAAATCATAATCTCCCTGTTTTCTTTCTAAAATCAATTGATTGAGTGCATTGTAGAATTCAAAAATATTATTCTCATCTTCATCTGTTTTTTTTATACAAGATAATGCTCCATCCGGGTAAAACTTGTCTTTTATGAATGTATTTGAATTAATAGGGCACCTGTAAAATGGAACCTTCAATGTTGGTTCACTATTTGTATTAAATAAATATGCGTTTTTAATTGCTTTATAACCCGAATTTTTGTTGTGCAGTTCTGTTTGTCTATTTATAAATGAAGACTCATATACGTGATATAATTTATTATATACGTTGGATATTGAATTTTTAGGTTTAAAGGCTCCACTTGAATCATCAAATGGCATTTTATTCCATTCATATTGTTTACGCCCTAGATCATCATATTCAATAAATGATGCGAAATCTTTGCCCTCTGGTGTGAACTCTCTATTAATTTCTTGAACGAGTCTTCCGGCTGTATCATAATATGATCGTGTGACCAGTGAGTTACTTGTGGTTAAAGCTTCTCCTTTCGTCACCTTTGATGTAGGTTTAAATACTTCAATATAATTTTGTTGCCCATGCATTGCAATGTTAATAACAAACAGCACAGCAAATATTATGAATATATTATTTTTCTGTTGCATAATGGTAATCGTATTTTTCAAGAATAACTTCTGTATTGTTATTTAAAAGTTCGGTAATTTGTGATAGACGAAGAAAATCATCATAATAATATAAATATTTTTTTCCATTAGGGTCTATTTTGCTAGTGATACCTACAAGAGGTTTGTATTCATATAGCGTAATGCTTGCATTATTTAAATTCTGTTGTAATGACTTCAACTTATCCCAATCGCTGGATGAAGGCATTTCTTTTTCTGCTAGTAATTCTAAATCCAAATTTAATGCGTTTTCTACTTGGCTCAATGTGGAATTAGCTATTTCGGCTATAATGTGTTGATTTTTATATCCCCATATTAATACTATTTGTTGCCCTTGTCTGGTAGCATATGATGTATTGTTCCATTTTGAATTGTAAGTTAAATAGCTTATATCTGATTTGTAATTAATAGTAGCTCCACTCGAGTTTGAAAATGTAAAGTATTCTCCATTAAAATAGGGAGAATCATTAGCTATAGTTGCTCCATTTATGGTGTACTTCTTTAGTGGACGTATTATCGCATCACTCGAATTTATATTGTATATTGCTGCAGTTTTTACGTCATTAATAGATATATTCTCTTCAATCGGAAATGCTATTATATTATTCTTCTTGTATCGGTCGAATTTATTATTATACTTTATGTCTAACGGGTAGTAAAACTCATATGTTTGTTTAATATTTCCTTTTAACTGTTGCTTAGTTGTGAGCATGCAACGGCTGTTATACTTATAATCTATGATAATATTTTGTTGAATCTTTTTGTTATTGATATTTTCAAATTCATTTTGTTCTTCTTTTATGATATAAGGAAAAAATTCTTCTACTGTATAATTAAATCCTGGCAACCCATTACCTGGATATACAAATGCAAGTTCTTTTTTTCTGTACTGTAAATCATAAATATAAAAGGATTGTTGTTGTGTTTTGAAATCTTTTAAAATGATTTTTGATATCAATTTTCCATTTAATGGTAAAAATATACCAGGATCTTTAGGGTGATAGTAAGTCGGTTCTTTTTGATTGTAGAAATAATTTTTTTCAATCAGCTTTTCTCCAGTTTTAGATATCTTTGTAGTAGTAACCTGTTTGTATCCCATGAAATAATTATTATAAGGGTTTTCTATTGGTAGAAATGAAGTCGAGTTAAATTCAACGCCTGCTCTTGCCATTAATTGTTTAATAGTTATTCCAATTGGAGAAACAAACTCCTCCCATTCCATCCAATGGAATACCCTACTCGAAAATGGTTTTCTATTTAAAACGCCTGAGCATTTCTCAAAATCATCTATATACGAATATTTAGTTGTACCTGTTGGAGAAATAATTTCAGAAATTCTAACACCACCCACTAA
>DKPN01000022.1 GCA_002471195.1 Bacteroides sp. UBA7333
TCAATTTCGCCGTGTTTTCCAATATCTTTTTAATTAAAATATAAATGGGTAGCGAGTTTTATATAAAACAAAAGCCTTCCGACTTGGGAAGGCTTTATTATTCTGTTTTTGAGTGCAGTATATTGAGACTTAGCCAATAAGTGCACTATTATGCTACAAATATGAGCATTTTATTTTATAGAAACAAACTTTTCTATTAAAAGTTTAATCCAGAGCATTTCTTTATTATGTTATTTACATTTTCTGACTTTCTAGAATCAGATAAAAGTTCGCCTAATTGTTTATCTAGATCGTTTAAACGATTTTGCGATATAATGCCCATAAAATATTTAATTATTGCTATTGCGCCAACTAAGTTACTTTTGTTATATCCCATTGTTCCAGCTGGCCCATCTTTTATTGGTTTAGGAATATTTATATCAAAAAGTACATTTCCATGGGCACATGAATTTCTTATTAAAAGTATTGCTTCTAAGTTATTCTCAAATGACTTAATAGAATTATAATTATAATGCCTGGCTATATTCCTTTTTAATTGAACATCTTTTAAATTTTTGAATAATCTAATAATTGCTCCAAATGTCATGAACTCTATAGTTTTCCATGCCGGCGCATATATATCATTAGGATGATGCCGATGATGACATTTTATAACTGAAATATCTTTAAATTTATCTGTATAGACATATGAGTTGAACCTATTTGCATATTCATTTAAAACGACTCTTTTATCTACAAACCATATAGGATTATTAATATAAAAATTAGATATCGTGTATATTAAATAAGTTCTAATGTTTATTTCTATTCTAGAAATATATCGATATAATATATTCCTTAAATCGACGTCAAAATAATAAAGACCTATAATATCATCAAAGGAAGTATTATCAATATATTCATGAGTTCTGTTGTTCTTATTGGGATGAGTTTTTTCAAATGGAAAACAATAAAAGCCCAATCTAAAATAGCCGATATCTAATAAATTTTCTTTGGATTTATTTTCATTTGAGAAAATTATTCCTCTTTTTTTCATTATTTCTATTTGTTCTTCGATAGTCGTAGATTGCTTCATTGTCTTTTTGCATTTAATTTTCCACAAATATAATATTTATTAGAAAATACTCTCTCCATTAATTTTTCTTTTTATCAATTCAAGCACTCCATTGTAGACCTCATACATCTGCTTCAATGATTCAGGGCCTTCCCAATCAGAAAAACTTTCATCGCAAAAGAAACGATACTCGAATATTTTGCGTGCCAATGGGGATAGATCTAATTCAACAATAACTTCTCTTATTTCTTCGAAACGATTAAATATAGAAGTCGGTGTATCTTCTTGTGCATCCTGCATATCCTCTATTTCAATGCGTGTGTAGTCCACATTGCGATCTACCGGCATAGGTTTATATTTACTTCGATAAGGTGACGTGTCAGATGTAGCATTGAGCTTAATCATGCGGAGCACAAAGAAGTCAAGTTCAGTATAACCATTTTTCTTGGATTCTAGCATTCGTTTCAATTCATCATTATTTTTGCGGCATAGCGATAAAAGCACTTCATTTAGTACATCCATAGCTTCATCTTTCATGTCGTTGAGGCTACAATGATAGATTGCATAATCAAGCCATCTTTCATATCGCTTTGAAATGTATTTTTCAATTGATGTGCTAATCATAGTTATTCAGGTTTTGATTTAATTTTCAAATATTCTTCGTGCGTTATTGATGTTTTAGCCCATTCCTCACGTTGTTTTTCCATTCTTATGACCTCTTGCTCACGCTCGTATCTGTCTATATCAATCCTTCGTTCCTTTCTAAATTTCTGTAACGCAGCTGATATCTTCATCGGACCAATGGCACCATAAAATTCGCCATACATACCTAATTTGAAACGTGCAATAAACAAGCATATCTCTGCTAAGTTGATATCATAATGACCTGCAAGAACTAAGTGTGATAACTCCGTTAATTGACTATCGCTGATACCTATGCCATTCTCAGCATAATCATTCAAACTTCCAAACTGTATGCGAAGCCACTCAACAGGGGCTGTATCCCCATAAACACTCGCAACGAGAGCAAGTGAGGGAATATTATTGTTGCTTGATAACTCGGCAATAGACACACAAGATCGTATTATTTTTGCTTGTAGATCCGGATTGTAATCGATCAGTAGGCACACAGGGTCTGGGTATTTATCCAGTAGGGCTAACTGATTCGATCTCTTTGCGACGTCTGTTTGCTTCTTCACGCATTGCAACGATTCTTTCCATTGATTCACGCTGCCTGCGTTCAGAATCGTTTCGCTTTTGTTCATACTTGTTTGTAGTTGTCTGTTGTTTTCCATTGCTGTTTTTCTCCTTTGCATTAGAAATTACTTCGTTAAATTTGGAATTGATATTAGACACACTGAAATTCTGAAATAACCAGCCATCGGTAATGGTACCAAGAAAAACCTTTAAGGCATTTAGAACTTCATCATCGGTATTCGTGTAACCTTTTTGCTCACGTTGGAACTTGAGCTTTTTAATGATGCTGCTCATTCCTCCGGCATCTTTCGCCTGCCAATAGTAAGCCTCGCCAAATAAACTCTTAAAATGCTCTTCGAATAAAATCCTCGCTTTTGAGTTTAATGATGGAGCAACATCCCCCTCTGGGGGTTGGGGGGTATTACTCTCTATACTCTTAACTCTTATATAAGAGCTGCCCGTTTTACTTACCTCTTTGCCTCCCTTTTTACCTCCCTTTTTACTTACCTCTTTACTGGAATTATTCCAGTCTAAATCCAGGTAATAAATAGGCGATTTGGCTCTTCTTTGACCTGCATCGAATTTCAACAAACCTCTTTGCACTAATCTGTTCCTAGCTGCAATCACGGTCTTCTCGCTGAGTCCGGTTGTGAGGAGGATTCTGCGGTTGGATAACTCGAAAGCATTTGTCCTGCTGTTCCTGTTGTATTCATTCAATAGAAAGAAATACAAGTGAACTTCCGCTGAGCTGAATGGGTCATCGTAGTATCGTTCCCAGAAGTTGTTTATTAAATCTATATATGTCATTATGCGGCCTTTTTGATAATATCTATATTCTTGTTTACAAGATTTAATATCTTATCGTGATAAGGAGTGTTTCTATTCTGCAATCCACGTGATTGAATTATCTCGAATGTTCTGAGGCTAATTTCAATCGTTTCTATTCGTTTTCCTTTTATGGTAGCAGACAAAATCAGAGAATCTTTTTTCTTGAAGTAGCTGCAAGCATACACGCAATGATGCATCAATGTACCTTCTTCGGCAAACTCCTGTACGCTCTGAAGTACATGTATCACAATATCTCCCTCTTGTATTTTTATTCCTAAGTACTTTGCTTTATCTTTAAGATATTGCTCTTCATACTTCATGGCTTCTTTTATATTCTTTTCAAGACGCAATTTCTCATCCTGTTTTGTTTTGAGTTTTACTACCTCTAGGTGTGCTTTGTCGATATTAGCAGGAACAAGATACTTAGGCGAACGTAAATCACGTCCAATAGCCTTAGACATCTCTAGATAATCTATATAGTCTTTAGCTTCTCCTTTCTTAAGTGTTAAGCCATGGCGCAATGCAATGCGTATCGATGTCCATAGCTTACCAACTTTATCAATGTTATCTTGCATATAGCGAAGTATCTCAAATTGCTTCTGCTTTATAAGCGTTTCGACGAAAGGATATTTAAGTATCATTTTAAAAAGCAAATCTGGAGTAATGCCGAAGTAATTGCTATCACTCTTCGCATACTTCAATTCGGGTAATAGCTTCTCCCTTTTGATCACATTTGAGAAAATATGATATTTTTCTCGTATATATGCGTCAGTCTTTATCTCCATGTTAGCGCCTAAACACCAATCATCATAAACTCCGCATATGCCGAATGTATTAGTCGGTTTTGCCATGATGGTAGTTTTACCCTTTGAGTTGATCCACAGTTGTACAACCTCAATAACATCGACACAAGCAGCATATCCTTTACGGCATTTTTTATCGACAATGAAATGCCGTAGCAATTGAAATCCTTTGAAAGTGGTAATTACAGTGTAGTATTGCTTTTGCGGTTTATAGGTTCTGCAATTGCTCACATTAACCTCAAGATGTTTACCGCAATGCGGACAATCTACGCCAAAGAGTGATATTGACAATTGCGAATCTTCTCTTTTAAACTCTTGGCCACACTCTGCACACCATATGTTTTTGCTCGTTGCGAACCCTTTAGATTTAAAACATTTATCTCGTGCGTAATCGGCTTGTTTTGCAGTGATTGGAGGTAGCTTACTGCTTAATTCAGCTACCTCACGTTCTCTTTTATTGCGCGGTTTCATACGAATAATGATTTTTGGATGTCACTTAAAACAAGATCGTTTGCCTGTCTAAAAAAATCTTTTTTTATCTCAAACCCATAAGCACGCCTATCAAGTTGTGCTGCTGCCAAAAGAGTTGAACCACTTCCGGCGCATGGATCTATTACAACATCGCCTTTATCGGTGAATATTTCAATCAAACGTCTTAGCAACGGAATAGGCTTTTGTGTCGGGTGAATTTTAGGAGTTTCATTATCAATCACCCAATCAAAACAGTTAAAAATCATTCTGCCATCATTGTTGAACTTTGGCAATTTATCACGATAAAGAAGTAAACCGTATTCGCAATTACCGACCACTTTCATATTGGCTTTTAACACCTGTGCAGAAAAGTTCTTCCTGAATACTAAGTTGATGTAATTATTTAGCCCATATTTTTTTGCTAATTCAATGTATTTGAATTGTTGCTCAAACTCGCAAAAAAGAATCATACATGGAGATTTACCTTTTTCTTTAGGTTCTTTTATAAGCATCTGTGAGCAAAAGTGCATAAACTCGGCCGGTCGAAAATCCTTATCAGTATCAAAAAACTCTTTCCCTGCAAGTTCGCTTTCACCATTTTTATTATCCCCATCCTTATACCATGCAGGGTTGCTAGCATATGCGTTTTTACCTAAATTATAAGGTGGGTCCGCAATTATCAATTGCGCTTTTGGTATTTGATATTGCTTAAAGTTTTGGAAATGGTTATTGAACAATTCTATTTTTTTCATAATCAAAAATCAAATAAACTTGGTTGAACATCTGTTTCCACTCTCTTTTTAGCCGGCTTCTTACGCATCGCCTCACGCTGTTCCTCGATAGCTCTCTGCATGGCTATTTCTTTCGCCTTAGCCTTATCCTCTTCGGTAAGTTCTACCTTTGGTACGCTTTTCTCTGTTTTTGGCACAGAAACGGCAGCTTTTGGTACGTTTTTGTTGATTTTTATACTGTCCTCATCGTAGTAGTGAACCGCCCATCCGAACACTGTTGCATCATCAATGGCTGCGCATCCGTTCTTGGCTTTCTTCTTTGCTTCTCCGGTGATATATTGACAGCATTCGTCGATACTCTTATTCTCTTTTGCATAAGATTTCGCAAAAAGTTCATCCTCGCTCGCTCTCTTGTCGAGATAGGTTTTAATTGTATTTTTAAAGTCGCTCATAGCTTTACGAATTTATTAGAAGAGGCATTTGTATATAAAGCAAGGTTTGATCACTCTCCGGAGTGATTGTAATAGCATGTGATGAATCTTTGAGACTAATCTCAATTGTTTCGGAAGTTGTTAGAGCTATTATTTCTTTAAGAAAAATAGCATTTAATCCGATTTCGATTTTTTCACCTTGTAGTGATTCTATTTTGACTAATTCATCTGCGGATAAAGAATAATCTATGTTTTGAGTTTTTACGCTTATATTCTTTTCGGATTCATTAATCGAAAGGACAATCATAGAACTATTATTCGAGAAAACAGATACACGTTTGATAGCAGATAATATATCAATCTTTGATACAATAACTTTTATATTATTGCTTTGTGGAATAACAGAATTGTAGTTTGGAAAGCGACCTTCTATCATGCGACAGATTAATGAATATCCGTCAAATATGAAACGTATATTGTTATTATCCGTTGCAATATCAATATATCCATTTCCTTGGATACAATTAGATAAAATTCTTGTGTATTTACCTGGAATGATGAAACTATTTTGACTTGTAAATTTTCCTGTAGACCTATAGCAACCTAGAATCATACCATTTGTAGCTACATATGTAATTGATTCTTCTTTTTGATCAAAATAGATTCCATTCATAACTGGACGTAACTCATCATCAGCAATGCATGGTAGTACTTGTTTTACTCCATAAAGAAAGTCTGTTGCGTTAACATTAATAGAAGAATCCGTGTTAAATGATATAGTAGGGAATGTTTCACCTTTTTCACCCTGTATTTCAAATTTACCATCACCGCATGCATATATACATTTGATGTTATACTTTTTATTGATTTCAAGAATAATAGGTTGTTCTGGAATATCCTTTAGTCCATCAAGGAGGGTTTTCGCATTAGCCATGAAAGACAAGTCAATGAGATTGTCCGAAACAAATGATATTGTAGTAGACATGCTTCCACCTTCTTCTCCAGTTGTTACTTTCAATTCTCCATTCTTTAATTCAAAAAGAAAATTGTCATATGCAGCTAATGTGTTTTTTGTATGAATGATTCTACTTAGTGCTTTTAATCTATTGTAGAATTCTGATTTTGAAACTGTAATTTTCATAATGCGTCATTGTTTTTAATGGCGCATAGCATTGGGGATTAATGCATGAAATGTGTGAAAATAGCAAAAGCCAGATAGAGATAATTCTCTATCCAGCTCATATCAACAGTGCAAATATAAAAGTGTTATTTTAAATTCGCAAGCTTTTTGCAATTATTTTTTAGATAACAAATTTAGTACTTCTCTATTGGCGCGATCGCAAACGCTATAATCGATATCGATATATATATCTGCCATTTTATAATCATTGTTCACGTGCGCTAGACAAAAATCAATATCAGCTTTGGCTATATGTGCTTTATTTCGAGCAATACTGGCCCAACTGTGCCGTGCCCAATTTGTAGATAGTGGAACTCCTAGATTTAATTCTTTAGAGACTATTTTTAAGTCAGTATTAATCGCTTTTAGAAAACTATAATAGCTAGTATATTTTTGTTTAAAGTGCGACAGTAAAGTACCATTGCTATAGAAATCGAGAATCTGTCTCAGTTCTGGTTCTATTTTTACAGACATTGGGATTTTCTTTCGGTTCTTTTTAGTACTCACTTTTGATCGTTCATAATTAATTCTTCCATAAAACTGTTTTGCATTATATAGGTCACACATATTTATGCCCATGAGATAAAATGATATCATAAATACATCTCTAGCCGTTTTTGCACGCTGATTATTCAGTTCTGCATCTCTAATCATTAATATCTCTTCTATCTGAAGGTTTTTTCGTTTATGCTGATATTCGGGTATTTCTACTTTTTTGAAAGGATCACGTGGTATTTTGATAATGTCTAGATCATAATCATTATAGACATCACGAGCTTTATTATATATTGATCGTAATCCACGCATATAATTATTAATCGTACCAGGTTCAATCGTCTTTCTAGGCAATTTCTTATCTTTTCTTATAACAATCTTTGAAAAAAGATAATCCATGTACTCATTTAGAGTGGTTGACTTGATGCTATTTATGTCTATTTTTTGTCTACCGGTAAATTTGATGAATGAATTGAGTGATGAAGTATACCATTCGGCCGTTTTTTGCTTATCTGTCTTTGAAATCACTTCTTTTGCAAATGCCACAAAATCAATGAATTCTGAGTCTGGAAGTAGCATTTTAGTGATTTCCTCTTTTAACTCTTGACATTGCATTTTCTTAGTTCTTTCAGTTCCAAGGCGTATAGAAGCCTCTCTCAGCTTCTGAATCATATTGCCTAACTCATAATTAAGCTCTTCTGAGTTTGAAGACTGTGCAACTACGTAACCATCATCGCCCATATATTCGGGGTTTATAAAATAATCAGTTGCAAAATACTGAGCTGATTTATTATGGTAAATACGAATTTTTATATTAGTTGTGCCATCTTGTTTGATGTGACGACCTCCATTAAATACTACTGCTTTAAATGTTGCCATTTTCGATTATTATTTAAAAATTAAACGAAACAGCGCAAAGAGAATATAATGTTATAATTTATTTCAAAGAAATTTTATCCTTATTTGTATTAGAAGTACCACAAATAGGGCAGAGGGTACTAAAAAACAAAAGGTATCAACAAACGCTCTTTGCGCCCGCTCATACCAACATTTTTGTTTTCTTAGTTATAAGAAGATTACTCGTATTAGGTAAAATGAAATCTCTTCATTTATTTACAGAATTAATTTCTGCAGCTTTAAACGCCCTATTTAAAGCAGATAAGAGAATTTATATAATGATACAGCATAGAAAATTTTCATCCAATTATGTTATAATAGCAATTGGCTATTTAGCATTCAAATTATTTTCAATCATTATAAAAAGAACTCTTTTCTTTTTGTCGAGGTACCAGGATT
>DKPN01000006.1 GCA_002471195.1 Bacteroides sp. UBA7333
TTGTTTTGGGTTACGATACGCTCGTCGATTAAGGATAAAAATCGGGCAATCTTATCCTGTTCTGCGTTTGATGGATAGAAAACTGTAAGATTCTTGAGGCCCTCTCCATATAGATGTACTACTGAAACTCCTTGTGCTACTTTGGCGATTTCACGTTTTCTTGCCCCATTCAATTGATAGCTAAAAAAACTGCCATTATGTTCTATCAATCGAATTATATTTAAGTCACCGCCAAGCAATACTCCATCATAAGGAATGCAGCGTGCTGTGGCAATATCAATAGCACTTTCTCCCGAAGAAGGAATAATTACATCATTCGCTTTGCTTCTTACGAGGTTTGAGTCACAAATGTTTGTGCGACTAAAAATATCTCGAATAACTTCGGATTTATATTTGGTGTAAAGCTCACCATATAAAACACAAGGTATTCCGTCTGCTGATAATTGATCTTTTGATATACCTGCTCCTTTAGTAAGAGTGCAAATATCTTTTAGTTTCACCTCTTTCCACTCCTCGGTGAACTCCGGAAATCGCAAAGTTGGAAAATAGAAAATTATAAGTCCTTAATCTCAGTTTTCGCTATATATTATAGCACAAACATTTTAAAAATAAGGATTATGGAACATTTGACAATTAAAGAAATCATACGCTTATGGCGTGAAGACAAAAAACAGTACGTTAAAACATCAACAATCTCAGCGTACACACTATTAACCGAAAATCACCTATTACCTGCATTTGGGCATCTATCCAATATTAAAGAGTCTGATGTACAGGAGTTTGTATTTGAAAAACTAAATTCAGGGCTGAGTCACAAATCAATAAAAGATATACTCATAGTCCTTAAAATGGCTCTAAAATATGGCGTTAAGAACGGTTTTATCGAGTACACCCAAATTGATATTAAATTCCCCACGCAAAGAGAGAAACACGAAATTGAAGTTTTGAGTAGAAACAATCACAGAAAAATTATTGCTCACATCCAAGAGAATTTTACATTCCGAAATTTAGGAATTTATATTTGCCTTTGTGCAGGTATGAGAATAGGTGAGATTTGTGCTCTTCGATGGGAAGATATTGACACCGACAATGGGGTAATAAGCGTAAAGAAAACGATTCAAAGAGTTTATATGATAGATGGAGACAATCGCTATACCGAGCTTATTCTGGATTCTCCTAAAACAAAAAACTCCATTAGAGAGATTCCTATGACAAGAGATCTACTGAAATTGCTAAAACCGCTAAAACGGATAATGAATAATAATTACTTTGTTCTAACTAATGAAGCTAAACCTACAGAGCCACGTACTTACAGAAACTATTATAAACAATTTATGCAAGAGATAGGCGTGCCTATTCTTAAATTTCACGGACTTAGACATAGTTTTGCGACCCGTTGCATAGAAAGCAAATGTGACTATAAAACTGTTAGCGTTATATTGGGGCATTCAAATATTAGTACAACTCTAAACCTATATGTACACCCCAATATGGAGCAGAAGAAGAGGTGTATAGACCAAATGGTAAAAGCTCTTAAATAGTTCTTATATTGTAGTTACATCATCTACATGAATTAATTTTCTCTACATTTGCGCCATACTAATTGATGTAACAATGAAGAAACGAACATTTACTCAGCGTGATTACATCAAAGCCAACAGGCGAGCATCTCGCTTGGCGGAGATTGAGAATCACACTCGCCCTGTGAGTATTGCAGGGGTGTACAAGTCGAAAAAGGTTTATGACCGCAAACGTGGTAAGGCAGAGATGAAAAAGGCTCTGCCTTATCTGTTTTTATGGGGCTTATGTGAGTGGTTGCAAAATCGACTTCATTTCATCAATACTCCCCATCTCTATACCCTATCGGGTTTATTCGCCACTTCAAGACACAGAATATACCCTATAAGGTATATTCGCTATCAATAACAATAATTCTACTCCCTTTCAGGTATAAAATAAACACAGCATCTTTATCTGAATATGTAAAATTGATGCGTAAGAAGCACGTTTTAACGCAAGTGGAACTCTCGGAGAATCGTGGATTGGATTGAGTTTTGTACGAGAATTGGAGCAAGTCAAACAGACCTTGCGGCTCGACAAAGAGAATCAAGTGTTAAACCTCTTCGCAGCAAAGATAGGTGTTGTTCATATTGACAAAACGACTAATCGATGAGACAAGCCAATATATACAATAAATAGTAATTTCAAGAATAGATAATTGAAATAAAATGGATTATCTATTCATATTATTACTATATTTGCAGAAGATTAAAAGTGAAAGATATGAAAATACTCTCTGAACTTGGAAATACGCCAATTGATTTTGCGATACTAAAATCATTATTTTCAGACTACAAGTCAGTTCATAATAAAATCAGCGAGCTTGAAAAGTCTGGTAAAATTATAAGGCTAAAAAAGGGCATGTACATTGTTTCTCCCGATGTTAGTGGACAGCTTATATCTGAAGAACTTATTGCCAACCAACTATACGGACCATCTTATGTCTCGATGGAGTATGCATTACGCTATTACGGGTTAATTCCTGAGAGTGTTTACGTCATTAAA
This sequence comes from Bacteroides sp. UBA7333, assembly GCA_002471195.1. Lineage (GTDB taxonomy): Bacteria > Bacteroidota > Bacteroidia > Bacteroidales > Bacteroidaceae > Bacteroides. The sequence goes on from DKPN01000006.1 coordinate 2,566, forward strand.
TCAATGACTACCAAACACTCTAAAGAGTTTAGAAATTCACTTGGGACATTTCAATATACAGGATGCTCTAAGGAATATTTCTCAATTGGTATAAGACAAGAGATAAAAGGACTTACTTCATTTATTATTGCTTCTCCAGAAAAGGCACTATGCGACTTGATTATACATACTCAAAACCTAAATTTACGATTCCAGAAAGATATATTAACCTACTTGGAGGAAGATCTTCGCTTTGATATGGATGCTTTATACCAAATGGATAAGTCTATATTTGAGCAATGTATAAAAGTCGGCAAAAAAAAGGCTACAATAATGAACCTACTTAAACTCTTACAACGATGAACAGTATATTCGAGCAAATGCTCTCAAAATATCCAATTATTAGTGACAAAGACCGCCGTAATGCAATCTACGAGGTAATGCAACAGATAACATTGGCAGGACTCTATCGGGGAGGTTTTTTTGACAAGGCCGCATTTTATGGAGGTACGTGTTTGAGGATATTCCATAAGTTGGATCGTTTTTCGGAAGATATGGATTTCTCTCTATTGTCACACGATGAGTCATTTAATTTGGAAGACTATTTTCCTGCCATCAAAAATGAGTTTAGTATATTAGGTCGTGATGTAGTCATTAATAAGAAAGACAAGAAGAATTTCGGTAAAGTCGAATCAGCATTTTTGAAAGATGATACAAAGGTGTATGACGTAGCGTTTCAGACTGAGAGAAATCTAAAAATAAAGATTGAGGTAGACACAAAACCGCCACTAAATTTTCAAACCGAACAGAAACTGTTACTGCATCCATTTTCTTTTATGACACGATGTTTTACTCTTCCTGATTTATACGCAGGTAAGATGCACGCTTTAGTATTTCGTTCTTGGAAGAACCGAGTAAAGGGTCGTGACTGGTATGACTTTGAGTGGTACGTGAGAAATGGTGTTAGGTTAGATTTCAACCATCTTCAAGAGCGTATTCGTGACTTTAATGGATTGGAAATAAACAAAGAAGATTTTATTAAACTACTAAAAGAAAAGATAATTTCCACTGATATTGATATGGTAAAACAAGATGTAGTGCCATTCGTTAAAAATATCGACAATCTACAGATATGGTCTACCGACTACTTTATTCAGCTAACAGATATGATTATTTTCGAGTAAATCACTATCTTTGCGGTAGCAAACCATTTTGTAACACATATATGGTAACAGCCATAAAATCAACGTTTTCAACTTGATTTAAAGGTTGTACTAAAAAAACTGAAAATTGCGGTACAGCACGCACTTGTAACTGTCTGAAAATCAAATAGACAAACTTCCCGTAGAGATTTGTCTATTTGTCAAAAAGGATTTTGTACCGTTTAAAAGGCAAAAACGCTTAAACTCAATAGCGTAAATATGTTGTATCGGTAAATAAACAGCTATGGCAGACAACTATTTAGAAAAACAATATCAAGATTACGAAGCCCGACGGGCTGCCTGGGGAAAAGCAAAAAACAGGGTTTAGTTAAGCCGGCTGTGAAGAAGCCTGCGTCTAAAGCTCCGACTGAAGAAAAGAAAGAGAAATAAGATTGAAAAGGAGAAGCAATTACCTGTGGGTAATCGCCTCTCCTTTTATCTTTCAATAAAGAATAATCAATATATTTGCACGAAAGATATTCACTTATATAGTTTAATTGTTATACAATTAGGTCTATAATGCCAGTGAGTAACTGATAACAAAAGTCACGGAAAAATCATCCAACGAACTTTCAACAAAGCTGGCATACTGTTATAGTTAATACATTGTTTAGAATGCTTGATATTATGGAGCTCTGCCAATTACCTAGCAAATAACTCACAAAGTATATTTATTTTCAGCTCTTTTTTTTGGGCTTATCAAATTTGTATCAACACTCCTCCTCGGTTAGTTAAGTCCTAATAACGCTGATAAGCTAAATGAAATAAATATTTCAGCATCAACCTATCATATAATTAATAGGAATAGCTATATTTGTATATTATATGATACATTGAGCATATGACAAAGAATACAATGGGGACAAACCTCCCTAGAAAATTGGAGCAAAAGATGGAAGTTGTAGGCGAACAGATCAAGTTAGCCCGTCTTCGTCGTAACTTGAGCATTGCTCAGGTGGCTGAAAGAGCAACTTGCTCCCCACTTACTATTTCACGCATTGAGAAGGGAGCACCAACAGTAGCTATTGGTATATATCTTCGAGTATTGTATGCTTTGCAATTGGATGACGATATTCTTTTGCTAGCCCAAGAAGACAAACTAGGAAAGTCTCTACAAGATCTACACCTAAAGAATCGTGAAAGAGCATCTAAGAAAGAGTAAAGGATGGAAAAACTATTGATTTATGCCGATTTTGATTGGCTCAATGATATTGAACTAATTGGAGAACTAAGTTATGAATCGCTTCGTGGTTCAGACAGCTATGGGTTTAAGTTTGATAATAAATGGCTGAAAAAATACGGCAGTCTTTTTATTAGTCGCGATCTGAATAATTACCCCGGGCAACAGTACACACAACCAGGGAAGGATATTTTTGGTTGTTTTTCTGACGCTTTACCAGATCGTTGGGGACGGACATTACTTAATCGTAGAGAGCAAATTCTAGCTATAGATGAGAAAAGACCCGTACGTCGTTTATCTTCGTTTGATTATTTAAAAGGGATAGATGATTCTTCTCGTATGGGTGGCTTTCGGTTTAAAGAGGTTGATAAAAACTATTATATTAATTCTGATAATAATTTACGCATACCTCCTATCACAAGTATTCGCGAATTGATTCATGCAAGTCATGAGATTGAAAAAAGTGAAGAGCAAAATGAACTGCCTGATAAGAGATGGCTCACACAGTTAATACAACCAGGATCTTCATTGGGTGGAGCACGCCCCAAAGCAAGTGTGATTGATACCGATAAAACATTATATATCGCAAAATTTCCGTCACGCAAAGATGATTACAACTCAGGGCTATGGGAACATTTCTGTCACGTTTTAGCCAAGAAAGCTGGTATCAAATGTGCATCTACAAAAGTAATTACTACTTCCGATAAATATCATACATTACTATCTCAACGCTTTGACCGTACCGCAAATGGAAAACGAATCCATTTTACTTCAGCCATGACACTACTGGGTCTCTCTGATGATGATAATGCAAGCACAGGGAATGGTTATTTAGATATAGTAGATTTTATAATTCAGAACTGTACCGATGTAAACGAGAATCTTCACGAACTTTATAGACGTGTAGCCTTCAATATCTGTATAGGCAACTCTGACGATCATTTCCGAAATCATGGTTTTCTACTTACACCCAAAGGATGGACATTATCTCCTGCTTATGATATGAACCCAACATCAAACGAATATCAAAGCCTACTAATTGACCATTCTACGAACAAAGCAGAATTATCAATTCTACTAAAGGCTTGTGAGAGCTATATGATAAAGAAAGAGGTAGCAAATCAAATTATATCCGAAGTTACTACAGCCATAAAAGAATGGAAGATAATAGCTACAAAATTAGGAATAGCAAATAGAGAAATGGATTTATTTAGTGCTATTTTTGATAACAGAATAAAAGAATAAAAATATGCGAATGTAATTCAAACTCTGTCTGGGTTCTGCTTGGTTTAAATTTCTGTAAATATTTTTTCCTTTTTGGATTTACAAATGCTTTCTTAGGTAATTATTCTATGTTTGGCATTATTAAAATGACAAAGATGAAATTTATCCATAAACAATATTACACTACTAATTATCAACATAATACACATTCTTTATCGAAAAACTGGTGCAACAGTTTCTTAAAGGCCATGAAAAATGAACTCATTCATGAATATAGACAAATTGGTAAAGAGAAAATGAAGATAAAAATGTTTCAGTAGATAGTAGACAAAAGTTTTGTAGATAGTAGATAATAATATGATATAATCGAAAATCAGAACATTGGTTTCTTGATATTTTTGACTCAACTTTTATGACGTATTACAATTTAAGACTTTTCTTGTCATAAATCATCATTTTTAATTAAGTTTGTATATCAATAAAACCATCTATCTATGAGCACTATTATCGATTACACAAAAGTACCACACGACTATACGATTTGCATAAAACATGAATGTAAACAGGCAAATAGTTGTTTGCGCCAATTGGTCGAACAATCACTACCCGACCATGTTTATGCCCCTAGAATCATTCATCCCAGGCACTTGATTCACAACGATCATAAATGCAGTTATTACCGTCCGAGCACTATCGTATATTACGCCAAAGGATGCATCAATATGTTGGGAGATATACCACAAAAAGACATAAAACGCATAGCCAATGCATTGAAACAACATTTTGGATATCGCACCTATTATCGCATGCGCAAAGGAGAACGCCTTATCTCGCCTACCGAACAAAAATCAATTAAAGCACTGCTAGCATTGCACGAATTTATGCCCACTAAAGATTTCGATGCCTACGAGGAGAATTATCTTTGGTGATTTTTTATACTTCCGTTAAACTAAAATAACATCGGTATGTCAACTAATTGACAACAGCATGTCACTGCGATGACACCGGCTTGTCAATTTTGTGACATACCGATTGCACTGCATATTTCTGACAAAGGTTGACTGCATTTCTCTTTCCATCTTTCAATAGTATGAGCTGTTTCAATAGTAGGTACAACTTAATAATAAGCGCTGTCTATTATGATGAATAATCATAATAGACATTTTTCATTCTCGTAATCGATAATTATTAAATCGAACTCTTTTTGAACTACAAAAGGTAAATGATATGACAAATACGGAGATCCTCACTCTGACAGGTTACTGATAAATTGATTTAACCATCTGTTAATGTTTAAAAACATTATTCATATGGATTACTCATTCAACCAACGATTAAGCGTCATCATGATTTCCTCCCTCATTGCTTTGGGCATAGTACTAATGCGTGCTCCGTGACTTCCATTAGGCTGAATATAAATGAACTCATTTGTTTTGCCCTCGAAGGTTGGAACACGAGAAGCTGTCCATGGATCTACTTCGCCATAAATAAAGATAATTCGCGGATCATGATCTTTAAGATATCGATATACCTTTTGAGCTAATGCCGGACGATACTCAACTTTACCTACCAACTCTTGAGGCAACAGAATATTATCAAGATAACCCTCTGTCGAATTTATGCTTAAATATTTCTTAAATGGTTTGGTGTCGTAACCATAATAGCCTAGTTCGCGTGCAGCTTGAACAAAAAACGAAGTGTTTAACTGATTTTCTGCAAAATACTCTGGACCGCTAATCTTCATTAAATGAGCAAAAAGCTCTTTCGAAGACGATTCAACCGCAGGTATTTGAGTTCGATCTGCGCCCCACTGCCATAAAGCAAAAGAGTATTCAAGTACACAATAATCAAATAATTGGGCCATAGAGATACGATGTTCAAGATTATTTTCATTACAATAGGCACTCAACAAGTCTACCATTTCACCTTTACGTTTAAAGAGTTCAGTTTGATAACATTCAATCCGATTTCTTTCTTGCTCGGAGCCCACCTCTTTTAAGAACTTCTCATGTCGCCCATCTTCCTTAGCAAAATTCAATGGAGCAACATAGGGAACTGAAAAATCAACATCATCCGGGAAATATGCTCGATAAAGACATGTAGTTTGTCCGCCTTTACTAATGCCGGTACTCCCCCACTTTTCTTTATACATATCCTTAAAGAGCCGATTCACACGATGCAAATCATAAGCTGAATTTTCGGCTGTCAAATAATCCCAGTTGCAGGGTTCGGGAGTTGACTCTAGAAAATAACGATGTTCTACAAATATCATATTGGCATTGAGCAATCGCGACAACTCTTCTTGATAGCCACGACGCAAGGCATAAGCTGCACCATAACCCTCGGTAACCATTATGGTAGGCCTATCATAACCCACATGTGCCACAATAATGCGTTGCAAAAAACTACCGGCAGAGGGATCGTTATGATCAACAGGTTGAATAAATCTCACTAAATACTTTTCTGCATAATGATCCGATTCTAATTTCTCTACATCACTGATACCGGTGATAGCCTTCAGACGATCTTCTATCGATTTGCCAGAAACATGCGATACGAACAAAAGTAGAAAAGATAATAAAAGCGCATTTTTTATTTTCATAATATTAAATAATTCTTGGATTTCTATCGAAACATGATATTTTCTTGACAAATATACAATTATATTGCAAGTATGGTATAGATATCAACATACTTCAAACTAACTTCTGAATAGTTGTGCAATTATTTTTGTTTTATATGCCAATCTTGCTCAAAATTAACACACCTGTGCATTTTTTTTTAATAATTCTTGGCTGTGTCGGTGGTTTGTTTAATTTTGCACGCTGATAGTTAACCGGATAGTTCAGAAAGCTTCTGTTTACTGTACACGACTGGCTACTAACACGTATGAAATACTAATACTAAAACTAATAACATGAGTTTGAAAATTGTTGTACTGGCAAAACAAGTACCCGATACACGAAATGTGGGGAAAGATGCCATGAAAGCCGACGGTACTGTTAATCGCGCGGCACTTCCTGCTATCTTCAATCCTGAAGATTTGAATGCTCTCGAACAAGCTTTACGTTTAAAAGAGGCTCACCCCGGATCTACCGTTACAATTTTAACAATGGGTCCCGGTCGTGCAGCAGATGTTATTCGCGAAGGTTTATTCCGTGGAGCAGATAATGGTTATTTATTGACCGACCGTGCATTTGCTGGTGCCGACACTTTGGCAACCTCGTATGCACTTGCTACTGCTATCAAAAAAATAGGTGATGTAGATGTTATTATTGGTGGCCGTCAAGCAATCGATGGTGATACTGCACAAGTAGGACCACAAGTTGCCGAGAAATTGGGTTTAACTCAAATCACATATGCAGAAGAGATTTTAAAGATCGAAAACAATCATATCACTGTAAAACGTCATATTGATGGTGGTGTTGAAACGGTTGAAGGACCCCTTCCGATTGTAATTACGGTAACAGGTTCGGCCGATCCTTGTCGTCCTCGCAATGCTAAGTTGGTACAAAAGTACAAACATGCCAAAACAGTGACCGAACGACAAGCAAGTGATATGGATTATACCGATCTATTTGACAGCCGGGAATACTTAAACTTACCCGAATGGAGTGTAGCCGATGTTAACGGCGATTTAGCTCAATGCGGATTAAGCGGATCGCCTACTAAGGTGAAAGCGATTCAAAATATCGTATTCCAAGCGAAAGAGAGTAAAACACTTACCGGCAGCGACCGCGATGTGGAAGATTTGATTGTTGAACTACTAGCTAACCATACTATTGGCTAATAATACTAAGTAAGCATTATGAACAATTTATTTGTATACTGCGAAATTGAAGATGGACACGTTTTAGACGTAAGCCTTGAACTTCTTACCAAAGGTCGCTCATTAGCCAATCAGCTTAATTGTCAACTCGAAGCTGTAGTTGCCGGTAGCGGATTACAAGATATCGAAAAACAAGTTCTTCCTTATGGTGTAGACAAACTACATGTATTCGATTCTGAAGGACTTTATCCTTATACTTCATTGCCTCACACATCAGTTTTAGTAAATCTTTTCAAAGAAGAAAAGCCTCAAATTTGCTTAATGGGTGCAACGGTAATTGGCCGCGATTTAGGTCCACGTGTATCATCGGCTTTAACAAGTGGTTTGACAGCCGACTGTACTTCACTCGAAATTGGCAATCACGAAGATAAAAAAGAGGGAAAAACATACGAAAACCTACTTTATCAGATACGCCCAGCATTTGGAGGTAACATCGTTGCTACTATCATCAATCCCGAACATCGTCCACAAATGGCAACTGTTCGCGAGGGAGTTATGAAAAAAGAGATTCTCGACCCTAACTATAAAGGCGAAGTAGTATGCCACGATGTAAAGAAATATGTAGCCGATACCGATTACGTGGTAAAAGTAATTGAGCGACATGTGGAGAAAGCCAAAAACAACCTAAAAGGGTCTCCTATCGTTGTTGCAGGGGGTTATGGTGTAGGTTCAAAAGAAAACTTCGGTCTATTGTTCGATTTAGCGAAAGTATTGAATGCAGAAGTAGGCGCTAGTCGTGCTGCTGTCGATGCAGGTTTCGCCGATCACGACCGTCAAATAGGCCAAACAGGGGTTACGGTTCGTCCTAAGCTATACATTGCTTGTGGTATCTCAGGCCAAATCCAACATATTGCCGGTATGCAAGAGAGTGGAATTATTATTTCTGTGAACAACGATCCTGATGCTCCAATCAATCAGATTGCCGATTATGTAATCAATGGCTCTATCGAAGAGGTAGTACCTAAAATGATTAAATACTATAAACAAAATAGTAAATAAAAAATTAATTAACTCAATATTGTAGGCTATGACAAACGTATTATTAACCGCAGCTTTACTTCTTGCGAGCCTTTCTATAAACGCTCAACAAGATACAATTTACATGGATTCAGCTATGAAGCATCTAAAAAAGAAAAATAAGGCAACACATTACGCAATTGTCCAAGGCACACAGAATAATAAAACACAAGTAGACTTATATACGATTGATGGGAAATTGATAAAAAGTAGTGAATATAAAACATTTGGAAACAAAGAAAACAAACAAGTTCTCGAAGGTTTAACTACTTATAAATATGAGAATTCCAATCAAGATAGCTTAAAAGTATTTTATAAAGGAAATATAAAAAATGGCGATGCTGTTTATTATCATCCCAATGGAAAAGTGAAAGTCAATTGCCAATATAAAAACGGGCAATTACACGGTTTACTTCATCAATATTATGAAGATGGCAAAACAACCCGTAAAGAGGTGTACAAAGACGATAGGTCTGAAGGAGGTATTTATCTCTCGCCCGATAGTCTTGAATTACCCTATTCACCTTTCTACCAAATAGCTCAATTTAATGAGGCAGAAATCGTTTCTATCATTGCAAAAAATGTCACTCCAAACAAAGAGTTATTGAATGATATGTGCAGCAAAAAAATAGAAAGAGTATCTGCAAAAATTGGGATTAACATTGATGAGAAAGGCAAAATCACAGATCTTATCATTATAGAATCTGACAATAAACATTATAATAAGAAATGTTTAGATCAAGCACTTTCGGAGTTGAAAAATCAAACCGTTAGTCCGGCACAGATAGATGCTCAACCGATTGCTTCTACCTTTATAATAAAAAGTCCAATATTATTTTTTTCTGTTCCTTCACCGTCTACAATAAATTTTATTAAGTAAATATTATGGCAAATTTTTATACAGATACACCGGAGCTCAAACATCATTTGGAGCATCCGTTGATGAAAAGAATTGTTGAATTAAAAGAACGCAACTACGCGGATAAAGATAAATATGACTATGCACCCTTCGACTTTGAAGATGCAATGGATAGTTATGATAAGGTTTTAGAAATTGTAGGCGAAATTTGTGGCGATATCATTGCCCCCAATGCAGAAGGAGTCGATCACGATGGCCCAATCTGTGCAAATGGCCGAGTGACGTATGCACCGGGTACAGCCGAAAACCTTGAAACATGTCGCAAAGCAGGCTTAATGGGTATGGCCATGCCACGTCGTTATGGTGGTCTTAACTTCCCTATTACCCCATACATCATGGCAGCCGATATAGTGAGCCGTAGCGATGCCGGTTTCGAAAACCTTTGGGGTTTGCAAGATTGTGCCGAAACCATATATGAGTTTGCCGATGAAGACCAAAAACAACGTTTCATCACACGTGTTTGTCAAGGCGAAACCATGTCAATGGACTTAACTGAACCCGATGCAGGTTCAGACCTTCAAGCCGTAATGCTGAAAGCCACTTATAGCGAAGCCGACAAATGTTGGTATTTAAATGGTGTGAAACGTTTTATTACCAATGGCGACGCAGATATACATTTAGTTTTGGCTCGCTCGGAAGAGGGCACCAAAGACGGCCGTGGCTTATCAATGTTTATCTACGACAAGCGCAATGGTGGTGTTGATGTACGTCGCATCGAAAACAAAATGGGGATCAAAGGGTCACCTACTTGTGAGTTGACATACAAAAACGCTAAAGCCGAACTATGTGGCGACCGCAAACTAGGTTTGATTAAATATGTAATGGCTTTGATGAATGGTGCACGTTTGGGCATTGCGGCTCAATCGGTAGGTATTTCGCAAGCTGCTTACAACGAAGCGTTGGCTTATGCAAAAGATCGCAAGCAATTTGGTAAAGCCATTATCGAATTTCCAGCCGTATCTGAAATGCTAGCCATTATGAAAGCTAAATTAGATGCTTCGCGTACACTATTGTACGAAACAGCACGCTTCGTTGATATTTACAAAGCATTAGACGATATTGCGAAAGAACGCAAACTAACTCCAGAGGAGCGTGCCGAACAAAAAAGATTCGCCAAACTAGCCGATTCATACACACCTCTAGGAAAAGGTATGGGTAGCGAGTATGCCAATCAAAACACCTACGATTGTATTCAAATTCATGGTGGATCGGGCTTCATGAAAGATTATGCTTGCGAACGTATCTATCGCGATGCACGTATCACCTCTATTTACGAAGGCACAACACAACTACAAGTTGTAGCGGCTATCCGTTATGTAACTACCGGTGCATATCTTAATAGCATCAAAGAATATGAGGCACAAGAGGTAGCACCCGAAATGGAAGGTTTGAAAGATCGTTTGATGTCATTGGCAAGCAAATATTCGGCAAGTGTGGCACATGTCACCGAGTCGAAAGATCAAGAGTTATTAGACTTCTTTGCACGCCGCTTAGTAGAAATGGCTTCTCACTTAATTATGGGTCACTTATTAATTCAAGATGCTTCTAAGAGTCCCAAACTATTTGGCGACTCAGCACAGGTATATGTGCGTTATGCCGAAGCAGAGATTGAAAAACATTTCAACTTTATTCGCAAATTCGACAAAGACGATATGGCATACTATCGCCAATAATTAATCTTATCAGTATACTAAAAAAGAGACAAAACCATCAGTCATCGACTATCGGTTTTGTCTCTTTATCATATATAGAGATCGTGGTAAACACTACTCTTCTAGCTCTTCGAAAGCAAACTGCTTGTACACCTGCAACTCATCGCGCAATGACTTCACTTCCTGTTGCAAGTCGTGCACTTTTTCTAACAGATGATTAATAACATCAATGCCTTCGGGGTTGATTTCCAGATCGTAATACATCCGGGCATATCGCTCTACCTCAGGAAGTTGTTCTATCAATATATAGCGTTCACCCTCTTTGGTAGATAAGTCGATTAAGCCCTCCTCATTCAACAAAGCAATAAATGAGGGATCAATATGGCAATAGTTACAATAATCGCTAACTATAATTAATTCGTTTTGCATAATCTTGATTCTTTATTTATTCATACTTTGTAATTCGCGGAACAACTCTTTTTGGCGTTCGGTAAGATGGGTAGGAATTTTTACCTGATAAGTTACAATCAGATGACCAAATTGTCCGTCTTTCTTATAGACAGGAAATCCTTGACCTTTCAAACGAACTTTTGTTCCGGGTTGGGTTTCGGGTTTAACCTTCAATTTCACTTTACCCTTTAGTGTATCTACCTCTACTTCGCCTCCTAAAACAGCAGCATAAATATCAAGTTCGGCATCCACATATAGGTCGTCGCCTACACGTTTGAATATAGGATCGTCGGCTATCACAAATGTGATGTATAAATCGCCTTTAGGACCACCGTTGGCTCCCTCGCCTCCATAACCTTTTAGCTTAATTACTTGACCATTGGCTACACCGGCAGGAATGGTAATTCGTACCTGTTTTCCATTAACGTTTAATACTTGCTTGTGCGTTTCGGATGCATCGCGAAGCGATAAAGCCAACTCAGCGTTAAGATCTTGACCACGAAAACCTCCTCCGGCACCACGACTGCGACGTGAACCTCCACCGCCGCGACCACCAAACATCTGTTCGAAGAAGTCGGAAAAACCACCTTCACCTCCAAAATCGGCACCTCCCGACGAGTAATACTCACCGCCATTGCCGCCAAAGCCTCCGAATCCTCCAAAGCCACCGCCCCCTTGTTGACGCTGACGTTTTTGTTCCTCAAATTGATCGGCATGTTTCCAGTTTTCACCGTATTCGTCATATTTCTTACGCTTTTCGGGATCGCTCAACACTTCGTTTGCCTCATTTATCTCTTGAAATTTAGCCTTAGCACTCGCGTCCTCTTTATTCAAGTCGGGATGATATTTGCGAGCCAGCTTTCGATAAGCCTTCTTTATATCATTTTGAGAAGCGCTTTTGTCGACACCCAGTACTTTGTAATAATCAATGTAAGCCATTATTTCATTGCATTAATAACCCTTAATATTTTACACTATTAATCGTTAACAGTTATCATCATAACCATTAACATTTCATGTGATTGTCTTCAACAACTATCGCCATGTTTTATAATAACAAATAAATAGTGGGATATGGTTCACAGCAATCGGCTATTTCAATCAATTAATGTTGCCGGCAGATGATCATAAAAACAAAAAGATTATTGCTGCGTACCGATATATAGGAATAGCATACCAATTAAAATCAGCACTAAATCGATGGCTTTGCTTCGAAGATTTTTTTCGCGAAAAACCATCGCACCAAAACCAAACGATACAATCACACTACTGCGGCGCACCATAGACACAATCGAAATCATTGAATCTTGATAACTCAATGCGTAGAAATAGGCGAAATCGGCCGCACAAAGAAAAAGAGTGATAAATAAAATAGTCCATCGCCATTGAAATGGAGTTGACTCTTTGCGTTTGGGCCACCACAACAATGCCAATATAGGACACATCAAAAACAGCTGATAAACATTATTCCACGATTGTACCATCATCGGATGGAGTTGTTTCATCAAATATTTATCATATAAACCGCTCATCGCTCCGGTAATGGCAGCCATTACCAAAAAGATAACCCATTTGTTGCTTCCAAAATGAATCCCCTCTTTCTTGCCTGAACGACTTAAAAGAAAGAACGAAAAGATGGCCAACAATACGCCAATCCATTGATACAGATTTAATCGTTCGCCAAAAATCAACATGGCACCCGTCAATACCATCACCGGGCGTGTGGCGTTGATAGGTCCTACAATGGTGATGGGCAAATGCTTCATGGCAAAATAGCCCATGATCCATGACGAAAGCAAGATACAAGCTTTAATCAAAATATATTTATGTGCATCCCATCCGGCCTGTGGGATATAAAACATACTATCGGTAGGTATCCATGTGGTAGTAGCCGAAATTAAAATCAAAGGAACAAAGATAATGCATGAAAAGATGATATTGAGACCTAATACCGGCAACACAGCATTGTTTTGCAATGATTTCTTTTTGAACACATCATAAAACCCCAGCAATGCTGCCGAGGTAAAAGCAAGTAATATCCACATAGGTGATTAGTGTTTGGGTTCTACAAATATATCGTCGGGATAAGCCACATCGACTAAAAACAATCCTTTGGCATCGACCGAATGACCGGCTTCGCAACGATCTTTGCGATCAATTACATGGCGAAACTCTTCGACCGACATCATACCGCGACCTACTTCGAATAATGTGCCGACAATAGCACGAACCATATTACGCAAAAAACGATCGGCCTTGACTGTAAATACCCATGTATATTCATCTTGTTGTGTCCACCGGGCATGCATTATTTTACAATTGTTGGTTTTTACATCGGTATGCAATTTGCTAAAACTGGTAAAGTCGGTATAGTCGAATAGCGTTTCGGCTGCTTCGTTCATCTTCTCAAAATCTAAAGAGAAGAAAGGACGACACGCATAATATCTATTGAATGGGTATTTTATGGTAGTAACGTAGTATTTGTATGTACGTGATAAGGCATCGAAGCGAGCATGAACTTGAGGCTTCACCTCACAAACATTGAATACGGAAATATCGCGCGGCAACATACGATTTAGTTTAGTTGCTACCATTTCAGTGTCAAGTTCGGTTTCAAAATCGAAATGAGCTACCATCATCGAGGCATGTACCCCTGTATCGGTACGTCCGGCTCCCATCACCTCGACTTTTGTACGTAAAAAAGTAGAAAGAGCTTTATTAAAATGCTCTTGTACGGTGATTCGATCGGGCTGAATTTGCCAACCATGATAATTGGTGCCATCGTAGGCCAAATAAATAAAATATCTATGCACGCGCTTATGAAAAATAAATCGTTATAATGTGCCACAAAGATAGTAGTTTTTTAGTGCTCCATATTGATTTTGATAGGATAAAAAACTATTTTTGCGTCAAATTATCAAATATCACAGTGATGCACCATCAATCATATATCCTCCTCATTTCAATGCTACTTCTAACTACTTTGCTGATAGGCTGTAAACAAAGAGACACAAGCATGAAGATGAATGAGCCTCGCAATATTAAAGGAGTTGTAAGCTATAAACGCACCTTTGGCGACTTAAACAAACTTCATCTATCGGCCGCCCATAAAATAGGTATCCACCCCATCGATTCGCGCAAAGAGGTAGGCAAGGTAGAAGATAAACTCACAGAGGTATCGACAAATAAATATTATCATCTCGACTCTCTTACACACTCCATCCCCTATTTAGTTTCGCCGGCACACGATTTACTTCAAAATATAGGTTCCAGTTTTCAAGATTCATTATCGGCCAAAGGGCTAAATCCATACAAGGTTATCGTTACTTCGGTGTTGCGCACCACTAATGATGTAAAACGACTTCGAAAAACCAATGTTAACTCCTCGTTAAACTCGGCACACTTTTACGGCACCACATTCGATGTTAGTTGGAAGCGCTTTAAGCAAGTGGCCGACAAAAAAGGAAGACCGATGCAAGAAGTAGGAAGCGACACGTTGAAACTTGTTTTATCAGAGGTGTTACGCGACTTACGCAAAGAGAATCAATGTTATATCAAATACGAATTAAAACAAGGATGTTTTCACATCACGGCGCGATAAGAAATATTCTTTGATAACTTAGAAATTATACAAACCTTTCATTAAATTTGCAGATATTTCTTTAATACAAATCAATGATAGAAAAAATAATCGTACTCGAAGATATTGATCCGGTTATCTTCTACGGAGTTAACAACTCCAATATTCAGCTGCTCAAAGCACTCTACCCCAAGCTTCGCATTGTAGCGCGCGGCAATATAATAAAAGTGTTGGGCGATGAGCTTGAGATGTGCGCTTTCGAAGAAAATGTTTTAAAACTTGAGAAGTATTGTGCTCAATACAACTCCTTGAAAGAAGAAATCATTGTTGACATCGTGAAAGGCAACAATCCTCAATGCGAGAAAACGGGCAATGTAATCGTATTCAGTGTAACGGGCAAGCCCATTATTCCCCGAAGCGAAAATCAACTTAAACTCGTCGAAGGCTTTCAGAAAAATGACATGGTGTTTGCTATAGGACCTGCCGGATCGGGAAAAACCTATACTGCCATAGCATTGGCCGTGCGAGCCTTGAAGAATAAAGAAATAAAGAAAATCATATTAAGCCGACCGGCTGTTGAAGCAGGCGAGAAATTAGGTTTCCTTCCCGGCGATATGAAAGAAAAAATAGACCCCTATTTGCAGCCGCTTTATGATGCTTTGCAAGATATGATACCGGCAGCCAAACTAAAAGAGTATTTAGAACTCAACATCATACAAATTGCTCCGCTTGCCTTTATGCGCGGACGTACTCTCAACGACGCTGTAGTCATTCTCGACGAAGCTCAAAACACCACCACTCAACAAATCAAAATGTTTTTAACCCGCATGGGTATGAATACAAAAATGATTGTTACGGGCGATATGACACAAATCGACCTTCCCACTTCACAAAAATCAGGTTTAATCGAAGCGATGCATATTCTAAAAGGAGTCAAAGGCATCAGTTTTATCGAATTGGCAAAGAAAGATATTGTACGCCACAAATTAGTGACACGTGTGGTTGATGCTTACGAGAAATTTGATAAAGACCAGCAAGAAGAGCGAGAAAAAAGAAAAAAAGCCGAAGCTGCCGAGAGAAAAACAAACGAAAAGAAATAAGAACAGAATCAATAAATCTTCACTATAATAGCTAAAGTTAAAAATTAAATGAAAGCATTAACTCAAACAGATTTTAATTTTCCGGGACAAAAAAGCGTATATCATGGCAAAGTACGCGATGTGTACAACATCAATGGCGAAAAATTGGCAATGGTTGCTACCGACCGTA
Organism: Bacteroides sp. UBA7333; assembly: GCA_002471195.1. Lineage (GTDB taxonomy): Bacteria > Bacteroidota > Bacteroidia > Bacteroidales > Bacteroidaceae > Bacteroides. The sequence continues at coordinate 18,867 of DKPN01000006.1, forward strand.
TCTCTGCGTTCGATGTAGTTCTTCCTGAAGGCATTCCATACAAAGGCCAAATGTTGAACCAAATTGCAGCTAAATTTTTGGATGCAACGGCTGATATCTGTCCTAACTGGAAACTAGCTACACCCGACCCAATGGTTACAGTAGGTGTATTGTGCGAAGGTTTTCCTGTCGAAATGATTGTACGCGGCTATCTTTGTGGTAGTGCTTGGCGTGCCTATAGAGGTGGTGTTCGCGAAATTTGCGGTGTAAATCTACCCGATGGAATGCGTGAAAACGAAAAATTCCCTCGCCCTATCGTTACTCCTACTACAAAAGCCGAATTAGGCCTACACGATGAAGACATCTCAAAAGAGGAGATTCTAAATCAAGGTTTGGCAACTCCCGAAGAGTATGCGATTCTTGAAAAATACACATTGGCACTATTCGAACGCGGTACAGAAATTGCTGCCGAACGTGGTTTGATTTTGGTAGATACGAAATACGAATTCGGCCAACACAATGGCACCATCTATTTGATGGATGAAATTCATACCCCCGATTCGAGCCGTTATTTCTACAAAGACAGTTACCAAGAGCTTTTCGAAAAAGGAGAACCTCAAAAACAGCTTTCTAAAGAGTTCGTACGTGAGTGGTTAATGGAAAATGGCTTCCAAGGCAAAGAGGGACAAACTGTACCCGAAATGACTCCGGAAATCGTACAAAGCATTAGCGACCGCTATATCGAGTTATACGAAAATATAACAGGAGAGAAATTTATTAAAGAAGATACAAGCAATATTGCAGCACGTATCGAAAAAAATGTAACTGATTATTTGAATCAATAATGAATTACGCCCAAGAAAAAATCAAACCTTACCACCAAGAGGGTGAAAAAAGAGTTCAAGTAGAACAAATGTTCGATACAATTGCTCCCGACTACGATAAATTAAATCACACCATGTCAATGGGAGTTGATCGTAGCTGGCGACGCAAAGCCATAAAATGGTTGAAGCCTTTTGCACCCAAAAAGATGATGGATGTAGCAACCGGGACCGGCGATTTCGCAATCCTTGCGGCCCAAATGCTTCAACCCGATCAGCTCATTGGAACAGATATTTCGGAAGGGATGATGAATGTGGGTCGTACAAAAGTTAAAGAGGCAGGTCTAGCGGGCAAAATATCTTTTGCTCGCGAAGACTGCACCTCACTTTCGTTCAACGACTGTGAGTTCGATGCCATAACAGTAGCCTTTGGCATTCGCAACTTTGCCGATTTAGATAAAGGATTATCCGAAATGTGCCGCGTGTTAATACCCGGTGGACATATGGTAATACTTGAGCTAACTACTCCCGAGAGATTTCCGATGAAGCAGTTATTCTCTATCTATTCGCGTTTTGTGATTCCGGCTATGGGCAAAATTTTATCAAAAGACAATCGTGCATATCACTATTTACCTCAAAGTATAGCAGCTTTCCCACAAGGTGAGGTTATGCGCAAAGCCATTATCAATGCAGGATTTAGCAAAGTCGATATTCAACCGTTGACATTTGGCATATGCACGCTTTATACGGCTACAAAATAACACTTAAACTTCTTTATGTATGGACAAATATGGCTTGGTGGGATACCCATTAGAACATTCGTTTTCGAAAGTTTTCTTCAATGACAAGTTCAAAAACGAGCATATTGATGCCGAATATGTAAACTTTTCGATTCCCGATATTCAGCTTTTCAAAGAGATAATACAAAACAATCCTAACTTAAAAGGATTAAATGTCACCATTCCTTACAAGGAGATGGTGATTGATTTTTTAGATGATTTAGATACCGATGCACGCCAAATTGGTGCCATTAACGTAGTAAAAATCGAACAAGACAACACAGGAAAAAAACGTTTGATAGGATACAATTCAGACATCATAGGATTTACCGAATCAATAAAGCCCCTATTAAATGAAACCCATCAAAAGGCATTAATATTGGGTACGGGGGGTGCCTCCAAAGCTATATTTCAAGGATTAAAAAACTTAGGCATCGAAAGCACATTCGTATCGCGCAAGGCAAGTGCTCAAATGCTCACATACGATGATCTTACTTCAGATATCATGCAACAATATACAGTGATTATCAACTGTACACCTCTGGGCATGTATCCACATATCGACAATTGTCCGCCTATCCCCTATCATCTATTATCCGAATGCCATTTATTATACGATTTAGTATACAATCCTGAAACAACGCTTTTCATGCAAAAAGGAAAAGAGCAAGGTGCAACAACAAAAAACGGGTTAGATATGTTGCATTTACAAGCATTAGCTGCATGGGATATCTGGCAAAAGTAAATTAGATACAAACTCATTACATTATACATTATGAATAAAAAAGGCAAAAAATGGCTTATAGCAATAGTCATTATCATTATGTTTTTGATTTGTGCGGTCTTAGGAGGCGGTGCATATTTAGTAAAGTTTGCATTACGCCCCTACGATGATGTGGTACGAAAAAATGCACAGAGCTATGAGTATATGTTCAACGAATATCCTTTCCTCAAACCCTGGGTCGATAGTTTAACCCATGCCAATGCCTTAAAAGATACATTCATTATCAATCGCGATGGCATATGGCTACATGGCTATTACGTAAAAGCGGCACAACCCACCCACAAAACCGCAACCATTGTACATGGTTATACCGATAATGGATTGCGCATGTTGATGATCGGATATCTATATAGCAAAGACTTAGGTTATAATATTCTATTGCCCGATCTGCATTATCAAGGCGAAAGCGGTGGTTCGGCCATACAAATGGGATGGAAAGATCGCCTCGATGTAATGCAATGGATGAATTTGGCCAATAACCTATTTAAAGATAGCGTAGACACACAAATGGTTGTTCATGGCATTTCGATGGGAGGTGCTACTACTATGATGGTATCGGGCGATCCTCAACCCTCGTTCACTAAATGTTTTGTCGAAGATTGTGGCTATACCAGTGCATGGGATGAGTTCGAATATCAACTTAAATCCGATTTTCATCTTCCTCCATTTCCATTAATGTATGTTGCCGATTGGATTTGCAACAAAAAATATGGTTGGGGATTTAAAGAGGCATCCTCACTCAATCAAGTAAGAAAATGCTCCTACCCAATGTTGTTTATCCATGGGGGCGACGATCATTATGTACCTACCGAAATGGTTTACACTCTATACGATGCTAAATCCGAACCCAAAGAGTTATGGATAGCACCGGGAGCCGCTCATGCCAAATCGTATCGTGATCATAAAGAAGAATATACACTACGCGTTAAAAACTTCGTAGATAAATACATTAACTAAAACCAATGAAGCAAATTACATTATATCTTTTTATATTACTCAATATTGGTCTATCGCTTCAAGCAGCCAATAAAGTATATACCGTCGATAATATTCCCAAGGTACGTTTACAAAATAAAATGAAATATGTAAACGACCCTGATCAAATTTTATCTGTCCAAGCGCGCGATAGCATCGACTATATGCTCTATCAGTTAGAACAAAAAACAGGGATTGAAACCGCAGTTATTGTTGTACCCTCCATCGGCAATGAAGAGTGTTTCGACTTTTCGCATCATGTTCTCAATAAATGGGGAGTAGGAAAAAAAGGACACGACAATGGCTTGGTGATACTTTTGGTTACCGATCAACGTTGTGTACAGTTTTACACAGGTTATGGCTTAGAGGGCGATTTGCCCGATGCCATTTGCAAGCGTATTCAAACAAAAGATATGATTCCATATTTGCGCGAAAACAATTGGAATGCCGGTATGGTGAGTGGTATCAAAGCCGTTTGCATGCATCTGGATGGCACCGAGCCGGTGATTGTTGAAAACAAATCAGAATCGAACGAACCCTTTTTTATTTATGCCATATTAGGACTCATTCTATTGGTAAGTATCGTGAGCGCTATTGCAGCATGGTATAGTTCGCGTTGCCCTAAATGCGGCAAACATCAATTGCAGCGTACCAATACTAAATTAATTTCAAATGTACATGGTGTGAAAACCGAAGACGTCACCTACACGTGTCGCAATTGCGGACACACAGTAGTGCGCCGTCATAAAAGCGAAGACGATAACTTCCGTGGCGGCGGAGGCAGAGGCGGTGGCCCTATCATTGGAGGTCCTTTCGGAGGACGTGGATTTGGTGGTGGCGGTGGCGGCTTCGGAGGCGGAAGCTTTGGTGGTGGCCGTGGAGGCGGTGGGGGAGCCGGTTCACGATTCTAAACAAATTCTTTTTAAATTAAAATCAAACTAATATTTATTACACACTGATTATGAAAAAGTCGTTAGTTATTATCTTAGCCGTAGTGGCTACCATCGTTTTATTGGCAATATGGTCGGTATCATCGTACAACGGCCTTGTAAATATGCAAGAAGAAGTAGAAAGCAAATGGGGAAATGTGGAAACACAATATCAGCGTCGTGCCGATTTAATTCCTAACCTTGTAAATACCGTAAAGGGATATGCAACACACGAATCGTCTACACTCGAAGCTGTTATCGAAGCTCGTAGCAAAGCCACTCAAATCACTGTAAATGCGAATGATTTGACTCCCGAGAAATTGGCCGAATATCAAAAAGCTCAAGGCGCGGTGGGTTCAGCATTAGGAAAACTATTGGCTCTTACCGAGAACTATCCCGACCTAAAAGCCAATCAAAATTTCTTAGAATTACAATCGCAGCTAGAAGGAACAGAAAATCGCATTAATGTAGCTCGTATCAACTTCAATGATGCAGCGAAAGCCTACAATACAGCGATTCGCCGTTTCCCGAATAGCATGTTTGCGAGTTACTTCGGATTTGATAAGCGTCCTTACTTCGAAGCTGAAGCCGGTGCTGCATCTGCACCAAAGGTTGAGTTTTAAGTAATATCGAAAATATCATTATACAACATCGGGAGTTAAGAACAACATTCTTAACTCCCGATTATTTTTTATTCCAACGAAAGATCGACTACTGCTTTACAATCTTTTTCACCATATATGTAGCATCATTTTTCAATCTCACTAAATAGATTCCCGAAGGTTGATAGCTGATATCCAGAAGATTCAACCCCGGTTTCAAGAAATGATTTTGAACCATTGCGCCCTCCGAAGAGAATAGCTCTATCTTATCAAACTTTTTATCCACATTATTTATAGACAAAATATTAGTTCCATTGATATAATTCACCTCTATATCATCTTGACTCTTTTCATCGAAACCTACACTACCATCGTCTTTAATGGTAAAACTGATTCGAGGCGAAACTTCATCATACGAATCGTTTATATAGAGCGAACAAAAGTACGTTCCGGGTGCCAAATCGCCAGGTTTAATAGTGATATAACCATCGGTTGCTCCATAGGTATAATAAAATGCATCTAGTTCGTCAACACCTACTACTTTGCCATCTTTAAACAAACCGACCCAATCTTTAGGTGTACCCGGTCCGTCGTTATAGTATATTTTAATCTCTTCATCAATATCATATTGATCTTTCTCACACGACACCGTAGATATATCTCTACCAATTGAGAAATAGGCACGTTCGCCAGCTTCAAAATAAGCACCTTTCAGCAAATATGTAACCAAATAATAACCCTTAGGCAAGTCCTTGCTCAATGTCATTTGTCCGGCATCCACATAATTCTTTACATAATCCCATGAATCAGAAAGATCAGAACCAATATTTTTACCCATTTTATATATACCAATCCAGTCTGATTTTAAATTGGGTATATTCTCAAATGAAACGACAATATCTTCTTTCTCTTCATAAAACGACTTGTTGGTAGCAACTGTAGGCTGAGGTCCGGCATAGAAAGATACTCTCGGAGCAATCTCTTTATAACCTTCATCGCCAAATAATACCGCAAAATACTCGTTGGCATCTGTCAATTTGAAAGTTACTTTGCCCGATACACCTTCGGTATATGCCCAAACAACCGATGTCACTGTGCCCAAACCTGTGCCCGGTCTATCTCCTTTTCGATAAACCCCAATCCACGCTTTCGTGTTAACAGGCGCAAATTCATATTCAACTGTAAAATTTGTATTCAAAGGTAAGCGTTGCTCTTCCATTGTCAATGCGGGATCTCCATCAATACTACCTTCAATATTGAATGATTTCTTTTCCGACCATTCCGACCATTCCATATTAGTATCGCGATATCTCACACGAATGTAGTGCAATCCGTTTTTTAGTTGTTGTGCCTGAACTGCCAACTGTCTGATATCCATATTCTCGAAAATATCGATGGGTATATGCAAAGGTTTACCTGTAGAGCCATATAAGTTCTCAATATCACGGATAACATTCATGACCGGTGAATCAAAATTCTCAGTTAAAGCGATTTGAAACTGAACCGTATTTAAGGTTTCGTCGGTTGATGTCGTATAATCATTTCCCATAAATGTATAAGGAAGAGTAATTGTCGATGGTATATCGCTCAATGTGGGTCTATTGGGAGCCGCAGCTTCGAGTTTACGATGAAATGCATCAATCAAAATATTATCGACAACCAACTCTTTGTTACCAATAGCATAACATTCAGCTTTCATCTCTTTATTTTCAAAATCGAACTCTAAAATCTGATAAGCCCAATAATCAATAGTTTTCTGTACATCATCAAAATCCTGCTCAGAAGACATGCCCCACATTTGATCCCACGAAGCAGCTCCATTAATGATATGATACATCGGATGATCGGGAAACTGTCCGCGATGATATAGATGATGATGTCCACCAAAGTTCAGCACATGCTTAGGTGTTTCGTTTAGCATGGGTACAATTTCATTGCGAACCCAGGCCGATATATCGCCGATATATTGTTCTGCTTGAATAGGACGATGATTAACACTGATAATAAAATCTACACTATCATCATTTTTTGCTGCATTCACAACTTGACGAACCCAGTTTTTCTGTGCCGATCCGGTATGTTCGGTACTCAACACAATAAATAACAAACGCCCCGTTTGATAAGCATAATAGTTGTCGGTACCACTGGTAATACCTTGATAATCGATGTCAGCATAATCGAAATGAGTACTGTAGTTTTTCAAACCTGCATCTTGATATGTTTCATGATTTCCCATACAAGTCATAATAGGAATATAAGGCGACAACAATTCCGATTTGAACAAATGGATATGTTCATAATGATCTAATGTACCCACATCAACCTGATCACCTACATTCATAATCAACTGAATATGCTCTTCAGGATTACCATATTTTTCTTCAATCTTTCGTTTAGCCGCTTGCATCAACCATTCATATCCGCTTCGGCTCTTTATTTGATGGTCGCCCATTAATAAAATTCTCATCGAATTTTTGCTGCCCTTTGTAGGCTGAGTTTTAAAGGTAAAAACTTCATTTTCACCCTCACCAAAACAAGTTTGATAAGCATACAACGTATTAGGCTGCAAATCGGTAAGTTCAACCGAATGCCAATAATATTGATCGGAGAGTTTAGCACTTGTGCCCTCTTGTATATTCGATAACTGACCATCGATGCCATACTTAACAGAAGGTACACCCGACGCTTTTGTTTTCCAGTTTATCACGATCGATGTATCGGTGGCTTTTTGCAGATAAGGTTTTGTTTGATCTACATATCCCACCGGAACCACGGTTAAGCGGTGTGCCAATACCTCATCGCCTTTATCCTCATAATAGATATCGGCAACACTCACCTCTTTTCCGGCAATCATTTTGCTTTCGCCCACTTTTATGCTATGATCTACAAAACCTGTGATATAACGATTGAAAGAGATTAAAGCAGTACCCTCCTCCTGAGTATTGCCTTCAACCATTCCTTCTACCTTAAGATAACCATCTTGCGATAAAAAGGTCGATACCAGTTGAATGGTTTCGGTGCCTTGGCCATCCAAAATATAACAACCTTTTGGTGTAGTCCATCGATATTCATTTCCAGCGGGTTGCGCAGCAATTGAATAGGTCACAGTATCATTAATACCGAGACTTCTACTTCCATTAATCGAAAGAGAGTTTTGCGCCATACATTCTCCATACGTAGAGAGTAACAGAGCACTTGCAATCAGTGTAATTTTTTTGTTCATCATTTGTTTTATGGATTTTACACTGCAAAAGTAGATGTGTTATTTTGTGTTATTATTACATAGAAAATACAAAACCATTACTTGCAAAACAGAGTCAAAAAACGGCAATTACACAACTGTATATCAAAACAATAGATCAACATACAAACCATATTAGAAGTAACAATGCAAACCCAATATTTCAATTTAATTTCAAAGCAGGGACATTCTAATATAAAATAGATGTGAAAAACATTACATTCTCCTATATATTCCTTACGTAGCAATGCAAAAATAAATAAGATATTTTTTATACCATAAATGGTATAAATCGAAAAGTTATTAGATATACTTTTACCATATAATATAACACAGAATGAACTTAAAGAGAATTTGAAGGCATTGTTGGAGAAATATCCAATGATAGATCCTTTGGCTATGGGTATCCCTGCCAGTGGTTTGGAAAATTAGGCGCTTTGGAGATAATCCGAAATTTAGGTGAATAGAACAAATGCTGGCATGGAAGTAATAAAAGTGAACCACATCTTACTCTTTAGAGAGGATGTGGTTCGCAAATATTATTATAGTTTATTATAATACGCACAGTTGAACCAAACAATGACACTTAGCGCGATTATAATACGAATAATACATATTATAATCCATTGTTTTTGGTGAGACTGTATAGCCTTTTTGATGTCTTTTCCTGCTAAATAAAGGACATACAAAAAAATGACATTTTGTGTAATATATAATATTACGAATGTATTATGTGTCATAATTCCTATGGTATATCACCCGACCTGTGTCAAGCATGTTTGTTACGAATTGTTGCTATCATAAAACAACATGTTTTTCTTTCTGCATACAAAATTATTAAAAATGATAATATATGCAACTTTTTGTCCATTATAGTTCTTGCATGAAAATGTTGTAGCTTTGTGCAGCGCCTTGGCACTTAGCCAAAGTGAAGTGGAATTATACTGCTAATACAAATCTTAACTATATCATAATAAACAGACAAAAAATGAATAATGTATATAAGTTTTGAAATTTAGGACTATTTTTGTATTGCATTAAGTAAACAAATATGAATAAGTTATTATTGATAGTCGATCCACAGATCGATTTTATCAACGGTAGTCTACCGGTAGGTGGCGCAGAAACAGCAATGAATCAATTGACTGAATATATCCTTGAAACTGATGGTAAGTATCTATTTAAAGTGGCAACTGCCGATTGGCATCCTCACAATCATTGCTCCTTCGATATAAACGGCGGACAATGGCCGGTGCATTGCGTGCAACATAGTGTAGGAGCTACTATTTGGCCAGCACTTTTCGATGCTATACACAATACTAGTGGACATTGCGAAGTCTTAACCAAAGGCAACCACTCCGATAAAGAAGAATACTCCATATTCAGAAATACTCCCTCGGCCAAACGATTCAACGATATTATCTTGCAATACAATATTGAGCAGGTAGATATTTGTGGTTTAGCTGGCGACATTTGTGTACTCAATACACTGAAGGATGGAATCGAAATCTATGGTTCCGAACTGTTTCATACCTTACTGTCCTACTCTCCTTCGCTCGATGGCGGAGCATTACTAACAGAATTCATCAATAGCAACCATTTATGATCAAGCAAATAATCACTCATTTCACCGACGATGATCTGTATAAATTCACCATGTGTTGTGCAGTTATCGATAACTTTCCGCGTGCACAGGTGAAATATACATTTACAGATAGAGACCATACGGTATATCCCAAAGGGTTTGCAGATGAGTTGATGAAGCAAATCATCTTGTTAGAGAATGTTATCATCACCGATGAAGAGATTGATTTCATGAAACGCAAATGTGGCTATATTCCAAATTGGTTTTACACCTATCTCAAAGGATATCGTTTCAATCGCAATTGGGTAAAAGCTTCGCAAAATGAGGAAGGGTATCTATCCATCGACTTTGAAGGCAGTTGGTCAGACACCATTTTACTAGAAGTAAAGGTATTGGCCATCATCTCCGAATTGTACTATATCATGACCGAACAAACCGACAAATTCGATTATGATGAATATTATAAAAAGTCGTATGCAAAAGCCGAAAGATTGCTCGAAGCAGGCTGCATATATACCGATTTCGGTACACGCCGCCGTGTTTCGTTAGAAGCCGAAGATGTTGTGGTGAAAGCCATGAAAGATTGTTATCATTCGAAACAATGGAATGGCCGTTTTGTAGGTACAAGTAATATTTATTTGGCGATGAAACACGATTTACTACCGGTGGGTACAATGGCGCATGAATTTGTTTGTGCCATTGGTGGTATGTACGGGCCGCAAATGGCCAATCACATAGCTATGAACTCATGGCGAAATACTTTCAGAGGTGCATTGGGAACTTACTTATACGACAGTTTCGGATGGGAAATCTTTAGCCTCAACTTCTCAGAAGATTTTGCCAATCTATTTAAAGGCTTACGGGTAGATAGTGGCGACAATTATGAGCAACTGCATAAAATTGTAGATAAGTACAAATCGTTTGGCATTGACCCACGTACCAAACAGGTGGTGTTTAGTAATGCACTCGATACCGACCGCACCATCGCCATACATAAATATGCAACTCAATATTGCCAACCTTCATTTGGTATAGGCACCCACTTTACCAACGATTTCGATGGTATCAAACCAATGAATATCGTCATTAAACTGATTGCTGTGAAGATAACAGAGTCGTGGACATTCTACAATGACACGTGTAAACTCAGTGAAGACGATGGAAAGCATACCGGTGATCCGGAGGTGATAAAACGCTTTATGGATGCTTTAAATATAAAATAAGAGCTTAACATCAACTTTATTCGGTTTAAGAGAAGAGACAACGCTAAATTTCATCCAATACAAGTTTTTTGCTTGGATATGTAAAACAGATTTCATACATTTGTGTATGGATTCTTGAATTAGGTTCTAACAATTTATAGAGTGGAAAATACCAATTTTTCCGCTCTATTTTTTTATGTATTCACCCCTCTTAAAACAGGTATAAAGGATATAAAAACTAAATATCTCATAGAGTTATTTCAAAATCTCTAAGAGATAATGCCATATCTCTAAGAGATATTCACCATAACTCTAAGAGATATGAAAATATGAGTATGAGTTACAACAATATCTGTTTGAGAAATCATAAAATTAAAAACTGGGCGTAATAAAGAAGAGCTCAACCTGCATAAATGTTATATTTTCATAAATATCACACTTTTACCCCTTGACAAGATTTAGCGAATTTCGATTAAAAAGTCAATATTATTCACTTAGACTTTATGGGTCAGTCTATCTACCATTACTGCCACCGACACCTTATCTATCATAATTTCATTCCATCTGTTAAATGCTAAATTCGTGATAATAATAGTGACTTTCTTTCCTGCTATCAATGATAAATGTTTAAAAAGTAATTCTCCCTGGAATTTCTAGTAATTACATACAGTTGCATAACTGATTTGATATCCCTTTGAAAATAAATACAGATAGATGTTCTTCATTAGCATACGTTGTTTACGAAGCCCCATAGCTACTTTTGAGACATGACTTTTTAAGCAAAGGATTATCCCTTGTTTATCTCAGGAGTTAATCTTCTGGGTCTACGGTTAGAAGAACTACAAAAAGAGTCGCTCAGGAAGATACAAAATAAAAAATAATGAATATATTAGATGTGCTTATCAAAGATCGTCGAATATAGCTCAAAATGATCATGCTAATGATGCTGGAGGATTAATTTCAAACGGATCTTATTGGTTGCATATAAAATTAAAGAAAAATGAGAATGGTTCTTGGACTTTGTGTGATGAATACGTATTAGTTACTCCGTAACTTTGTGGCGCATATAGGAAGCGTATTTGAATTAATGCTCTCTATATGTTTGTTTGCTGAACTACAATAAAGGTTACTTAATTAGAATACTAAAAATGAAATACACTCTATTTATTCTTTTTACAACATTTATTATCAGTTGTGGTGATAAACAACCTACCAATCATGTATCTGAGAGCATAGAGGTTCAAGGAAATCTTCGCATTAACAATCGTAATATGTTATATGCAGATATAATATTGGGTAAACGTGATACTTTAAACGTATTTTTTGACACAGGGTGTATGCCAGGGATGATACTTCCAGACTCTATTGCAGCTCGATATATCGACCTTAATAAGCTGTCAAATTCTGCCTATTTTGGTAATAGCCACAGACAAATGGTTTTATCTCATAATTCCCTTTATAGTAGTTTACCTATAATGCTAGACTCAACAAATATTGAAATGGCAATTATTAATGTTAGCAATAGTAGTGAGATGATGTTTGGACTTGGTAATAGAAATAGTTATCGTTATTGGAGTATAAATTATGACAAGATGGTGCTCTCTATTCTTCCAGATAGTACGGTAGTAAATACTGTAGGGGCACTGGTTTGGAACTTTGAACCTGTATTGTCACAAGTAATATTGGATGTGCCGATGACTCTATATTGCGAAGGCAAGGCATTAACTACCAACCATAAATGGCTCTTAGATACAGGTACGCCAAATTCAATAGCAATTACAAATCCAGACTTGCAGATAAAGGGTTTTGTAGAAGATATACCACATATAAAGGTATACGACCATGGGACAGAGTTTTTAGCTAACAAACGATATCAGTATAAATTTCATCTCGATTCAATAGCTTTTGGTAGTAATGGCAGCTTCTTGAAACATAGCACTGCAGTTGTAGATGAAGGATGGATTAATATGATGCAACAGTTTGGGTGTATGGGTACTATTGGCATGGATATATTAAAACACTATAATACTATTATAGACTTTAAAGAGAATAGAGTTATACTTCAACCACATGGTAAAACCTTTGACTATTACTCTCCGCTAATTGACAGTGGGCTAGGATTTCACCTCCAGTCGAGTGGAATGGTAAGCCAGATAGAGGTCGGTCATAGCGCACAGGCAGCAGGTTTACAGCTTGATGATATAATTGTTCAGGTAAATGGCACAGAGTTCGACAGGAACGAATTGCGCAAAGTAAAAGATGGAACACCTTTAACACTTGCAGTAAAACGAAATAATAAGATGATAGAGATTAAATATACGGCAAGAAAAACTTTAAAGGCTAATTAGGCAGAATACAGATTGCCAAACGAGGATATTACTATGAACTTGTGAAGAATTAGTTGGAATTATGAAGTTAAGAAAAGAGAATAATATTAGACATTAATGGCTCGCCACCATTGATATTTAACAACAAAAAGCCTTTCTACTAAATGAAAGCAATATACAAAAGATAATTAATGAATATATTAGATGTATTCTGCAAACAGTTTTTGAGCTATAACAGCTTTCTGTGATAAAAAAGCAAGGTTATTAATTTCATGAACAACTTAAATTACTAAAAAATGAAAAATCTAAAATTAAATCAGATAGAAAAAGAAATTAAGTCTAAGAATGAGATGAATCAACTCAGAGGTGGTAACGCAAATGACGCACGTGGTACTCACTCGCTAGGTATGAAATTAGTGTATATAAACATTATGAATGAAGACGACTCTTGAACTTTAGGCACAGATTCTGTTTGGATCTAAACTATGATAACTATTTTTAGGCAATGAAATTTAGATAACGCTGCCTAAAATCTTAAAAACCTATAGTTAATGTGAGATCGATAATCAATTGAGTTTACTATTGCTTGTTTTTGTAATAGTTTGTAAAAATTGCTATGAGACCACTCTTAAGAAATAGGGGCAACAGGGAAATCTTAAATATAATCAAATGAAATTTATAACACTACTTATATATTTAACAACCGCTTTATCCTGCATATCCACTGATCATAAAAGCTCAGTAGATATTACTATCAGAAGAGGGAATTTCCACATTGACAATGGGGCAATATGGGTCGATGTCATAGTAAATAATAAAGATAGCGTAAAGGCTATTTTTGACACTGGTGCTCCAACAGGATTAATCTTGTCCGATTGTGATAATGTCATATCATCTGGAGTCGCAAAGGTTTCTTTTGATGGAGACTTACACTATAATACACATATTTCTAAATGGAATCACAGCAATACTTTAATTGGTATTCGTGGGATGGATCAACATAGATATCTCTCGATAAACTATGACTCTATGAAAGTGCAATTACTTCCTAAGGGTTCAATTATTGATACTTTAGAGACAATAATTTTAGATTATGAATTTAATAAGGGCTTAATCTTTGTAGATATACCCATTACATATTATCGACATAATAATAAATTTACGGGAAAGTACTCTTTCTTAGTAGATACAGGCTGGCCAAGTGGTTTTGCCATAACAGATCCTCCAAATGATTATAATGATTTTATTCATAGTATAGATTTTAGTTATCGATATGCGGACAACAAAGATAATCGCAAAGATAATCTGCTATTTAAACTTGACAGCATCAATTTTGCAGGAAAAACTATCGAGAGAGTAAATGGATGCTATGTGTATAGCCGTTCGCTTAATGCGTATCATAAAAATGATGTGGTTGGAATTATTGGATTAGAGATACTTAAAGAGTTCAATACTATTATTGATTTTGAAGAGCAACGGATTATTTTAAAAGCTCATAATATTAATGATCAACCTTTCAATCTTGATTATTTTAATTGGACATTAGGATTTACAATATCTCAATCTGATAAAACTGTAAATGTTATTGAGAAAAATAGCGAAGCAGAACGGGTTGGTATTCGTTTAGGAGATTTCATCAACTCAATAAATGGCATCCCATCATATCAACTTAACAAGAGTGTAATGGACTCTTTGCTCTTATTAAATTTAGGCAGCAAAGTAAATGTTTCTGTTGAACGAGGGGGTGTTAATATAGAAGTAGACTATATAATAAAATAGAAAATAAATTATATGCCAAGAAGAGATAATTTTCATAGCGAAGAGGTGCAAACCATAATGGTAACGCTCCATTTTGGGTTATACGCTGGGAGAGGGGGAATTGCTAACTTTGTTTATATCCCCCTATATTCTTATAGATAAAATCAGTATATTTGTAATAGTGATAAGGTAGAATAATAACCAAAAGTAATAACTAAAAGTATAAAAAACTGATTTTCAACCATTACACGAGCTTCCTAAACTCAAACGAAATGATCTTGTTTACATCAACAATTGTGGATGGATTACCTAAATCGATCATTGCATTAATAAGATGTAATCTATCATATTCACCTATTTGATCGATAGATATATCGCGTGTTGTTATAATATTTTTATCGAGCAACATAGCTCTTTTTACCCCTTTCAATAAAGGGCGTTGTGGCGTGAAAAGGCCTTCATTATTTTCGAAAACAACATTGCAAAATGAGGTATCGGCAATCTTCCCATTCACAGCAATCAATACATCATCGCAATTACCCCGTTTTGCAAAGAGTCGTTGCAATTCTTGACGGTCGGTATATTTATTCTCATAGAAATAGTGTGGAACATCAACAATTTGCAAAGAATGAATCGTAGGAAATGTATAAGGAATAAATTCTATGTAATGGACGATTGAATCATATACCACCCTACATTTCACCATCCCTTTTTTATATTCATCGGGTACCGTAATGAAATGGGGCAATATTGCCCCATTGGTATTGAATGCTCTTTGGCGGTGATAGGCATAATTCATGACTTCCCCATCTACAATCTTTATAGTTTCAACATATTTCATATAAATGGTAAATATACTTTTTGGTTCACTTCATTATATTCGAACTCACAATCGCTGTTGATAGTGATGCCCGACCCGCTGCGAAAGTAAAGTTTGCCATCTTGCTTCTCTATATAACGAATCATAACAGCACTATCCAACTCATAGCCATTAAAATAGCCGAAAACTCCACAATAAAAGCCCCTATCCTCGCCCTCGGCTCTACGAATTAAGTCGACAGTCATTGGTTTGGGAGCACCCGATATGGATCCGGCAGGCAAAAGTTCCATTATAATATTGCCTAATTTGGATAAATAGCCGGCAGGTAGCTGTCCTCGTATTTCGGAGCTTACTTGCAAAATAGATCCTTTAGAGGTGTTGAGTTGATCGATATAGCGCAATCTCGAAACATTGACTTGCGTTGATACACGACTCAAATCGCTACGTATCAGATCGACAATGGTATAATGTTCGGCACTCTCTTTATAGTCGCTCAAAATGATTTCCTGTGCATTGGGCAAGGTGGCATCTATAGTGCCTTTCATTGGATAGGAAGATATTACACCTTCTTTGTTGATCTTAACAAATGTTTCGGGTGAGAAACAAACCAAGCGATCGGCTATCATGAGTGCATAAGGCGAATTGCTGGCTTTTATTATTTCGGTAAAGGAATAATCGCATTCGATAGGTGTTTTAATGGTGAGATTCGTCAAAAATGAATCGCCATGCATCAACCCTTGATGGATGATATCAAATTTTCGACGATAGGTTGCGTAATCAGTATATTGAGGTTTAAATAATAAATGATGGGCTACAGGCTGAGATTGAAAGTTTGAATACCCCGGAACACGCCACAACAGATCAGTTTGACAGAGGGGATCTTCAATTAAAAAGCCGTTTTTCATTTCATAATCGAATGCAAATAAGAAGGAACGATGCATTGGTGCAAGTTCGTTTATTCTATTTTTTATTTCCTCTACACTTTTCATTCTGCGAAATTAGCTACTTTTGTGTCATGAAAAAAATATTGGTTGTAGATAATCAAGACTCATTTGTATATAATTTGGTGGAGATGCTTCGCCAAAAAGGTGTTTCGTATGATGTTGTAAAAAGCAACGCAATTGTTTTTCCGCTGGATTTAAATAAAATCGCAGGTGTCTTATTGTCGCCGGGAGGTGATACTCCCGATAAATATCCACAGATGATGAAGCTAATAAAGGATTACCATCATCGACTTCCGATATTAGGAATTTGCTTGGGACATCAAGCATTAGCACAACATTTTAACTCACAACTAACTCAATTGCCCCGACCACTTCATGGCCATGCATCGCGATTGACTCTCCTTAATATGAATGATTTGATCATTGAGGGGGTAAGTCAAAATGCCGTAATAGGCCGATATCATTCATGGGTTGTTTCGAAAAAAGATCTTTCGCCATGCTTATTGCCTATTGCCATTGATGAAGATAATAATTGGATGATTATAAAACATCGTGATTATCCGGTTTGGGGTGTACAGTTTCATCCTGAATCGATTATTACCGATGCATGTGGGAAGAAGATAGTCGACAATTGGCTGAAATATTGCTATCGATAACTACAACTATTATTGAAACAGTGAATTTCTTTTAACAACCTTATAAAAACTTATTTACTTTATTTTCTGTTTTTTATATCTATATACAATAAACCTTATAGATATGAGAAAATTCAGTTATGCCTTTGTAATATTAATGACAATAGGGAGTGTTTCTATATTGGCACAACGGGAAGATCCCGATATGACAGCCTATAGAGTAAGAAATGCTCAAAATCATGCATGGACACCTCCTACTCCTACCGGTGCAACGATTGGGAGAAGTTATCAATCGAACAATTTAGGCCCACAAAAAGGATGGGTACCACAAGACGGATTAGGACCGGTAGTAATGCCTCAGGATAATAGCAATATTCACAGTAATTATATGGGCCCACAAAAAGGATGGGTGCCTCAAGATGGAATAGGACCCGCATTGCTTCCCAATCACTCGAACAATAACAGTGGTGGTATACCGGGATGGCGCCCACAAGATGGTCTAGGACCCGTAGTGCTACCTAATCACTCGACGAATAATACAGGGGGTATACCGGGATGGCGTCCGCAAGATGGACTTGGCCCTGTAGTATTGCCACATCATCCGAATAATAATAATAACAGTACATGGCAAGGTAGTAGCAATTGGAATAACAACAATAGCAACTGGGGTGGAAACACTCAAATCAATCCGAATGCCTCTTGGTGGGGAAATAGCAATGGATACAATGGCGGTTGGAACGGATGGAGTAATTGGAATGGTTATCCTTGGTATAATTCGAATAGCCCGGTGATTGTAAACAATTATTATAACCCCTATTCATGGTGGCGCGATTTACGCAATCTCTCAAACTACTCATCGGTGGGATGGGGAAATAATAACTATTATTATCATGATGGCAATTTCTTTAATATTGTCAATGGCATTTATCAAGTAGTATTACCCGCAATCGGATTAATTTTAGATGCAATCCCTAACGGTGCCACTACTGTAGCAGGATACAATAACTATTTCACTTATCATGGCGTATTTTATTATAATACCGGAAACGGATATAAAGTGGTAGCACCTCCTCTTGGAGCCTGTTTGCCAACACTCCCCTATTTTGCACAACCGGCTACAATTGATGGAATCAACTGCTATAAATACGACAATGTATTTTTGCAACCAACCTATAATGCCAATGGAAACATTTGCTATCAAGTTGTAGGGCAAATATATTAAAGGCTTATGACATCTACTTTTGCAGATAGGATTATCGCATTTAATCGCAATTTAAAATATCAAGGCGAACTACCTAACGATTTTAAAGTGATTAATCCCTTCATGGAAAATTGTGAGACAATGGAAATCATGGAGAAATTCTATCGTAAATATTATAATGATAACCGCCAAAGACGTTTTATTATCGGTATCAATCCAGGGCGATATGGGGCAGCCGTAACCGGTGTGCCCTTTACCGATACAAAACGATTGGAAACGATTTGTGGCATTGAGATGAAAACAGCTTCTACACACGAGGTATCATCGGTATTTGTATATGATATGATTGCTCAATATGGGGGTCCTGAAAAGTTTTATAGTCAATTTTACATCAATTCGATTTTTCCATTGGCCATTGTCAAAGAAAAATCTAAAGAAAAATGGGTGAATGCAAATTATTATGACGATAAAGCCTTATTCGAAATGACAGAATCGTTTATTATTGAAACCTGTAAGCAACAAATAGCGATAGGATTAGATACTTCTGAAGTTTTTGTACTTGGAAAAAAAAATGCCGACTTCATTGAACGCATTAATAAGAAAGCGCATTTGGTAGATCGAATCATTGTACTGGAGCATCCTCGATTCATACAACAATATAAATCGAAAGAAAAACAACTGTATATTGACAAATATATTTTAAACTTGAATCAAAATAATAATGAATAGTAGATTTAAAATAGGTGATCATGTTCGTTGGAATTCTGAAGCAGGATTTGTAACGGGAAGAATTATAAAAATTCATACACAAGATTTCGATTATAAAGGGTACACACACCACGCCACCGAAAATGATCCGCAATATGAAATAAAAAGTGATAAATCAGATCATATAGCAGCACACAAAGGCATCGCTTTAGAAAAAATAGAAGAGTAACAACCTGATAAATGAATGTCATTATGGATAAAGTAATTCAACGTCCGCAAATTATATTTCTTGATGTGATTGATACATTAGTCAATATGGCAGGTATTAAAAGTTCAATAGCCAAACTACTCAATAATAGATTAGAGTTAGGGGAAGCATGGTTTTCAAATATGTTGTTATATTCGCAGGTAGATACCCTGTTGGATGATTATCATGAATTCTGGAAAATTGCAATGGCTTCATTCGAGATGGTTGCTCAAACCAACCACATACAATATAACTCTAATGAAGTTTTTGAATATGTAAAACGAATGAATGTAGCACCTGCGTATCCTGAAGTAGAAAATGCTCTGGCAAACTTAAAAGGTGCCGGATACCAATTGGTAACTCTAACAAATTCTTCGAAGGCAGGCATTCATACACAGCTCACCACCAACTCATTAGACAAATATATCGATCAAATGATATCGACCGACGATATTGGCTATTTTAAACCTCATCCACATACATACCTTACGGCCTCTCGCATACTAAACGTTTCGACTGACGACTGTTTACTCATATCATCACACGGATGGGATATTGCTGGGGCAAACCGTGTAGGAATGTATACGGCTTTTCTAAATCGAAATCAATATGCGTTTTACCCTTTGAGCGATGCGCCGCACTTCAATGAAGTAGATTTAAAGGCATTGAGCGATAAACTTTGTATTTTATAATAAAACGTTCTATTTTTTTGGTCATGATACGTATTCTTATAGTAGATAATCAAAATAATTTCAGAACCCAAATGGTGGCGGCATGGCTGCAATCGTTTGATTGTGAAATTAATGCAGTTGCAACCGATACAATAGGTAAATATTCGTTTGATGCGGAGGCAAAAATTGCCATGAATAAAATGAATGTTGAGCTATCTGACACAAATGTGACAGATTTTAATACTGCGCTTTCGAAAAATTGGGACTTTATTATTGTGGTAAATCATTGTATAGAGCACAATGATAAAAGATTTGTTGGAAATGTAATGTATTGGCACACGATGAATTTACATGAATTCACCAACGAAACATTGACCAAAGAAGAATTTTATAATTATGTATGTGATAAAATGAGATTTGAAGCATTGGCATTATATACTCAGAAAATCAGTCCTACCGACATGATAGGACTAGATAATTGTGGTGCACATTGCGATTTACCTTAGATTAATTTGAGCAGTAGCCAATTTATTATTGAGACTAATATAACGATCAATTTGATTGGGTTGCATTGTGTTTTGGATATGACTCAAATCATCATTCATTATTTGAATCATATTAAAATACCTTGCACTCTCATATATCATATTAATATGATCCGATTTTGTTTGTTGGACCAACATCACATAAGAGTTGATCAAAGTTTCATAATCATTCAATTTCTTACCTATAGATGATAAATCATTTGAGGAATATAAAGAATCATTATTTTCTAAATACTGCTTATCTATACACTTTTTATGTGGGCATAGACGTTTAAAAAAAATTGAAAACTTATTCATATACATTAACTGATAGTATATTGTAAATCAAAAAAGCGCAAACCGATAAATTCATATTACATTGTTGAAAAAGAATTTGTTTGGAATTTGAATCTATTTAGAATTCATTCCATCTTCTCTATCACCCACAACTATCAACAAAAATGAGCCAAACGCTTCGAATAACTATTTATTTCTTTCTTGAATAATGCAAATATAGAATTTTATTTAACATAATATTCATTTTGCAAATCTTTGTTTATTACATAATTTTAAGTATTATAATATGAAGTATTAACATGTAATTATTTAGATTACTATTTTATTTCATTTATATGATATTATCATTTCATCTTTTGATATAAAAATTAAAAACCATAGTATTCAACAAATTAAAGCGTAACATGTTATATAAATAATGCTAAACTAATAAAATATAACCATTATGAAGAGTATCTTAAAAGTATTGATGTTGGCAACTATGATAATAAGTAGCCCACATTTTATTTCAGCGCAAATCGGTCCGGTTGTTAAAATTTCGGAGACAGAAAGCAGTATCCCATTGGAAATTAAGAAGTTCATTAATGATCATTTTCCAAATGCTACATACCATAGCATAGATCTGAAAACAATGGAGGGAATTTATGAAATAGAACTAAACAACGGATATGAGTTCGAATTCTTAAATACAGGCCAGTTGCTAGACATCGACGCGCCACAAGGGGTTAGAATTCCAAGTAATATTATTGTTCAGATTTTACCTTCCGAAAGCGTTGCTCATTTGCGACTAAGAGGTGATTTAGATAGAATTAATGAAGTTACCTATAAGCCTAACTGGGGATATAAAGTTGAAGTGGAAAAAATAGACAAGAAGGAGAAAAATTATTGCTTCGATTTAGAGGGTAAAATTATTAAAAATCATAAGCGACACGATAAGAGAAAAGGTTGTAATTGACAATTTCAACAATATTATCGATAGAATAAAAGGCATTTCCACAGAATCGTTTATCAATTTCGATTTTTAGTTTTACCTTTATCCTATTATTTTATGGATCGAACAATGAAAACAGCCATAAAATAGTAAATTATTTAAACTAACTTATACACACAATGAAGAAAAGTGTTTTATTTATCATTCTTATTTTGCCATTTATGTTATGGCAATGTGCAACCCATCAGGATGTAGTACGTTATACCATAGCATCCAACTGCGTAGATTGTTTTGGAGTAGCTCCACAAAAATGTATGTTGGTAAAAAAAGGAGATGCCTCTAATTGGGAATTGTTTTATAGTCAAATAGAAGGTTTTAATTATGAACCGGGATACGAATATGTACTCGAGGTGAAAGAGGAAAAGGTAGAACATCCTGCTGCTGATGCTTCGAGCATTAAATATGTATTGGTAAAAGAAGTTTCTAAGATAGCAAAAACAGCTACTCCTGAAGTAGACGGTACTACAGATACAAGCAAATAAATAGAAGATGGCAGACAATTACATTGAAAAACAATACGAACAATATGAAGCTCGTAAATCTGCTTGGCAGAAAAGTTCTAAAACCTCTAAAAAGAGAAGTATGAGTAAAAATATTGATCCCAGAAGAAGAGTTTTTATTACCGGTGGAGCCAGTGGTATTGGAAAAGCTATTGTTAAGGCTTTTTGCAATGACGATTGTCTGGTAGCCTTTTGTGATATGAATGAAGCATCGGGGCGAATGACTGCTATTGAAACCGGTGCGTTGTTCTATCAGGTCGATGTCACTCAACCTCATGAGATTGAAAACACAATGAAAGAACTGTTTTCTACATGGGGAGATATAGATATCATAATCAATAATGTAGGTGTGAGCAATTTTGCTCCGATTACCGATACATCTATTGACGATTTTGATAAGATCATCCATACCAATCTTCGTCCGGTATTTATCACAGCAAGACAATTAGCCTTGCATCGCGAAGAACATTTATCGAACAATAAGTATGGACGAATTATAAACATTTCGTCAACAAGATACCTCATGAGCGAAGAAGGAACCGAAGGCTATGCAGCATCAAAAGGAGGCGTATACTCTTTGACTCATTCGTTGGCGATATCCTTGTCAAAATATCATGTTACTGTAAACTGTATTTCGCCCGGATGGATTGAAAATAACAACTATGAAAACCTTAGGGTTGAAGACCATTTACAACATCCATCACAACGTGTAGGTAAACCTGATGACATTGCCAAAGCTTGCATTTTTTTATGCAAACAGGATAATGATTTTATCAACGGAGAGAATATCACGATAGATGGTGGAATGACCAAGAAGATGATGTATATCGAATAGTATTCAATATTTAGGATATAAAAATGGCTCTATCGAAACAGGATCGATAGAGCCATTTTTTTATATATTTATTCCATCAATTGAAATAATACAGGAAAGTTGCAATCCCTTCTAACGCTTTTTTAGGCTGATCTTTAATCTCAATCACAAATTTGATTTCAGCTTTAGCAACACCACGAAGATTTTGTAAAGAGTGAAGATGCGTTACTAAACGCACACTTTGACCCGCCAATACTGCCTGACCGAATTTCATCTTATCCATTCCGTAATTGACCATCATCTTCAAGTTGTTTACCTGTATAATTTGTCCCCACATATATGGAAGCAGTGATAACGTAAGGTATCCATGTACGATAGTGCTTTTATAGGGTGATTCAACTTTTGCACGTTCAGTATCAATATGAATCCATTGATGGTCTAACGTAGCATCTGCAAACATATTTATACGTTCTTGCGATACTTCCAAATATTCGGATGTACCAATTTTTTGTCCTACGAGTTGTTCAAATTCTTCGTAAGAGTTAATAATAACCTTATCCATTATTTCTTATATTTTATGATATTAAAACTTGTAATAGGTTACAAAGTTATAAAATATTCACACATCAGAATAAAGTGTGCAAAAATAATATTCTTTTATCTAGCATTTATTCATACCAAACATGTAACTTCGCATCAATTAAAACAAATACTCGGCCTTTATGTTTCATTCTTTCAAACCATCTATTTGTTTATCTGAATTGCCATATTATTTTACCAATCCATTTCAGTATGAGCCACATAGTTTGTGTAAAATAGCAGCAAGTGAAATGCAACACTATTTAGATTCTCTTCATCTGAATGAAGGAAAGATGTATGGTATATTGGTGGTTGCAAAACCCTCGGGTGAATTAGGATATTTAATGGCATTTTCGGGATTACTCAACGGAACAAATCATCATTGCAATTTTGTTCCTCCCATTTACGATCTACTCGACAAGAAGGGCTATTTTAAAGAAGAAGAAAACCGAATTTCATTACTCAATAAGCAAATCGAGGCACTCGAACAATCCAATGAATACATCGCTGCAATCAACCTACTCGAAAATTTAAACAAAGAGTTCTCCGATTTTAAGATCGTTTCAAAAGAATCATTGAAGTTAGCCAAAATAGAGAGAGACAAAAAAAGAGCTTTATCGATTACTGAAGAGCAGAAAAACGAGCTCATTCGAGAAAGTCAATTTCAAAAAGCTCAAATTAAACGAGAAGAATTGCGATATAAAGAAAAAATCGAATTAGCCTATCATAAAAAAGCTGAGCAAACAAATCGAATAGATGCCTTAAAAAAAGAGCGAAAACAGCGTTCTGGCAACTTACAAAATTGGCTTTTCGATCAGTTCAAACTCCGTAACTCTAAAGGTGAAATCAAAACGATTTTAAATATATTCGAAACATATTCGCCCAACAAAGTTCCGCCGGCAGGTACAGGCGAATGCGCTGCTCCTAAGTTGCTTCAATATGCATATAACAATCATTTAAGACCCATAGCTATGGTTGAGTTTTGGTGGGGGCAATCGCCAACAAATGAAATACGAAAGCATGGGTATTATTATCCGGCATGCAACGAAAAATGCAAGCCTTTGTTAACATTTATGCTTCAAGGGTTGCCGCTAGAGGAGATAAGTAGATCGGATAAATTGACTGAACCTATTGATTTCGATATTAAATATGAAGATAACGATATGGTTGTGATCAACAAACCTTCGGGTATATTATCGGTACCGGGCAAAAACAACCTATTTTCGGTTTACCAATGGGCCGTCAATAAATACCCATTGGCTACCGGCCCGCTAATAGTACATCGATTGGATATGGACACATCGGGATTATTGGTAATTGCCAAAAATAAAGAGGTGCATAAAAATCTTCAACAGCAATTTTTAAAAAGAGATGTATTTAAAAAATATATAGCATTATTAAATGGAGTTCTCGAAAAAACAGAAGGCAAAATAGATCTGCCACTTTGTTGTGATCCAAATGATCGCCCTCGACAAATGGTAAACTATCAATATGGGAAAAAAGCCTTGACTCATTATAAAGTAATTGAAACCTCGAACGGCAAAACCAGAGTGGAGCTGACTCCACTTACCGGACGCACCCATCAACTAAGAGTGCATGCCGCACATCATGAGGGATTGAATATACCAATTGTTGGCGATCCTTTGTATGGTAAAAAAGAAAAACGATTATATCTACATGCCCAAAAATTATCATTTGTACATCCTACAACCGGTAAAAGATTGGAGTTAATAGTAGAACCTGAATTTTAACGACTAAAATAAGAATGTATGCAAAACAGAAAAAAAAGATTGTGTCCGCAATGTAAAATAGCAAGTATGTATATTAAGAATGCTGAAGGTGATAGATTATTGGTTTATGTAATGGATGATGGTATTGTTACACCAAAAAATCCTGAACAATCACTCGAAGGTTTTGATTGCTCTGAAGTTTTTTGTTTGGGCTGTTCATGGCATGGTAGCCCCAAAAGAGTGGTAAATCATTAATTATTTCGACTTTGAAAAAAAATCACCTTTTTTTTAATCATGGCTGAACAATTTATATTATCGATATGTTTATATAATGCAAATCATCCTGAAGTGCTTTATGAATATGTGAATATTCATAGAAGTAATATCCAATTGCCTCCCCGGCATTGACAGGTATGATTGCATAGTAGTTTTGTCGTGTTTTATTTTGTGTTTGTGTTGTGACGGTGCTGCGATGTGAATCGGGGTACCGTTTTTTTATTGCTTTTTTAAACGGTACAATTAAAGTGATATTTTATTACAGAAAACATATAATTTGTTGATAAAATATCTATTCTTTGTAAGACATTATAAGGAACATGAAAAGCTCTATTATCGGCCCATATCGCTGAATCAATATTTATAGTTATATTTGTATCCATTGAATATTATTATATCCGTGGAAAAATCACGCAAAATTGAAAAAGAAAAGCACATAGTAGCTTTAATGATCAAAATATATTGCCATAAGCATGAAGGCAATATTCACTTGTGCAGCAACTGCGAAGCTTTGATAGCCTATGCACATACCCGACTGGATCATTGCAAGTTCGGGCAGCAAAAGCCGGCTTGCAAATACTGCAAGATACATTGTTATCATCCAGTGTATAGAGCCCAAATAAAAACCATTATGCGATTTTCGGGACCACGAATGATGATATATGCCCCCATGGAGTTTATTCGTCACTATTTTTTTAAATAATATCTTATTAATATAATGAAGAAAGCTATTATCATAGGTGCTTCCTCAGGAATAGGCGCTGAAGTTGCTAAAATTATGATTGCACAAGGGTGGCAACTCGGAGTCGTGGCGCGACGCGAAGACAAACTAAATGAGCTGAAAGCTTTATCACCACAAAATGTTATCGTACAAACAATAGACATTACATCCGAAGATGCTGCTGATAAATTGAGATCGCTATTCAACCAATTGGGTAAAGTCGATTTAATACTACATAGCTCAGGCATTGGTTTTCAAAACATCCAACTAGATGCCGATATTGAGATAAAAACCGCACAAACCAATGTTGCCGGATTTATTAGAATAATCGATACTGCATTCAACTTATTCAAAGTTCAAGGCGATGGACATATTGCCATCATCAGTTCGATTGCCGGAACAAAGGGCTTAGGTATTGCCCCGGCATATTCGGCTACAAAAAAATTTCAAAATACATATATTGATGCACTCGAACAGTTATCGAATATGCAACAATATCATATAACCTTTACCGACATTCGTCCTGGATTTGTGAAAACCGATCTTCTGAACGATGGTAAAAACTATCCATTGTTGATGTCGGCCGAAAAGGTAGCAAGGGATATAATGAAAGCGATTGAAAAGAAAAAACGCGTAGCCATCATCGACTGGAGATATCGCATATTGGTTGTTGGTTGGCGACTCATCCCTAACTTTATTTGGAAAAGATTATCCATCAAAACCAACTAAAATAAAAAAAGTGATTAAGACTGCTTAATCACTTTTTTGTTATCACTAATTCTGTTCTACAATATCCATCAATTCGGGATGACGTTGGAGCCATACCACGGCATAACTACATGTAGCTTTTGGTTTCAAACCGCTTTTCAATGCAAAATCGTAAGTTGCCTTTACTAATGCCGCTGCAATGCCCCTACCCTCTAACGGTCGAGGCACTATCGTATGAATAATATCTAACGCACCATTGATAATGCGATATTGAGCAAAGGCAGTTCGCCCCTCGATATCTATTTTAAACATTCGTTCATCGGGCTGATGAATTATTTCGTATTCCATAATCAATTAACTATTTAATTTAAAAAAACTTTTGACAGTGGGTGCCAGAAAATTAAATCCTGCGTGCATCATTCTAGTGGGTCCAACATCTTGTCCGGAGACTAATAATACTGCTCCTTTTCCATATAATAATTTGAATATAAAAAATGGAAAACGAATGGTGATCCAAGCTTTCGAATATTTAGCCATGATACGAACAAACAAATACTGTGTTACCGAATCGGGGGATACTAAATTTACTGTACCCTCAAGCGTTGGCGATTTAATAATAAACTCCATTGCTCTGCATAAATCGCGTAAATCAATCCAAGGGAATGCATTTTGGCCGGAACCAATGACTACAGCCACCTTTAATAAGTTAATCGATTTCAACATTTGTTGCAATGCACCTCCATCGGGCGAAAGCACAATACCAAAGCGTGTGATCACTAAACGTATATCCGAAGGACATTTATGAGCCTCTGCCTCCCAATCATAACACAACTCTGATAAAAAACCGTCTCCTTTTTCAATGTTATTTTCATCAAAGCTCTTTTGAGTAGAATAATATCCTACTGCCGAAGTGGATATAAACAATTGTGGCTTTTTATTGGCACTTTTCATTGCATTCACTAATTGCCGAGTGGTATTAATCCTACTATCGACAATCTCTTTTAAATATGACTGTGTCCAACGCTTATTAATAGGGGCACCGGCTAAATTAATGACAACATCACAATGTTCAATCGTTTGTACCAATTCACCAAAAAATTCGTCTCTAAACAAAGGACGCCCTAAAGGAATAACATGATATCCTAATCCCGAAAGATAGTCGGATAAATGTTTTCCGATAAAACCCGTGGCACCGCTGATGGCTATATTCAACATAAAAACAGACTTTAATTATATTATCAAAACATCTGAAAAGGTGTAAAAGTTCTTTGATGCTTTGAAAAGGAACATTATCTTTGCAATGAAGGTTTTTATAGATACAACCGCCTATTCTTTCACTCACTTACAATAGCTTAAAATGAAAAAATCTGCATTGCAATATTCCATTACCCTTATCTTATGTTTATGTATCGGGGCAACCATTCCGGTATTACTGGGCAGTTCGTCTATCCATAATAGTCAATCGGCACCCAATCATAACGGTACTTATATTGTCAGTCCGCCAACCATACCTGAAGAATTGGAATTTGATAATCAAAAAATCGATTTGCGACGCTACGATAGACACGAAAGAATAGACCGAGAGTTGATGGCTTTCATGTTTATGCACTCATCTACGTTACAGTTAATAAAAAAAGCGAATCGTTTTTTTCCGATAGTTGAACCCATTTTAAAGGAAAACGGCATACCCGACGATTTTAAATATTTAATGGCCATTGAAAGTAACCTAAATGTCACATCACGCTCTCCGGCAGGTGCAGCCGGACTATGGCAAATCATGCCTCAAACGGCTCGTGAACTGGGCTTAGAGGTAAATGATCAAATTGACGAACGATACAATATTGAGAAATCGACACGTGCAGCTTGTAAATATTTAAAGAAAGCTTACAATAAATATGGTGATTGGATGCTCGTAGCAGCATCGTATAATGCCGGACAAGCACGAATTTCATCTTTATTGGACAAACAACAAGTTGACGAAGCGATGGACTTGTTCATGGTGGAAGAAACTTCACGCTATATGTTTAGAATTCTAGCGGTAAAAGAGATTTTTAAATCTCCTGCCAAGTTTGGTTTCCATCTTAAAAAAGAACACCTATATGCACCCTTACAGTATACCACCCAAACGGTTACAACTACCCTTCCCGATTTAGTGCAATATGCAAAGTCGAAGGGCATTACTTATGCGCAATTAAGAGATGCCAATCAATGGATAAGAGGATATACGTTGCCCAATAAAAGCGGACGTACCTATATCGTTCGTATTCCCACTAATGAAAGTATGCATTATAAAGCAAAGCACATTAAGCCACACAACAGAAATTGGGTAATAGATTAAATATTTAATCGTAATAACAATATACTATGAAACCGATTGAAGCAGTAAAAAAATTTTTCCGCAATAAAAAATTAAAAGATAAACTATATAGAATTATATTCGAATCGGATACCAAGGCCGGAAAAGCTTTCGATATTATCTTAATATTTTGCATCTTATTTAGCATTGTATTGGCTATTGTCGAGAGTATTGCCGGACTATGGCCTGAGCATACCCGACTATTTATCACGTTCGAATATATATTTACCGCTTTTTTTACTTTCGAATATCTAACACGCATTTATTGTTCGCCTAAGCCGAAAAAATATATTTTTAGCTTCTTCGGCATAGTCGATTTGTTGGCCACCTTACCTCTTTATTTAGCATTCTTCTTGCCGGGAGCTAGATATTTATTGGTCATTAGAGCCTTTAGAATCATTAGAGTTTTCAGGATATTCAAATTATTCAATTTCTGGCTAGAGGGACAAATTCTACTGACATCGATTCAAAAAAGTAGTAAAAAAATTGCAGTATTCTTTGTGTTCGTTGTTATTCTGGTTATCTCAATAGGCACATTAATGTTTATGATTGAAGGATCTCAAAATGAATCGCAGTTTAACAATATACCCAATAGCATCTATTGGGCTTGTGTCACAATGACTACTGTTGGCTATGGTGACATTACTCCGGCCACTGCATTGGGAAAATTCTTATCGGCAATTGTGATGCTACTAGGATACACCATTATAGCTGTGCCTACCGGTATTGTTTCTGTTTCGATGATGAAAGAGCAGAAAAAGTTTAACGACTTAGTGTGTAGCAATTGTGGGCAGAAAGGACACGAGATAAACTCTAAGTTTTGCAATCATTGCGGTCATTCACTTTTACCTACACCCACACCACACAATGACATTTGACTTCGTGTCTATATTAAATTTATATTTATCATCGTAACAACAATGTAACATCTGTTTCATTTTATCGTAATAAAAAAATAGCTATTTTGCACATATATAGAAAATATATTTATTTTTGTATTAACTGCATTTTAACTATAACATAACAATGAACAATTACCGTATACTTGTTGTCGATGATGAAGAAGATCTTTGCGAAATATTAAAGTTTAATCTTGAAAATGAAGGTTACGAAGTAGATACAGCAAACTCGGCAGAAGAAGCCCTTAAATTAGATATCAGTAGCTATAACTTATTACTGCTTGATGTAATGATGGGCGAAATATCGGGATTCAAAATGGCTAACATTATCAAAAAAGATAATAAAACGACACATGTACCTATTATATTTATCACAGCAAAAGATACAGAAAATGATACTGTCACCGGTTTTAATTTAGGTGCCGACGATTATATCTCAAAACCCTTTTCGCTTCGAGAAGTGATTGCCCGCGTAAAAGCAGTAATACGCCGTACCAATAAAAATGATACGGAGAAAAAAGTAGAACAATTAAGTTATAAAACATTGACTTTAGATATCATTAAAAAGAAGATTAGCATTGATGATGCCGAAGTTACATTAACGAAAAAAGAGTTTGAAATTTTATTGCTTCTTTTACAAAACAAAGGTCGCGTATTTTCAAGAGAAGATATACTAGCAAGGGTTTGGAGCGATGAAGTATATGTGCTTGACCGTACAATCGATGTAAACATAACACGCTTACGCAAAAAGATTGGAGCATATGGAAAATGTGTAGTAACACGTTTGGGTTATGGATATTGTTTCGAAACAGAATAATTGAAAATACATGATGCGCAAACAAAACAAACATTTCTTTACTTTTAGTCGCAAGCTATTTTTGTCGGTAATATCTATCTTCCTCATTCTTACCATTAGTTTTATTGGCTATCAGTATTTTCGTGAAAAAGAGTTCAAGATTGAACTCTTTCATGCTCAATTGCAAAAGTATAATGCCCTATTAGAGACGCAAGTAGATTCGTTGTTTAACAAAAGTGCGATTGATAAATACATCAATGATCATGGTATTGAGAATTTAAGAGTTACCATTGTTGATCTTGAGGGAAAGGTGTTGTATGATACTTATTCTAAAGATTCGGTGCAACTCGAAAATCATAACAAACGTCCCGAAGTACAACAAGCATTAAAGAATGGTAGTGGCTTTTCGGTACGTCGAACTTCAGAAACAACAGGTATACCCTATTTTTATTCGGCAACTCACTACAACAATCATATTATTCGCTCTGCCTTACCCTACAATGTAAGCTTAACCAACCATCTTCGAGTAGATTCGCATTTTGTATGGTTTGCTATAACACTCACCATTTTATTGCTCATTTTCTTTTCTCAATTTACCAAAAGACTGGGTAAGTCTGTCAATCGTTTGCGAGAATTTGCAATGTTGGCCGATCGCAACGAAGCCATAGAGTATGATATAGAGGCAGATTTCCCCCACAATGAATTAGGAGAAATTTCACAACACATCATACAGATATACAAACGATTGCATGAAACCAAAGAAGCCCTATATATAGAGAGAGAGAAACTGTTTAAACATCTGCAAATTTCGCACGAGGGATTGGGCATCTTTACTAAAAACAAAAAAGAGATATTGGTGAACAATCTCTTTACACAATACTGTAATTTAATTTCTGATTTTAATCTTGAAACAGTTGAGCAGGTATTTGATATTAAAGAGTTTAACGAAATAAACCATTTCATCAACAAGGCATCGGCACCTTCGCCAAACAATGAAGAAAAAAGAATGTCGATTTCTATCAATAAAAATGGGAAGTTTTTTATTGTTGAGTGCATCATTTTTCAAGATATGAGTTTTGAAATAAGCATCAACGATATCACACTCGAAGAAGAACAAGTAAGATTAAAAAGACAGCTAACCCAAAATATTGCCCATGAGCTTAAAACCCCTGTTAGCAGTATTCAAGGCTATTTAGAAACCATTGTCGATAATGATAATATTCCGCCCGAAAAGGTGAAAACATTCCTTGAAAGATGTTATGCACAAAGTAATCGTCTCAGTCGTTTATTGCGCGATATATCTGTACTGACAAGAATGGATGAGGCTGCCAACATGATTGATATGGAAATGGTAGATATCAGCGTATTGGTTTCGAGCATAATCAATGAGGTGTCGCTCGAGCTGGAAGAAAAGCATATAACCGTTGTTGATTCACTTAAAAAGAATATAGTGATCCGAGGCAACTATTCTTTGATTTATTCTATTTTTAGAAATCTTACCGATAATGCCATTGCATATGCAGGAAACAAATTTCAAATAAATATCAATTGTTTCCGTGAAGATGATAAATTTTATTACTTTAGCTTCGCCGATACGGGTGTAGGGGTTGCTCCCGAACATTTAAATCGCTTGTTTGAGCGCTTCTATCGTATTGATAAAGGCCGTTCGCGTAAACTCGGAGGTACAGGATTGGGATTGGCCATTGTTAAGAATGCAGTCATTATTCACGGAGGTACCATATCGGCTAAAACAAACCAAACCGGTGGATTAGAATTTGTATTTACATTAGCGAAAGGATAAATGGTTATGAAGAATTTGACTTTTATATTGAGTACGATTATTATTATTTTTTGCAGTTGCAACGACAAAAGTAGCAAGATAACAACCGACACTCAAAAAGAGTCAAATTCGATACCTCTTTTTAACTTACCTGAAATACCGAGTCTTCTGGTTACACCCGAAGCGAGAGCCAATTACATAGTAAATCATTTCTGGGATAATGTAAACTTTTCAGATACTAACTTTATACAATATCCTGAAG
Organism: Bacteroides sp. UBA7333; assembly: GCA_002471195.1. GTDB lineage: Bacteria > Bacteroidota > Bacteroidia > Bacteroidales > Bacteroidaceae > Bacteroides. The sequence goes on from DKPN01000006.1 coordinate 52,308, forward strand.
TTTTAGAACAAGCATGGGCAGATTATTGTGACATTTTAAACCATGTACCGTTGCAAGTTGCTCAAGAGTCTTTATTCCAAACAATAACGAGCATCAATCAAGAAAAAAAGGTGTTTCATCATGTCACAGAATTGGCCGATAAGTATCTTTATCACCCCAATTCTCCTATGCGCAATGAAGAATTTTATATTCGGGTGTTGGAAGCAATGATTGCCTCTCCATTGCTCAACGAAACAGAGAAAATAAAACCGAATGCGCGACTTGAACTAGCACAAAAAAATCGTAAAGGAACAAAAGCAAACGATTTCATTTATACGCTAAAAAGCGGCAATAAAAAGACTTTATATCAAACAGAAGCTCCTTTTCTTTTATTATTCATCAACAATCCTGGATGTGAAGCTTGTAGGGAGTATATTGCGTCAATCGAAAGTTCATTTATCATCAACGATTTTATAGACAAAAAGCAGATTAAAGTATTATCGTTTTATCCCGACGAAGATATCCATGAATGGAATACTCATTATAATGAATACTCACCTCGATGGATAAATGGTTATGATGAAAAACAGATGGTTCAAAATAGGAATATATACGATTTAAGAGCCATTCCTACCCTTTATTTATTAGATAAAAATAAAACTGTATTATTAAAAGATGCCCCGATCGATTCAATAGAACAATATCTGATCAGTCTAAAATAATTTTCTTATATTATTTCAATAATTTCTATTTTCTTTTCTATCTTTGCCACGTATTGGTTTGCTTACACCTCTTTATCAAGGGGATGCAATTAAAAGGGAATCAGGTGTAACTCCTGAACAGTCCCGCTGCTGTAAGTTCCTAACAAAGGTTATTGATACAACTACTCATTGCCACTGATGTTATATCATCGGGAAGGCTGTCGATAACCGGAACAAGTCAGAAGACCTGCCATACGATTTTTTTCATTGCTTTCGAGGAAAAAGCGTTGAATCTAATGAACGGAAATTCTACTCATTCCACATCATTTCATTCATCACTACAACTATTTGAAAGTAGATTTTATAAATAAACTCTGCCAAGTTTATTTTTGTGTTCGGTCGAAGTGATTCGTCCGAACACTTAAAACAGTAATCTTCTAAATAGAAATAGATGAAGTATAGCATCTTCAGACATCGGATATTAATAGTATTGTTGGCATTAATGATGCCTATGATAGGGATAAATGGCCAATCGTTGTTGGACACGACACGCGTATATGACATACCCGAAGTAGTTGTAATTCAAGATGCAAATGCAAAAGAGCTTCGCTCATCAACCCCACTACAAAGTTTTACCCGCAAAGAGCTGGATAAAATGCAAGCGCTACAATTGTCTGATGCAGTTAAACATTTTGCCGGTGTAAGCGTAAAAGACTATGGAGGCATTGGAGGATTAAAAACAGTATCGGTAAGGAGCTTGGGTGCGGAGCACACTTCAGTGGGATATGATGGTATTGTAATAAGCAACGGACAAACGGGACAGATTGATATTGGAAAATTCTCTTTAGAAAACGTGGATCGATTAACGTTGGCAAACGGACAAAGCGACAATATATTTCAGTCGGCACGTTTTTTTGCTTCGGCAGGTATATTAAATATACAAACGATTGTTCCTCAATTCAAAGAAAACGAGCGTTTTCGCACCACGGCTCTATTTAAAACAGGTTCATGGGGTTTGATTAATCCGGCTTTATGGTTAGATTATCATCTATCCAAAAAATGGATTTTGTCGATCAATGGCGAATGGATGTCGGCAAAAGGAAGATATCCTTATACATTATATTATGGTGAAGATGAGGTATCGTCGAGCAAAGAAAAACGCAATAACACCGAAGTAAAATCGGGGCGTATAGAAGCAAGTGCTTATGCTCAATTATCCGAAAAGGAGGAGTTACAAATAAAAACCTACTATTATGAGTCATCGCGAGGATTGCCCAATGCAACGACTTTCTATTATGATTTTTCGACACAGCATTTGTGGGATAAAAACATTTTTGTACAGGCCAAATATAAGAAAGAATTTACCCCTAAATGGATATTTGAAACCTCGGGTAAATGGAATTGGAGTTACCAACGCTATTTAGACCCAGACTATAAAAACATCGAAAAAAAACAAGACAATAAATACAAGCAGCACGATTATTATCTATCGGCAGTTGCTCTATATAAAGTTTTGTATAATTTATCGTTTTCGGCGACTTCGGATATCAATATTCAAACATTGGATGTTAATCAAAATAACTTTGCCAAGCCTCAACGCTATAGCTGGCTTACAGCGATAGCCGGGAAGTATATAAATAATTGGATTACAGTATCGGCTTCGGGCTTATTGACCTTTGTCAACGAGCATACCGAAAAGGGAAAAAGCGGTAGCAACTATCGCAGGCTAACTCCTTTTGTAAGTGCCACCTTTCAGCCCATTGAAACCGAAGATTTACGATTCAGATTCTTTTATAAAGAGATATTTCGTTTGCCTAGTTTCAACGATCTATATTACGGACAGATAGGCAACACCAATCTATTGCCCGAAAAGGTGAGCCAATACAACATCGGTGTTACATATACAAAAGCAATCGCAACATTTATTCCACATATCTCTCTCACGGCCGATGCGTACTACAATAAAGTGTATGATAAAATTGTGGCTACCCCCACTAAAAATCTCTTTATATGGAGTATGGTAAATTTGGGAAAAGTTGAAATAAAAGGGATTGATGTGACCGGCGCTATACAATTGCAACCTTTCGATAAAATAGGATTACGATTATCGGGCAATTATACTTACCAAAGAGCATTAGATATGACCGATCCTAATGGAAAGACCTATCGACATCAAATAGCCTATACACCTCGTGTTTCGGCATCGGGACAAGCTTCGTTGGAAACACCTTGGATAAACCTATCATACTCGTTGCTTTATTCGGGAAAAAGATATTGTCTAGGCCAGAACATTAGCGAAAACCGATTGCCTCGATATACCGATCACAGCATTTCGGCATATCGCAACTTTAAAATATCAAAATGTCTTTTTACGGCCAATGTAGAGTGCCTTAATTTGCTCAACAAGAACTATGAGATCGTAAAGAATTTTCCAATGCCGGGACGATCTTTTAGAGCCACAATAAAAGTTAGCTATTAAAAAACAATGACGAATATTAAATTATCAACTCATATTTTATTCATTTGCTCAATTCTTCTTCTATGGGGATGCGATGACATGTATGATCAGCCGTTATCACCGTCGGGAGGAATCGTTGGCGAAGAGAATACGTCCGAAATGTATGTACTATGCGAAGGATTATTCAACCAAAACAACAGTACTTTGGTACGGCATACCTTTACTGATAACCGAACAATACACAATTATTTTTCGACTATCAACAAAAGAGGATTAGGCGATACAGCCAATGATATGGCCATGTATGGCAGCAAAATATATGTGGTGGTCAATGTATCAAGTCAGATAGAAGTAATCGATTTTAAAACAGGGAAGGTGATAAAGCAAATTCCTTTATTACAAGAGAATGGCAGCTCTCGACAACCGCGTAGCATCGCTTTCCACCATAATAAGGCATACGTCAGTTGTTACGATGGCACCATTGCCCGTATCGATACTGTCTCTTTATCGATAGATGCTACGGCACAAGCGGGGCGTAATCCTGATGGTATCTGTGTGCAAAACAACAAGTTGTACGTATCAAATTCGGGTGGATTGGATATCGGTAGCATTGGACCTGACAATCGCGTAAGTGTATTCGATTTATCGTCATTCAAAAAGATAAAAGATATCATAGTAGGCTATAACCCCGGAAAAATAATGGCCGCCCATAACCATACAGTATTAGTTAGTTGCAGAGGAAAGCAAATAGAAGATGGAGTTTATCAATTGAGCGAGATAGATACATGGAGCGATGAAGTAAACTATACATTTAGCGAAAATGCACTTAATTTTGCCATTAATGATGAGTTGATTTATTTGTACGACTATCAATACAGTAGCCATAAAAGTTCATTCAAAGTAATCAATCAACGCACTCGACAAGTGGTAACCGATCAATTCATTACCGATGATACAAATATTACCACACCCTACGGGCTTTTTGTTAATCCATTCAATGGCAATGTATATATCACCGATGCCTATAGCTATAATGTAAAAGGCGATGTGCTTTGTTTTAGTCCGCAAGGCAAACTACAATACCGTATCAACAATATCGGAATGAATCCCAACACGATAATATTCAGCGACAAATCATCACAAAGCATGATCGATCCTGATACTGATGATAAAGACAGCCCCAATGCCTTTGCCAATCGCGTTGTAGAGTATCGTCCAGCACCCGGACAATATATGAATACTACTACAACTGCCTATAAAGAGGGATTTAATGCTACCGACGTATTAAATTATGCAACACAACGCATTAAAGATAAATATCTTATTTCGTTAGGAGCCTTTGGAGGATATATTACATTAGGTTTTCACCAGCCTATCTTAAACATGGAAGGTGAATACGATTTTAAAATATATGGCAATGCCTCATACAATATGTATGGCACAGCAACAGGTGCATTGGGTGGCAGTGCCGAACCGGGTATTGTGATGGTATCGAGAGATAGTAATGAAAATGGCATGCCCGATGACGAATGGTTTGAATTGGCCGGCAGCGAATATGGTACTCAAAATGAGATACGCGATTACGAAATCACTTATCATCATCCCAATGAACCCTTTTCAGATATTACTTGGAGCGATAACAGAGGAGAGTCAGGAGTTATCAGACGCAATACCTTTCACACACAGTCCTCTTATTATCCACAATGGATAGAAGAAGCAGAGATGACCTTCAGAGGCACACGTTTGAAAGATAACGCATTGGATGAAAATGGTATTTGGGTAGCTTACTGTTATGCATGGGGATATGCCGACAACCATCCCAACAATACCGAAATGTCGAAATTTAAAATAGACTGGGCAGTCAATAAAAACGGTGAAAAAATAGATTTAGACAAGATTGATTTTGTACGTGTATATTCGGCCATCAATCAAGATGCCGGAAATATGGGAGAAATATCGACCGAAATCATGACAATAGAAAATTTACATTATAATGAATCATTAAAAACTACAAGATGAAAAAACTATCATTTTTATTGCTAGCAACATTACTAATTGTGTGTAGCTGTAGCGAAAACCATGACGAGGTAAAACTCGAAACCGTAACATCATTCACAAATCTTCTAAGCGAACCCGAAACTGAGTTTGTAGCGACAGAAGGAACCACTGTAAACGAACATAGCAAACTGACAACTTTTGGCGATAATGCCAATATGTTGAAATGTGATCACTATTTTTCTGACTGGGGATTTGGTGGAGGTGTAACATGCACCAATAAGACCGATATTACGACTCCCGGTTATATTAACATCAGTGCCATTACTGCAAAAGGTAAAAATAGCAGTGTATATTTGACCGTAAACAGTAGTGAATTTTCGCCGGCCATTATTGAAAATTTAAATCCTGATAAACAAGCTTTCAAAGGTGCTTGGATTACCAATGCTGTATATGCCTATTTGGCCATCAAAGATGGTCAAGACGGATACTTAAATCAAACCCAATTTAAAGCAGGCGATTGGTTCAAATTAGAAGCAGTCGGCTATTCGGCAGATAAAACAGAAATCGGAAAGGTAGAAATGTATCTAGCCGATTATCGCGATGGAAAAACCGAAATACTCAATACATGGAAATGGTTCGATTGGTCGGCCATTGCCAATGCTGTATATATCGATTTCAAAATGACATCTACCGACAATGGAGAATATGGAATGAACACACCTGCATATTTCTGCATGGATGCAATCACGTTTGTCGAGAAATAATTTATAGAATATAAGCATAAAAAAGCGGTCTTAGTAAACACTTTGATCGCTTTTTTAGTTACATTTGTTAGTGTAATAATTAAAACAAACATTAATATGATTAGAATCAACGTATTTATACAAGTTCCCGAAGCGCATCATGCTGAAGTATTAAAGATTGCACAAGAACTTGCAGCGAAATCAATTCTCGAAGTAGGATGTATTGCCTATGATGTTTTTAAAAGTTCTACACGTTTCGATGTATTGATGATATGCGAAACATGGAAAGATGAAGTGACATTGGAAGCACACGAAAACACTGAACTCTTTAAAACCAGTGTAACAAGAATGCAAAATTTGGCAGCCGTGAAATTAGAAAAGTTCAATTTCTAAAATATCGAAATAAAAATAGGTTCTACACTGTGCGTAGAACCTATTTTTTATTACGGTAACCTCCATGTAGAAGTGCTGTGTTTTATGCGATAAACATCAAAAAAACATCCAATACTTCATTACATTTATCATCATAAAAATCGATATTTATAATACAAAGATGATATCTCTATTTTCACGAATATAAATACATCGCTCTCTTTAGTTGACTTGTACAGTTGAGAAATAGGTTCGAAACAGCTTTTCAGCCTCGTGCAACTGTTCGGGAGTATTTTCTTTTACCTCCTTCAAACCATAAGGCCATTGCATCGATTCGTACTTGTGTACTCCCAATCGGTGATAGGGCAATATCTCTACTCGCTGAATCATTTTATAATCGGCAAAATGACGCCCTAACTCGCGAATATGCTCTTCGGAATTGCTATATCCGGGTACTAGAACATATCGCATCCAAAACGGGCGTTGATGCTGTTCGAGCCATTGTGCCGTATGAAGTGTCTGCTTATTGCTGAGCCCGGTGAGCTGTCGGTGATGTTCGTCCTTTATCTGCTTAACATCGAGTAATACCAAATCGGTAAGTTGCAATAGTTGCTCTACATATTTATTCCAAACACTCCCATTCGTATCAAGACAGATGTTTATCCCCTCTTGATGAAGACGCTCAAAAAGCGGGATCAATGCCTTTGCCTGTAAGGTAGGTTCGCCCCCCGAAAAGGTGATACCTCCTTTTTTTCCGAAGAAAGGTTTCTGACTAACGGCCATTCGCACAATCTCTTCCAAATCTGTTTCTACCCCACCCTTACAATCAATGGTATCGGGATTGGCACAATACAGACATTTAAAATTGCAACCTTGAAGAAAAACGACGAGCCTTAAACCAGGCCCGTCGAATGTTCCCATACTTTCGTATGAGTGTATATTTACTGTATATAAGTTTTCATTCATCCTATTACATACGTTCGTGGAAACTACGTGAAATCACCTCGAGTTGATGCTCGCGACTTAAACGAATAAAGTTGACAGCATAACCCGAAACACGTATGGTTAGTTGTGGATAGTTTTCGGGATGTTCCATAGCATCTTCTAACATAGCACGATTCAACACGTTTACATTTAAATGATGCGCACCTTTTGTGAAATATCCATCCATCATAGTCACCAGATTTTCGATACGATCTTGGGCTGTAGCACCCAGCGATTTGGGAACGATAGAAAAAGTATTACTGATACCATCTTGCGAATCGCGGTAACGAAGTTTTGCTACCGAGCTTAAAGAAGCAATTGCACCATTCTTATCGCGTCCGTGCATTGGGTTGGCACCCGGAGCAAAAGCAACACCTTTGGCACGTCCATCAGGAGTAGCACCCGTTTTTTTACCATACATCACATTCGATGTAATGGTCAGAAGAGATAATGTAGGACGAGCATTTTTGTAAATAGGTAGTTTCTTCAACTCTTCGCTAAAGAAGTAGACCAAATCCACACCCAAATGATCGACTTTATCATTATCATTTCCAAAACAAGGATATTCGCCAATGGTTTCGAAACCTTCGGTCAAACCAATATCATTACGCTTTGCTTTGACAGTAGCATATTTAATAGCCGAGAGTGAATCTATAGCAATAGATAAACCGGCTACACCATACGCCAAATTGATATGAGGATTGGTATCCACCAAAGCCATTTGAGCCTTTTCATAATAATATTTATCGTGCATATAATGAATAATGTTCATGGCATCGTTGTATACACGAGCAATTTCAATCATCACCTTCTTATAATTGGTCATTACCTCTTCGAATTTCAGCGTATCGCCCGATAATATCGGAATACCTTCGATTACTACCGTACCTGTGTTTTCGCAACGGCCGCCATTGATAGCCAAAAGCAAGGCTTTTGCTAAATTGCATCGAGCACCAAAAAACTGAATTTGCTTGCCAATTTCTTGATACGATACACAACAAGCAATACCATAATCATCGGATTGACGAACCTCGCGCATTAAGTCATCGTTTTCGTACTGCACAGAAGAGGTGTCGATAGAGACTTTCGCACAGAATTCTTTGAATCCTTCGGGTAGATCTGCACTCCAAAGCACTGTCATATTAGGCTCCGGAGAAGGACCCAGATTGTATAACGTTTGTAAAAAACGGAAAGATGTCTTGGTTACTTTTGTTCTCCCATCATTGAAACGTCCACCAATCGATTCAGTGACCCATGTAGGATCGCCTGCAAAAATATCATTGTAAGATTGCATACGAAGATGACGCACCATACGCAACTTAATAACAAATTGATCGATTAGCTCTTGCGCAAACATTTCATCGATAATGCCGTGTTTCAAATCATACTCTATATAAATATCTAGGAAAGAAGAGACATTGCCCAGCGACATAGCTGCACCGTCTTGTTCTTTAATAGCAGACAGGTATGCCATATACACCCATTGAACAGCTTCTTGAGCACTTGTAGCCGGACGACTTAGATCTAATCCGTAATACTCGCCCATCACTTTCATATCTTTCAATGCTTTTATCTGTTCGGCAACCTCCTCACGCAAACGAATACGGTCATCGGTCATCGGACCATTCAATGTTTTCAAGTCTGCTTTTTTAGCATCGATCAATCGGTCGATACCATAAAGCGCCAAACGACGATAATCGCCAATAATACGTCCACGAGCATAATTATCGGGTAGACCTGTCAAGAAACCTAATGAACGAAACGAACGAATTTCATCAGTATAAACATCAAATACCCCATCGTTATGCGTTTTACGATAATGAGTAAAAATATCTTTTACTTTCTGATCCACATCTACCCCATTCTCCTTACATGCTTTCGCTACTACATTGATACCACCAAACGGCTTAATGGCACGACGCAATAATTCGTCGGTTTGCAAACCCACGATTAATTCGTTTTCTTTATCAATGTATCCGGCTTTATGAGAAATAATAGTAGAAACAGTTTCAGAATCGAGTGAACGCACACCATTATTTTCGCGCTCCTCTTTGAGAGCTTCAAGGCATTTATTCCATATTAGAAGCGTACGGTTCGTAGGGCCTTGCAAGAAAGATGCATCCCCTTCGTAGGGAGTAATATTGTTACTTACAAAATCGCGCACGTTAATATCGTTGCTCCAAAGACCATTTTTAAAATCTATAACGGTTTTCATATAAAGATTAATTAAATGAGAATACTATCTTCTTAAGAGCACGTAAAGTTAGTACCATTTTCTCGAAAACCTTTATAAAAAGGCCATTTATATACTTAAGAAATTCAAAATACCCATCAGTAGGTATTAAAATCGAAGTAAATAATAAACTTTTTTTGTTTAGCTATTGCATAATTAAAAAAGTTATGTACCTTTGCAACGCTTTTAACGAAAAGCACTTCTGGAAAGGAGTTTTGGAGAGATGGCAGAGTGGTCGAATGCGGCGGTCTTGAAAACCGTTGTACTGCAAGGTACCGGGGGTTCGAATCCCTCTCTCTCCGCACTTAAATATAGAAGTCTTTGTAAATCAAGTGTTTACAAAGACTTTTTTGTTTATACATACAAAAACACACACAATTCTTTTGATAATCTATTCTAACATACATAAACAAGAAACGCCCGAAATAATCCGAGCGTTTTGTATTTTCAACTATCGCAACAACGGTTGAAAAAACTTGGTCGTATGGAAAAACAACCATTCAAACACAAAGATATAAAAAAACTTCATTCATAAGGGAAAGGGTACTTTTTCCAAGATTCTTATTTATAAGAATCAATATACTATCCTTTTCTTTACTTTACTATCCTTTTCTTTTATAGCATAATCTTGCATCAATATTTCATGCAATTGCATCAATAGTCGAAAACCAAGATAATTGTTTGCTCACCGGAATTGGTGAGCAAAAAGGACGTGGCGAGCATAACAAAATAGAATACATTTAGACCGTTGATGCCGCCAAGGAACTTTTAGTATTTGAAAATCAAGACTACGCCATTATTGATTTGACAAACATATCAAATCAAAAAGGTAAAGGTGGAGATAGGAAATCTAAAGAGTATGCGCTCACTATTGATTGTGCCAAAGAATTGTCAACGGTCGAAAATCACGACTATCAGGTTTTTGACAACTTTATCAAAAACCCTAACGGTGGCAGACCGCTGACAGAGTATGCTTTGACCGTTGATGCCGCCAAGGAACTTTTAATGTTTGAAAATCAAGACTATGCTTCGCTCCATAATTTTGTGGAGCGAACAAGAATTTGCTAATTGGTTTAACAATCGATGCTCAAAGTATGGGTTTATTGACGGTGGCGACTATACTAAAATTTTAGTACAGTGCATCCGAGGTCAAAACGAATATGATTACGCCCTAACCATCGATTGCGCCAAAGAGTTGTCAACGGTCGAAAACCAAGACTATCAGGTTTTCACCCATTTTGGCGAAAACCCCAAAGGCGGTTGTCCATCAATTGAATACGCATTAACTGTAAACCGTTTCGATTAAGCCGTCTTTTCGTTTGAATAGTTTATATAAGTAAATTTCATATATGTGTTTTATTTAATATATACAATATTTGGTTTTCCATAAAATTGTGGAAAACTTCAAAGTACACTTATTGGGGTCGGCTTAATTTTTAGCTGACCTTTTGGGTTTTTCATAAAGTTGTGAAAAACTTTCAAGTCTAATTATTTGATGATGTTAAGAATTAAGCCTAATAAAAAAGAGTACACCTAACTTCGGCATACTCTTTAATACTTATTTTGTGTCGATTGGAGCGCCCGATTATCGAACGCATTGCAAAATTATATAATAATTATATTGATAATCTATCAATCCAATCAGATGAATAAATTATTTATGCACATTATTGTAGAGGAACAATAACGTCATCGTCCCATGTGTCTGTAACGGTAACAACAAATGGCTTCTGATTGATAACATCTAATACATTGCCCTCGACAATGGTTCTCTTGTTTTGGTAAAAAGAAACTGTAACATTGCACGAACCAAGTTCATTATTTGACGTATCATAAAGCGTTATTGTCAAAACTCTACCCCGTTGTGGCAATAGGAAGAATCCATATTCCTCGACGTTAGAATTTTTGATAATTAAAAACTCTTCCATTACATTAGGTAAGCCGGATGACCCGGCGTAAGTAGCTTCACCACGTGCAACATCATAAAGAGGGTAATATGTTAACCTTGCCTTTATTTTTCCAATATCGCTTGGAATTACATCATTTAGCTTAATAACTAATTTAGAACTAAGACGCGTAAGATTTACGTCTGTCGTTGTTTCACTATCACCAATTGAAACTTCTGAATTATACATGAAGCCATCTTTGTTGTTAATGTTGATATAAGTCTTATTATAGTCTTTTTCAACACGCAATCCCGCTTCTCCGCTTGGATTATCATTACCATATCCAAAGAATGTAACTTTATAGTTCCCCGTTGGAATCCATAAGTTAATATGACCAAATTCATCCCCGGCATCACTTAATGATTGTTCCCCGGAATACCATTTTTGTGTTGTTGTGTTTTGTAAAGCATAATGAATGTTTGTCAAAATGGAACTTGGTATTGTCCTTGTCATCATTGGTTGAACATCAACGTTTAAAGCGTTTACATTGAATCTGACTTCTACATTGTCGGTTTCGGTTAAGTTTGTTCCCATGTCATTGTTGCAAGCCGTCAGGCATGTAAATGACATTCCTAAAATCAATAATTTTTTAATCATAAAATTGTTATTTAATAAATTCGGCGCAAAGGTATGTCCCCGGATATATATAAAGCAAATAAGAGCACAAAAAAGCCATCACCCGGAATGGATGATGGCTTTACATTGTTGCGATATAACATATAAGCATTATTGCGAAGTGTTGCGCCTATTTATCAGTTGTACCCCATTTTCGGAATACACTTGTAATCAAAATTACTAAGTAATGGTTTTGTTGAAGTTCATCCGGTGGGTCGCCTGTATCACTTCCCAAATAGCCGTTAAAGATAGTGTTTAAGCGTTCTTCAATTTCATCGGCGGTGAAATCATTCATAATGCCGCTAATTTCGTCATTTGTAATCATAAAGCGTTGCGATTTAGTTCTGAAAAGTTCATTTTTATTTTATCAACCATAGTGTCCAAAAGAACTTTCTTTAAGTCATCAAATGGTTTTGCAAAATTATCACTCAACATATTTTCCGCTTCATCTGTACCCCAATCACGTGCGTACAAATTATAAAACTTATCTGCAAGGTCTTCAAATTGTCCCCACACCAATAAATAATCACGTGTTGAATCACTAATTGTCGCATTTCTCATAAAATCAGCGTGTGTTGTACTCTCAATACTTGGTTTTGTCTTTTGCATAATTATATAATTTATTAAAGTGTTATTTCTTCATTAACTCTAAAGCCAAATCCGCATCAACAACAATCATTCGCCCGGTCTGTGATATGGCTTGGTTAATCTTGCCGCTTGATTTTATCCGGTTTGCGGTTGTCATGCTACAATTGAATATTTGCGCAATTCCCGCAATTCCGTAAACAAGACGTTTTTCTTTTGGTGTGTTATCAACTGTAACAACGGGGGATTGATTAATAAGTTCCAAAAATTCCCCAACTGTTAATTGCCATAATGGTTTGTTCAAGTCGATGTTTATATTCATAATGTGATTTGCTTTTGTTTTCGATACAAAATTCTAAGAAATTTAATTAAAAAACAACGTTGATTCAAAACTTTCTTTATCTTTGCAATTGATAATCAATTAGTTAGTGTATCATAGTGATACACTTTAACTTTTCTGATATTTACATAAGATACTATATTTCAACAAGTTAATTTATAACTGTAACGATTTCATTATTCTTTATTAATCACCTTAAAAATAAATAGTTATGAAAAAAAGTATTTTTATACCCGCGATTTCTCTTTTTATAATCATTCTATTATCAAGTTGTACTTCTGACAACAAGAAAATTCAGCAACAAGCACAACAAACACCACCTTTAAAAGAGTTCTTGGATTCATTCATTGCGCAAAATGAAAACTTGATGAATAATAATGTAACAATGAATGATGGTGCAAATGCGCTTATGACACAATTACAAGAATCTATTGGCGACACACTTCCTTTTGTAATTAATCTACCATTACAATTTGAAATGCTTTTGGAATACCCTAAATCACCTTTTGAATTTGAATCAGACGCATTTAAAAATGCCGGAAAATATGTTGCCAAGTTTAGTTTTGGTTCTAATTGTAATTACAAAATTTCAGATGATTACACAACCACGTTTCAGATATTTACTATTATAGACAAAGAACTTGCTTTACAGCTTATTGAAAACAAGTTGTATCATATAAATGGGGTATTTAAAGACTTTGCCAACACCAATGGTTCTTTTGTTCTTCCAAGTGGCAAATGCTTTGAGGGATTCCCCAAAATTAATTCAATTGATTCAAAACCTTATATTGATTTAGGAACACTTATTATTGAAGACATTTCTTTCAAACAAGTATGATAAATAAAAAGGGAATGTATTACACATTCCCTTTTTTATTAAACTTCTGCCGTTTTATCGTCTTTTTCAGCGTCTTTTTCTTCTTCATCGGATAAATCATCATCCAATTCCATTTCTTGTCTTATAGGCTTTATTTCAATAGTTAGATTGCCCGAAATAGTTAATCCCATAAATAAAAACATTAGTTCCACGACATAACTTTACGCTATGCCGTGGAATGTTAATACTATTCATCTTCATCATCAATAAATGATTCATCAGCTTCAATCTTTTCAGGGTCAAAATTAATATTTACCGGGATAAATACTTTGCGTCCTGTTGTATGGTCTTCTTTAACGTCAAAAAGACCGTATGGAAATCTATAACTTAAAATACAATGAGCATCCGAATTTAATTTCGTTGTTTCTCCATTGTCAGCCAAAGCCATAAGGTCATACATTTTTTGTATATCCTTTGCCAATGATTGATGTAATTTGTGAATTTCCACGCCTATTTCAGTTTTACAATACTCTTTGACGCTTTCACGGATTTTTTCTTTTACCGATTCCAATAAATAAGGCGTTCCGTCTTCGTTCAAATCAAAACTATCAAATAAATCTTCATTATCAATTCTAATACCATTAAAAAGAGTGTTTTCATTGCGTTTAAATTCTTCTGCAATGTTTAGTACTTGTTTAAAACGGTTTCCATCTTCATTTGATGTATTTACGGCGATTCTTCCGAATGCGGCTTCCATTACTTCCATCCCGTCAGGTGCTTTATATAAGCTTTTCAAATGCTCGTTATAACGTTCATTGATTTGATGGCAATTATTTGATATAGCATCAATAATTTGGTCTTTTGTGGCAACGCCCATTCCTAAACCCATAATCGATTGAGCTAATCTATGCAAATTACAAATGTATATAGATTCAACATTTTCAATATACTCATTCGCTTTGTTTGCGTTCTCTCTAATTAAAATCTTTTTCATATTCTGTTCTTTAATTGTTTAAATACTCTTTCCTGTAAAGGGATTATTCTTTTGCGAATCAACGTAAGCCTCAACATGTGGGCTAACTTCTGTTTCCAAACTTTCTTTTTGGAAAACAAGTTCATTTCGGCGGCTTAAATAGCGCGATTCCGCAACTGTTTTTTCGCCTATTTTTTGAAAGATTTCTTCTTTACTTCCTGTTAATTCAATATTTTCTTGTTCTTCGCAATGTTTTTTGAACTCATTGTCTAATTTTTCTATTAAGGTGTCATATTCCTTAATTTTCAACTGTTTTTCTGTCATAATCAATAAATTTGTCTGTTAAACTGTATTTTATTTTTGCCTTGTTGTCTTTAAATAACTAATTGTCAACCCGGTACAATTGCAATTCAAGGACATACAAGGACTTGAACCTGACTATTAAGTTCTATATTGTACTGTATAGTAGTTGCCGTTGTAATATCTCAATATCATGCTGTCACCTTGTGCCATTTCATACCATCCATAACCGCCATTTGGTCTATTACAGTTATTGTCAAATATACATCCGTTGTCTACACCTAAAATGCGAATCTTATTGTTGTTACCAAGCCAACCCACTTGTAGATAAAGTAAGAAAGTAATATCTCTTTTTCCTGTTACTTTATCAATCATAGCTTTGTTTGGTAGCCTAATATTTGAAAGTGAACTTTCTATTGTGTCAAAAAAATATGCATGAGCAACACCAATATGCTCTTCAATAATATTGATAAATGGTTTGCCTATATATCCATCATCAAACACCGCGCGTTGACCAATGCCATACACGTTGCCGTCACAATCAAGCGCGCGTTGTACATACCACGGATGTTGATACCCCGGACGGCATTTAACTTTTAGAGCAATACCGTTACTCACCAATTCATCACCATTCTTATTGTCTATATATTCGAATCTTGCAAGCATAGGAACATCATTGCCCGGATTTACATTATCCCCGATAGCGGAAATAATATGTGATTTGTTTAAATCATCAAAATCTGAATATTTCATCATGTGATTGGTGAACCCCATTCCACCATAATCAACATTTGGTTCGTCCGGTATAGCACCAATTCTTCCATTTGCAATTTCAAAGCCGCCAATAGTTCCTGATATTGCTTTTATTACACCCTCGACCGTAGCTTTTGACATAACTACCGAACCGTCTTGCGTGACGCGAAATGGTGCGGTTTCTCTATTCTCAAATGTCGCACCCGCCCAAAATCTTACTGCTTTAGCATTGATGTCATCATCTAATGGTTTTACTTCCCCTTCAACACCATTGATGTCATCATCTAATGGCGTTACTTCCCCTGCAACACGTGCAATTTCTCCATTTGCATCGATTGTTGCAATGACCATTTGCATTTCATTATTTTCTGTATCTCTAACGATGTCCATAAATTTTATAATTAACGTTTAACATAATCCTTGTGAACGCAACGAAGAAGATGAATTTAAACTCTTCATATCTCTTATATCATTGCGAATCTCCAAAAGGTGATAATTGTAAGAAGTATTATTGGCAATAGTCGATAATACCATTAGTTGTTGTCGCATTATCTCCATTGATTCAATTTGGTTAATACGAACGGCATTTATTTGCCCGGCAAGTATTGAAGCCGTTTCCTCTGATACTCCTTTGACCGCGCCCGTCAATGTTGTATCTGAATCCACTTCATCAAATAAATCTTTGAATAAATCCGAATATATACCCAATGCCTGATTGAAATTACCCGTAATTGCAGAAACTTTATTTTTAAAATTTTGTATTTCCGCATCCGTAAGACCATCGAAAATAAAATCATTACCGTTCCAATATCCCATTGAACCTTGTAATTCGTCAAGTGCTTCTTGCAACTGCTGTTCCAAATAGTTCTTTTTAAGCTGATTTAAGACCGCGTTTTTAAGAACGTTGTTAACTACATCATCAAAAGCCTTTGCCGCGTCCTCGCCCTTTGAAAATGCTTCAACAAGCGCATCGCCCAATTCGTCCGCAAATGATTTTGCATCCGTTTGCAACATATCATTAGCTATTGCATCAAACATATCTTTAATTTGGCGTTCAAGTTCCGCGTATTGCTCTTTATAGTCGCTAACCTTGTCTTTGTCTGTCTTCTTTTTAGACTGTTCAGCTTCCCACATCTTTTGCAAATTTTCTTGTTGCTCTCTCATATTGGCAATGGCGGCTTTTTGGTTCTTATAAACTTCACCACCCAAAGCCTTTTCGATTTGCCATGCAAGTTGCTTATATGCCTTTTCAAGTTCCTTTATAGCTTCGGCGTGCTTCTTTACTTGTCTTTCAGCCGCGCGGCTTTTAAAATCAAACAGTTCAAATGCAGAAGTTAATATTCCAATAGAACCTTGAATTATGGACAATGGATTCCCGGTTGCGATGCCTTGCGCAACTTGACTTGCACCATCTGCAATGCCCGACAATCCATTCAGTATTGCGGCTGTTTCTGAATCCGCGTCCATTCCCATCTTTACAAGACCATCGCTAATTGCCGATATACTACCACCTACCAAATCACAAACGGATGCCGCCGATTGCATCATATTGGTTAATGATTGCTTTTTACTTTCTTCGTCAGTAGCTTTTGAATATTCCTTGATAGATGAAATTAAAGATTTGAACGGATTTCTTTCTTTAATTTTGTTCTGTATCTCTTGGATTTTATCTTGGATAACTTCAAGGTCTTTTGGGTCAAAGTCAACACCAAGGAAAGCCGTTTTCCCTTTAATCATGTTTAGTATTTCTTGCAATTTACTTGTCGTCAATTCATCAAGATTGCCAAACATCTTTTCCCAATCCGGATTCACTTGTAATTCATCAAGCGCAAGTTTAGACATGGCTTTTGCTTGTGCTTCGTCAAGTTGTTGAACAAGCTGTTCATTTCCGTGCATTAATGCTTTTTGACGCTTATCATCGTATTCATCAATTATGGATTGTTTCTTTTGTTCAAAACTCGCGTATTGCTGAACCATAGCGTCATAATCGGCATCCCCCGAACCGCGCGAATCGCTTTTATATTGTTGTGTACGGTTGCTTATGGCTGTATCAATACGCGCTTTTTCCGCATCTGTTGTTGCTTCGGCACGGCGTTTTTCAAGTAATACAATATCATTAGTATATTGCATTTCCATTTGCAATTTCTTGTCCAAGTACGAAGCGTAATCATCCAACAATGCGTCTGTATCTTGCTTTTGTTGTGCAATTGCATCTTTTTCGGCATTGTCCAATGACTCCTTTTTGGTGTTGTCCATTTCCGTTCCATCGCCCGACAACTCTTTCCTTTTTTGTGCTATGATATTGAGTATTTCAAGCGTTGTTTTTGCATTGCTTAATTGTTCTGATAATTCACGATTGAAAGCGTCTAAAACGGTTTGTTTTGTTTCTTCCGCGATTTGGTCATTCAACGCCTTTAGTTGCGATGTCTGTTCCTTGCTTCTTTCGGCTATATCAATGGTCAATATTTCGTCACGTTGTCTTTTAAGATAGTCTATATATGTAGCACCTTGCTTTAATAACGAATCAAATTCAGTTTGAGCCGCTTTTGACAACACTTCATCACCTGAATTAATCCATTTTTTGAATCGTGTATATTCCTTTTTGTAATTATCAAGTTTTTCAAGAAATGCGTCTTTTTTAGTGCCACCCGAAGTTGTCTTCTTCCCGGTTATTCCCTCTAATTGTTTTTGAAGTGTTTCGATTTCCGCGATGCCCTTTTTGTATGCTTCGTTGTCGTCAAGTAGCTTCAACGCTGCTTGCTTCTCTGCAATAGCTTGTTCTATCGCACCAATTGTCCCGGATTTGTATGTGTTAACCGCATTTACTCCCGTTGATTCAAGAAGTTCAAGACCTTTTTTTTCTTCATTAGCCGCATTTGAGTAACCCGCCTTTATTTCCGCCTGTAATTCTTCGAGTTGCTTCTTTTTCTTTGTTTTAGCGGTGTTTTCAACCTCGTATGAATAAGACCCGCCGTATTGACCATAAGACGCGTAAACGGTCTTTGTGTCACTCATTTTTGCAATCTCTTGTTCAAGTTCAAGTTGCTTCTTAACCTTGTCCATTGATTGTTGAACATATATTGCTGCCTTTGCTTTTGCGATTTGCGCTTCAATGAATTTATCCTTATTCGTTATAAGTAGGTTTTCAGCATCAGCAACACTATTAACTGACACACCGAGTTCGTCAAAAGCCTTTTTGTTATCCTTAATGAATTTTTCCTTTGCCGCCATATCATCAGCAAGACGATTGTATTTAACCGACAATTCTTCAACGACACCAATAGGTTTAAAACAACCCTCAATCATGGCTTTTGAAAATTCCTCTTGTTCTTTTTTTGCTTGCCTTGCCTTGCTTGAAAATAAGGTGTAAAGCCCTATAAGACCCGAAATCCCGGCAAGTATCCACCCAAATACGGGAATAGACTTTATTGCCGCCCCTATTAATCTGAAAGACCCCGCAAGACCAATATTTGCAACTGTTCCGGCGGTTGTCGCGGTTGCTTGCGCCCCTGTCGCAACTGTGCTTGCTGTTTTTGCCGCGGTTGCCGCCCCCGTTGCCGTTGTGTTAGCTGCTTGCGCCGCTGTGTTTGCAGTTGTTGCAACCGTTTCTGCTGTTTCGGCGATTGTTGCTTTAGCGACAACACCCGTCCACCATTCTTTCAATCCATTAATGGTCACAAGTTGAAATGCCGAATCTTTATTTAAAGCCTGTTGAACTTGCTGCAATCCAATAGTTATCGCCATTAACGATTGTACTTTCACCATTACTTTTTGCAAGTCTTCATTCTCCCCGGCGAACAACGATACAACGCCCGTGGCGGCTGAAAAACCACCCGCCAAGCCTGTAAGACCCGAAATTACACCTTGCATTCCGCGTTGGTCGTGCGCTAATATATTGGCTTGTGCTTGTGCATCCGCCATTGCATCTGTAAGCCTTGCCGCTTCATCTTGCATTCTTTTATATTCAGAAGTTCCGCGTTGCCCGGCGGCTTCCATTTCAATCAACGCTTCTCTTACTTCTCGCAATCTTGTACGAAAAGACACGTGAGCGTTTGACGCGTTTTCGGTTTTCCGGGTAACTTCATCCTGTTTGCTTGCTGCAACTTCCAACATATCGGATTGTTCGCGCAATTCTATCAACAATTCCTTGCGCACAAAAATTTCACCCTGAACGGCTTGTTGTTGCTGCTGAATCGCCCTATATTCTTCGTCACGCCCCGCGCTAAACGCCGCGCTTGCCTTTTGTCCGAGTTGTTGGTATTCTGATTCAAGACGCTTCAATTCCGCTTCATGCGTTTCACACGCCGTTCCTATATCGCCCAATGCTTTCCGTATATTAGCCGCTGTTGTATTAAATGCGTTATCCATTACCTTTCCGCCCGCAACCGTTCCATCCGAAAGACCTTGCACCCGGCGCAATGTTTCTTCAACCGCTGCATTCATTTGGTCGTTGTCCAACGTTGATTTAAAGGACAACGCTCCACCGTCAATTTCTGCCATATTAATTGGTTTTATTAATAGAGTTTTCAACGATTGATAACTTACTCAATGCTTTTAGCATATACATAGCTGTCGCAAGTTGAACCTCTTGTGTTTTATTGGGGTTTTCTATCTCGAGTAATTCTGCAATTTTTTGTTTTGTGTCTAATATCAACCATGATGTTGAATCAAAACATTTGTAGTTTGCTTCTACCTTTTCAAATGCTTTTTTGAACTTATCTTCCATGTTTTTGACTGTTTTTTTGTTGTTAATAACCCGATTAAAAAATATATTGATTTGTATTACAGTGTTTTATGTGTAATCCGTTCAAATCATTTAGCGACTGTAACCCGCTATAATCTTTATTTACTTCTATCATAAGCCATCTATTTTGTTTTTAATTTCTGAAATTTGATTTTCCAAGTCTTCATCTGTCATTTCTTTTAAATATTCTGCCTCTTCCACTTTGGTAAGTATGCGTGCGGGAGTCATATCTTTCCCTATCACCGTTGTTGAAAATCTATTCGCCCAATTATTCGGTTCTTTATTGGTTAATGTGAAAATGATTGCCGCCGTGTCGGGTTGTATATGCTTTTTTATGGTTATTTGAGCCTTTATTTTAGGGATTGGATGCCCGTTTTCGTCAGTTTCCTTACTTGGTATTGCAATAATCCTTTTTTCTTCAATGGTGCAACCTTGAATCTTTTTCAAAAGGCTTCTTTTAGCTTCTACAACAAGGATTTCCCGTAATTCCTCTTTAGCTTCTTCTACTTCGATTTTGAACTGTGGGTCTTTTTTTAACCACTTATAAAAGGCGGTGTTTGATATGCCTACAATCTTGCATACTTCGGTGATTGTATATGTATCAGACCTGATAAGTTCTATAATCGTCTTTGCTATTTTGGGACTGTATTTTCTCATTTGATGGATATTTTGACAACTTTATAAACTTATTTCTCGCAAGACCAATACTTACATTCATCCGGGTTTGCCTTTAATAGATTGATAGGCAATGACTTTGACTTTATGCCACAAGCAAACTTTTCGCAAATTTCAGGTGACACAACAACAATGCGCCCACCTACTTTCCCCTCTGTTTGTACTGCTTGCATCGCAATAAAGGATTCCATAACCGCGGAAAATGGCATTTCTTCATCACATATCTCACATAAATAATATGTTTTGATGCCATCTTTATGTAAAGTTGAAAAGCATATTACCGCGTTTTCTTCATTGTGAAGTTCTAAGGGTTCTTTCTGAATTGCGGTAATTTCCGCCCATCCGCATTTTTCTGCAATCTCGTTTATGTTCTTCTTTAGCCATTCAACATAAAATTGAGGTGTTATTTTTGATTCCATATATCATTTACATTTTGGGTTGAACTTGATGTTTTAATGTTACTCATTTTTGATTTTTCGGATTTAGACCATGTTGTAATGGCTGCTTTCCAATTTTTCATCTTGTTTTTTCCGACATACCAACCTTTGCATTCATAGAATGACACAAACCTTTCCGCATCGACCGAATAACCCTTTTCAGAAATATAAAATTGAACTTCTTCAATAGATGGTGGTGTGAACCGCTTTGCGGTTTCCTTACTACTATTATTATCATTCTTATTATTCTTTTCTTTATTATCTTTCTTGTTTGGGTCTGTCTGTGGCTCGTCTGTGGCTCGTCTGTGGTCTGTCTGTGGCTCGCTCTGTGGTTCTATTCCTTGATAATCGTTGTAGTTGCATATTGATAATAAGGTAATTACGTTGTTTTTCTGTGGCTCTATCTGATTACTATATTCGAGTTCTTTTAAATATCGTTCCACTTTACCACGTGACCATTGCCAACGTGTTGCCAAAGTCCGGGAACTTGTTCCAATCTGTCCACGTTTTACAATAACCTTATTACCTCTTACATAGAAAAATCCCTCTTTATGGTTTGCAAGCAACAACAAGTCAATCCATGCTTGCATTCGCGTGAATGGTTCGGACAAATACAAAGGGTTGTCCATTATTTTTCTATGTAATTTTATCCAACCGTCCATTACTTTACAGTATTAAGCATTGAAGTTTTATCAAAGAGTAGGGTGTTCAATATCACCCTTTGTTTGTGACAATGGTTATCAGGTAGGATTGAAGCACATTGTATCAATCCAAATGAATTTGTTCTAAATGATTTTTTTGTGTCCATAACAACAATATTTTTTGGTTTGTATATCAAAAAGCATTGTTGCGAAAACCTATGGAGTAGCGCAAGGCGGTGTTGCGTGTCCGCTTGCGGTTGTTACGAACACTTAATCAGCAAGCCAATATTGTTTGACCTTTTTGCGTTTGCTGACTTGAATCCACTTGTCTTTTATAGTAATGCCATACTTGTTGCGTAGTATGCTTATATATTTGGGTAGACAAACGGTATTGTTTGAGAATACGGCATCAATGCTTGTCAGAATACGACCACGTGCCAAATAGTCATATATTTGTCTAATATCTGAACCCGGTTCAGTCCCGGGCAATGCTTCCGCCGCTGACATTCGGTGCGGATTGGTGTTGCTTACTATTTCCATACGATTTGAATTTTAAAAACGTGATTTATTTTTTCTTCTTGCCATTCCGGCAAGTACTTCTTCGGATTTAAAAATAACCGTTCTCCCACGCTGCATATATGGGAACGCTTTTTCATTTTTAAGTTTCTGTGCTGTTGGCATTGATACACCTAAAAAATTAGCTAATCCAAGAATACCATGAATTAAAACAGATTCTTTTGGTGTTTCTTCTTGCTTCATAACTTTTCCAATGGCATCACTGACGGCATCATTAATCAATTCCGATAATTCTTGTTTTGTAGTTACAATTAATTCCATGACATCCTTTTTAAATATTTTCTTTATGCAAAGATGTTATTAAAAAAGACATTAAAGAACTTTTTAAACTTAGACTTATGCAAAAGATATTCACATTTTATGTCTGATAATCAGATTTATAGATGTTTTATAATCGTTTTTATTTGTTCTATTTAATAAAACACCCAAACGAAAGAAACAATACTTTTTTAAAAAAAAATCCCAACTCAAAGCATTATTCTTTGGTTGGGATATATTTTTAAATCTATTAATACTTATATGAAGAATTTCTTTGCCACAATATCATTAATCTGATTGAAAACTAAATCGCTCTTATATAATTCCTCAAATCTATTTAAAGCGTGAATTATTGTCGTTCTGTCTAATCTTAAAATCTTAGCTATATCTTGAATACTTATATTTAGATAATGGAATGAATAATATATAAAAATAAATCGTGGATATACTTTCTCAATTTCTCGACCTTTAGCCGTATAATAAAAAAAATCATATCCGCTTGCTTCGTGTATTATCTTGCGTAAACGCAAAGTTTCATTGAAAATATCATTAATAGGGTTGCAGTCTTGATAATGAATCCTTTTCCCCAACCCTTGCATTATATTGTATTCAGAAACACAATGTTTTGAATAGAACCATCCATCAAGTAAATATAATGTATCACAAGACATTAATAAATTAAACCATTCCTTTATATCTTCCGAATTTAATTGATTATGAAAACCTAAATCAAAGGAATTATAAACTACACAATTATTGCTTTGAACAAGGTTTTGTTCAACCAATAGCAATTGTTGTTGTATGTTGTATTGTGATTCGTTTGGGTTACCTGACAAATAAATTCTTTTCATAATTGCCGCTATTTATTAGTTATAACAGTACGCATATATTCAACTTTCATAGAATCGGGTAATTTACAAGCATATTCAAAAGACTTTGTGAGTTCGCCACGGCTTTGAAAAAGAAAAGCCAAATGAAGTGTCGCCATATCTATTTTCTTGTCTATAATGGTCAAATATTCATTCTTTTCAGGTATTCCAAATGTGATTCTTTCTTCGTCAGTTATATTAAAGTCGAATACTGATTCTTGTTCATCATCAACATCAAGCATTCCCATAAATTCCTTTTTGGTTTCCATATCCATTTTAACGTAATTCATCATCATTTTTGACGTGGTATGTCCGGTAATAGCTCGAATTGCTTCGGGTTGCCATCCTTTACGTAATGCATCAGTCACAAACGTTCGTCTTGCCACGTGTGAAGAAAGAAACTCATATTTTGGTAATGATATTCTTTCAACTTCATTTCCGCGCTGTATCGCCTTTGTCCATACTTCATCAAATCCGGCTAACTTTCCCAATTCTTTAAGTTGGTCATTATATTTTTGATTTGAAATGCTTGGAAAAACAAATTCTAATTTAAAAGATGAATATTTATCAATAATGCTTTTTATCCTCTTGTTAATTGGGATTCTAATATGTTGATTTGTTTTTTGCGTAACCACATCAATACAATCTTCTGCAATATCGGTCCATTTTAATTTTCGTGCATCTGAAAAACGCAACCCGGTTGAACAGCAAAAAAGAAACATATCGCGTGTTCGGTCAATAGATTGACGCTTTATATCTAACCTTTGAAGAATTAGTAATTCATCGCTTGTAAGTGCAAAAAGATTTGTATTATTTTCCGTTATGGTTTCATTTTTAAATTTTTGCTGATAGTTCTGATAATGTAGAATCTTATTATAACCCATTTGAGTAGCCCAATTTAAGAATGTCTTAATATCTTTCATTGATTTATGAACATAAGAATTTGAAAGCCCTTTTCCGATAAGATAGGATTCAAATTTAGACAATGTTATATCGGTCATATCTTCAAAGTATAATTGTCGCTTGTAACCCTCTAAATGGCGAATCATAGTTTTATGTTTCGTTAATGTCCCTTGTTTCCATTGTGCGCGATTTGGTGTGTCTTTCAATTCCTTTTCACGTATATCAACAAGCATTTTATAATATTCAATTAATGTCTTGCGCGACATAGATTCTTCATTGAGTTCTTTTTTTAGTTCATCCCGGACATTAATTTTTGTTGGTGGAATGTTGTTTATTTCTAAACGTCTAAAAACACTTTCTACGGCAACACAAATGCGCCTAAGTCGAGCGTTTATTTCTGATGCACTTTCACCCCGTGCATTGAAATTGTTTTTCTTAACTACTTGCAAATTCTTATCCCACTTACTTGCGTCAATCCGACATCCTGTAAAATAAAAAAAGCGTTTTCCGCAAAAGGTAATATCCGCATTGATTGGTAGATTAGTTTCAATCAATAGACTGTTTTTGTCTTTAGGATTTTCACGCCGTTGTTCCAAACGGAATCTAACCCCGAATTTGTATTTATCCATACGATTAAAATTGTTGTTGCTGCATACAAAAGTACATACACTTTTTGGTATAATCAAATTTAATCCATTTAAATGTATGTTTAATCGTAATCGTCTAAAGTATTGGTTTATATGCTCTTGCAATACATTTGCAATGCATTTGCATCAAAATATTTAATCTGTTTATTAAAAGGTTCAAGTCCCTCTCTCTCCGCTGAACGATGAAGCCAAAAGGTGACATCAAGGAGCCAAACCCTACAAAATCAATGTTTTGTAGGGTTTTTTCTTGTCTATACGGTTCCCTCTCGGAGCCACTAAAAAGCCAAAAAATACACTACTTCTGTGACCAAATCGTGACCTATTCTTAAAATTCAAAATTAGGTCACAGAATTGCACCATTTGGCTCTCGACTGTCCACTTTTGGCGTCGCTACAATTATTTCATTTTCAATCAGTAAACTAATTGGAAAACACGGCGAAATTGACC